>JBIKKQ010000055.1:0-19250 GCA_044360305.1 Pirellulales bacterium
TGGTGGGCCGCGGGTGCGGCCGACGTGGTGGTCGCCCAGGTCGTTGCCGTGCCCGTCACGGGCGTTGCCCAAGTCGCCGGCCCCGCGAACAAGGGAACGCCCGCGCCGGCTCCGGCGCCGGCTCCCGTCGCCCCTCCGATCTATCCGCAGGTCGGCGTGCGGCAACCGTCGCAGGGCTACCGCTCCGTGCCGCTCACCGCGACGGAAGCCGCAGGCCGGGCCCGGGCCGCGGTCGATGCGGCGCTGGCCAAGGCCCACGACGACGTCGTGGAGTTCAACGAGACTCCCCTGCGCGAGGCATTGGTCGCGATTGGCCGCCAGTGGAACGTTCACGTGCACACCGATCAGAAGGCACTCGAAGAGGCCGGAATGGAGCTTGACGCGCCGGTCGTCCATATCGGCGCGAAGGGGGAAAGCCTGCGCGGCGTGCTTCAGTCCGTGCTCGATCAACTGGACCTGACGTGGGGCATCCGAGGCGAGCGGCTCGTGGTCACGACGACGGAAAAGGCCGCCGAGATGCTCGCGACACGGCTCTATCCCCTTCCCTTGGGGACGGCCAACCCGCCGGTCGATTTTCAGTCGTTGATCGACACGATCACGAACACCGTCGGTGGCCCGGGCGTGTGGGCGGATCAGGGTGGCAACGGCCAGATTCGGCCGGCGGAAGGAGGTGAGCCGTTGCTCGTGATCCTGCAGACAGAAGCGATTCACGGCGAGATCGAGGCGCTGCTCCGCGGGATGCATGAACGGGCGTTGGCCGAATTCCTCGACGCCACAGGTCAGCCGCGCCGGACGCCCGTCGTCAGGATGTATCGCTGCACGGACAAGAACGTTCGCGACGAACTCGTCGCCAAACTCGCCGACCTCTGCAATGCCTCGCTGGCCGGTGACGGTGATCCCGCGGCCAAGGTCGGGGCGCTTGCCGAGAATCTCGTGGTCCAGTCGGCGAAGGCCGATTTCCATGCGCTTGCCGCCCAGATCGTCGCTGCGACCGTGGGGGTGCAGCCCCGGCAGCCGCGGCCGACCGGCAATTTTTGCGGTGGCATGGGAATGGGCAGCCACGCGCCGTAGGCCGGCGTTGCGGAAATCCGCCTCCGGCCGCTACCGTCTCGGCATGGAATCGCCCCGCCGGATCGCCGTCATTCTCCCGCGCTGGGTGGGCGACGTCTGCATGGCGACGCCCCTGCTCCGCGGTCTGCGCGCCCACTTCGGGGCGGGAACGCGCATCACGGGCGTGATGCGGCCCCTGTTCGCCGACCTGCTCGCCGGCACGCCGTGGCTCGACGACGCGATTTTGTACGATCGCCACAAACGCGATCCGGCCGTCGGCTTTCGGGCGGCGGCCGCGGCACTCCGTCGCCTGCGGGCCGACGTCGCCGTCGTGCTCCCCGGGTCGCTGTCGGCCGCCGCGCTCGCCTGGGCGGGGGGCGCCCGGCGACGGGTCGGGTTCGGCGGCAACTGGCGGCGGCCGTTGCTGACCGACGTGGTGCGGGGGCCGGCCGGCGCGATGCTCGCGCCGCCCGAGGCGTTTGCCCTGATCGGTCGTGCGATCGGGCTCGCCGACGGGCCGCTCGACCTGGAACTCGCGACGATGCCCGCCGACGAGGAGCGGGCCGACGCCGTGCTCGCCGGGCTGTTTCCGGGGTTCGTGCCGGGCGCGTCCGGTCCGCTCGTCGTGCTCAACGACAACAGTTCCAACGGCACGGCCCGAGCCTGGGGAGGGGCCAACCATGCCGCCCTCGCCCGCTGGCTGACGGGCCGGCTGCCGGGCAGCCGCGTGCTCGTGCACTGCGGACCTGGTGACCGGCCGCAGGCCCGGGAGGTCGTCGCCCTCGCCGACAACGCGGCCGTCCGCGGCCTCGGCGACGTGGACGACCTTCCCCTCGGCCTGTCGAAGGCGATCTACCGCCGGGCCGCGCTGGCGATCACGTCCGACAGCGGCCCGCGGCACATCGCCGCCGCCTTCGGTGTGCCGACGGTGGCCCTGATCGGGCCGACCGATCCGCTGTCGGGCCGGTCCGCGCCGGGGACATGCCGCGAGATTCGCCTTGATCTCCCATGCGCGCCCTGTGCCCAGGCCGTCTGCCCGCTGGGGCACCACGACTGCATGCGGCTGATCGCGGTCGAGCAGGTCGGTGCCGCCGCCCTCGAGCTTCTGGGGGCCGTGGACCGACCCCGTCGTATGATTGCCTGACCGTCCACGGAGGTTTTCGCATGCTGCAGTTCATCGGGATGCTCGCCGCCATCGCCCTCACGGCCTGTTGCTGGGGGGCGTACGGGCCGGTGCTGCACTTCGGCCGCGAGGCGATGCATTCGAGCCTCCGGCCGTTCGTCTGCGTGGGGGCGGCCTACTTCCTGATCGCGGTGCTGATTCCGGCGGCGATCCTCGGCGGCTGGGGCGAGCGCGGCTCGTGGACCGCGAAGGGCATCGTCTGGAGCCTGCTCGCCGGGGCCGCCGGGGCCCTCGGTGCCCTGGGGGTGATTCTGGCGCTCGGGTTCGGCGGCCGGCCGATCTACGTCATGCCGCTGGTGTTCGGTGGTGCGCCGGTGGTGAACACGCTGCTGACGGCGCTGATGAACCGGGCGTTCGACCAGCTCAAGGCGCCGTTTCTCGCCGGGTTGTTGCTCGTCGTCACGGGGGCGGTGACGGTGCTCGTCTTCAAGCCGCAGGCGGCCGGGCACGCGGCGCCGGCGCCGGCCGCCGCCAGTGTCGCGGCCGGCGGCACCGACGCCGGTGCGGCGGCGGACGCCGTGGCCGGAGCGGAGCGGCCCGCGCGAACGGTGGAGCGAAAGGCCGAGCGGCTCGTCGAAGTGCTGCTCGCGACGCTGATGGCGCTCCTCTGCTGGGGAGCCTACGGCCCCGTCCTGCACCGCGGTCAGGGGGCGATGGGGGGCAGCCGGCTGCGGCCGTTGCTCTGCATTGGCGCCGCCTACTTCCTCATCGCCGTGCTCGTGCCGCTCGCCCTGCTGGGGCCGATGGGGGACTCCGGCACGTGGCAGTTCGGCGGCACGGTCTGGAGTCTGGCGGCCGGATCGCTCGGGGCCCTCGGGGCGCTCGGCACGATCCTCGCCTTCAACCTCGGCGGCAAGCCGTTCACGGTGATGCCGGTGGTGTTCGGGTGCGCGCCGGTGATCAACACGCTGACCACGCTCGCGCTCACCCGCACGCCCACGACGGCGGTCAGCCCGTTCTTTCTGGCCGGGATGCTCGTGGTGGCGGTGGGCGCCGCCACGGTGCTGGCCTTCGGCCCGCGCGGGCACGCCAAGGCGAAGCCGGCCTGAGCGGGGCGGTCGGCCCCGGCCGGTGGCGTCTGAACGGTCACGTGCCGCGACGACCACCAAACCAGAGAATGTGGTGCCGCTGGGCGAGCCGAAAGCCGAGCCGGGCGCACTCCCCGGCCAGCCAGGCCGACCGCGACTCCAGTTCCGCCGCCGTCCGGGCCTGGGGCATGAGGAGCACACGGCTGCGGTCGATGGCCGGGCCGAGTTCGTCGATCCAGCGGACCGTCTCCGCGATGTCGGCCGGAGTCTCGACCACGAACTTGAACTGGTACGGCGCCGAGGCGGCGAGAGTCCGGAGGACGTCGTCGCGGCGCCGCGACGATTCGTGCCTCGCGGCCCAGTCGCCGGGCGTGTCGGCCGGCGGGGTCGAGGAGGAGAGTTTCGGGCTGATCGACATCAGGTCGGACTCGGGCACGCCCTCCGGGGGCAGCACGCTGCCGGCGGTCTCGATCGTGACGTGGTGGCCGGCGGACCGGAGGGTGGTGCACAGCGGCCCCACCTCCGCAAACAGGAGCGGCTCGCCGCCGGTGACGACGACGTGCCGCGGGCCGCAGCCTTTCACGGCGGCGACGACCTCGGCGATGGTCATGCTCCGTCCCTCGGGCCGCCACGACGTGAACGGGGTGTCGCACCACACGCAGCGCAGGTTGCAGCCGCTGGTGCGGACGAACGTGCTCGGCGTGCCGGCCAGCAGCCCTTCTCCCTGCAGCGACGGGTAGATTTCCGCGATCCGCACGGCGGTGTCTCCGGCCGCTCAGCGCCACCGGTCCGGTGCCGACCGGGGATCGGTCGCGCCGGCGGCGGCGAAGCCCGCGGCCCGCAGCAGGCAGGAATCACAGCTGCCGCAGGGGCGGCCGTCGGGGCCGGGATCGTAGCAGCTCGTCGTCAGGCCGGGATCGAGGCCGAGCGACAGGCCGAGCCGCACGATCGCCTCCTTGGAGAGGCCGGCCAGCGGTGCGAGAAACTCGACGGGGCGGCCCTCGACGCCCACCTTCGTGCCGAGGGCCGCCATGCGGGCGAAGGCGGCGAGGTATTCGGGCCGGCAGTCGGGGTAGCCGCTGTAGTCGATGGCGTTGATGCCGATCACGATCGCCGCCGCGCCGCGGGCCTCGGCGAGGGCGAGGGCGAGCGACAGGAACACGGTGTTGCGGGCCGGGACGTAGGTGGCCGGGATGCCGTGGGCGATTTCCGACGCGGAGCGGCCGTGTGGCACGGCGATCGCGGCGTCGGTGAGGGCGCTGCCGCCGAAGGCGGTGAGGTCGATCGGCAGCACGACGTGTTCGGCGATGCCGAGGGCCGCCGCCACCTGGCGGGCGGCGTCGATCTCGGTGCGGTGTCGCTGGCCGTAGTCGATCGTCAGGGCGGTCAGGCCATAGCCCTGCGCCCGTGCCCAGAGGGCGGCGGTGGCCGAGTCGAGGCCGCCCGAGAGGAGGGCCACCGCCTGGCGGCCGTCGGCCGGGGCCGCCGTGGCCCCCTGCCCCGCGGAATCCGGGGCGACTACCGGGCCGGCCGATTTCATGGCACACTCCGCTGCATGAGCACTTTCACACCGCCGTCCCGGGACCAGCTGGAGACGTTTGCCAACCAGTTCCCGGGGCGGGACTACACGATCGAGATCATTTGTCCCGAGTTCACGTCGGTCTGTCCGAAGACGGGGCAGCCCGACTTCGGCACGCTGACGTTCCGGTACGTCCCGGACCAGCGCTGTGTCGAACTCAAGAGCCTCAAAGTCTACCTGCAGTCGTTCCGCAACGAAGGGATCTTCTACGAGAACGTCACCAATCGGATTCTCGACGACCTCGTGGCGGTGCTTCAACCGCGCCGTATGACGCTGCTGGCCGAGTTCACGCCGCGCGGCGGCATCCGCTCGCGGATCGCGGTCTCCCACCCTGCTGCCGACCACCTCGGCCCCGTCTGATACGGGGCAGACTCGAGCCTCGCGCGGTTCGCTGGTCGGGGCCGCCCACGCCCCGTCGCCGGACGTTCGCTTCGGCGGCGCCTCTCCGCGACGGTCATCAGCGCCCGCGCCGGTTTCGTTCCTCGACGACGCCGCGAATGGCGTCCAGCTTGGCGGTCCCCTGCCCCTTGTCGGGAACGAGCCAACCTCCTTCGTCGATCTCGTTCCAGGCGTAGAACAACATCGTCTTCGCCTCGGCGCCATCTGGATTCGCGTCGACCCAGGCGAAGGCCGAGCGGACGTGGGCCGCCAGCGCGTCGGGGGTGGGCTGCTGCCTGTCCCCGAGGTTGTCGCGTGGTCCGCCCCAGCCGGCGGTCAGATTCGGCACCACCTTTCTGCCGGTCGCCTTCATCCCGTCCCAGTGCCGGGCGTGGGCCTTGCAGAGTCCGGCGTAATCGGGGCCGCCGAAGGAGGTGTAGGCGCCCATCGCGTCCAGGCCCGCGCCCGCGACCGCCGCGGCGCCCGCCGCCGGCGACTGCGTCATCGCCACGAAGTAGGGGTTCTTCTGGCCGGAATCGATGATTCGCTTGCGCAGGTTCTCGATGTGGGCCCGTGCCTTTTCCATTGACCCGAACACCCTCTCGGGGGATTCGGAGTTGTCCCAGAACATCAGGTACAGGAGTGGCCGGCCGCCGGCGACCTTCTGGTAGTTCGGCTCCTGCATCATGTCGATCCACTCACGGATCTCATCCTCGTTCTGCCGGGGATAGACGATCAGGCAGAAGTTGATGTCGGCCTTGCGTTTGCTCTTCAGATACAGCCGCCGCGCCCGATTCAAATTGTCGTGTTCGAACCCGTCGCCCCTGGCGCCCTTCCAGTAGTAGATGAAGGCGAAGTAATCGATGCCTCCGGCTTTCGCGTAGGCGATCTCCTGATCGACGGCCTCCGGCGTGTCGCCGTGAACCTCGACCTCGGTGTCCGAGGTCACCGTGGCGTAGAAGGGGAGCCGTCCGTGCCATTTCCTGTCCGCGAGGTTTTTTTCGTAGGGGTTCACCTTGTCGTCGAACCAGGCGTCCCAGCGGATCGCTCCAATGGTGATCCGGTCGGGAGCCGTCGCGGCCCGGTGCTTTTCCGCGGATTCACCGGCACCCGCGGCCGCATCCTCGGCCGGGGCTTGCCCCGCGAGGACCGCCAGGCCGAGGCCCACAGCGAGAACTGCCCGCATCAGGCGCGCGGGATTTCTAAGTCTTTTCATCACAAGGCCCCTTTCTGGAGGATCCTTCTGGTGGTCCTGCGGGAGTCTACCTTGGTACGCTGTCGACAACGACTTGCAGAGCGGTCGCGCGTTGAGCGGCTTGATCATCATCGTCGCGAACGTCCGTGAGCCACGGCTCGAGGCCCGCCGTGCCAGCCACCCTCTCTGCTTTCATCCGTACCATGCCTGCGGACGAAGTCCCCGGCCGAAAACCGTAAAAAACACCGGTTTTTTGCCCGTGTGTGGGTACGGCGTCGGCGAAGTCGCCGGTTCGCCGCTATCCTTCCCCCGGACTGCAGGGACCGTCCCCGCCGGCCGCTTCCCTCCACCCCGGAACCCGACCCATGCCCAAGCCCGCCGTCCTGCTCTCCGCACTTGCCGACGAAGCGGCCTTCCACCTGACGGCGGTGGAGCAGTTTTCCGCGCTCGCCGCGCTCGGCCTCGAGTACTACAGCCTGCGGAATATCGACGTCGGCAAGGGCGTGAAGAACGTCATGAAGCTCACGCTTGGCGAGATCCGCACCATTCGTCACCTCGAGGACGAGTACGGGCTCAACGTGGCCTCGATCGCCTCGCCGATCGGCAAGGTCAAGCTCCGCGACGAGGAGGATGGCACGAGCAACGCCTACGTCCCCTTCGCCCGCTACCTCGCCAGGGACGTGGCCCGGGCCTGCGAACTGGCCCACGCCTTCGAAACCAAGCTGATCCGCGGATTCTCCTTCTACCCTCCCAAGGCGGCCCGGCCCGAGGAGCACCTCGAACAGGCGGTGGACCAGATCGGCAGGATCGCCGAGGCCTGCCACCGGTCTGACCTGACGTTCGGCCTCGAGGTCGAGGCGAACCTCGTGGGCCGCACCGGCCACCTGCTCGCCGAGATCCACAAGCGCGTCAATCATCCCGGCCTCGTGCTCGTGTTCGATGCCGCGAACCTGATCGTGCAGGGTTTCAACTCCGCCGAGGTCTGGAAACAGTGGGAGGCGATGCGGCCCGGTCTCGGCTGGGTGCACATCAAGGACTACCGAAAGGTGACGGCGGGCAAGGCCCGGGGCGGTCACGTGGACGAGGACGCGCTGGCCGGCTTCGTGCCGGCCGATGTCGGCGCCGGCGGCCACGAGCGGATCCTCGCCGACCTGCGCGGCATGCTCCCGGCGCTCACCAAAAAGCTGTCCCGGCGCGGCATCCCCGGCGTGTTCCTCGACCTCGAACCGCACGTCCGCGGCGGCGGGCAGTTCGGCGGCACCAGCGGTCCCGACGGCATGGGAATCGCGCTGCGGAGCCTGTGCAAGGTGCTCGATCGGGCGGAGGTCCGCTATCACCTCCGCGACTTCGACGACCTGCTGGCCGCCCGGGGACTGTGACCGCGGCGGGCCGCCGTTCCCGGTCCGCGGTCGCCTCTCGGCGGCCTCGCCCGGCCCGGGCCCGTCAGGCTCTGCGGACGCGGAGTTCGATCCCCTCGACGCCCGTCACGACCCCCTGCTCTCCCGCGGCCAGCGACTCGCCGCGGACCGTCCGCGCCTGCCACACCGTGCCCCGGTGCCGCACGATGCCGGGCAGATGGTGATCGACCGGCGTCTCCGCCACGACCACCGCACCCACGTGGTCCACGTAGCCGCCGTGCGCCGGCCGCAGCCAGCGGCGGACGAGCGGCCGCAGCAGCAGCGTGAAGCCGAGTGCCAGCCCGGCGGCCAGCACCGCCTGCCACCCGATCGACAGGTCGAGGCCCACGGCCAGCAGGACGCCCACCGCGAGGGCGCCCAGTCCGCAGAAGATCAGCACGGCCGCGCCGGAGGCGAGCTCCAGCGCCATCAGCAGGAACCCCAGCGTCAGCCAGAACGTCGTCGGGGTCAGCAGGTCGTTCATCGGCTCCTCCGTGATCTCGAAGCCCACCCGTCCCGGGTCATGCCCGGGGAGTCTCGCCGCGCTTCACCACGGCCATGGCTGCGGTGATCAGACTGCCCATGTCGGCGAAGTTCGCCGGGAGAATCATCGTGTTGGTCTCCTTGGCGAGCTTGCCGTACTGCTCGACGAGCCGTTCGGCGACCCGGAGCTGGACCGCCTCCAGTCCCCCTTCGGAGCGGATCGCGTCGGCGACCCGGCGGATGCCCTGCGCGGTGGCATCGGCGACGGCGATGATCGCGGCCGCCTCGCCCTCCGCCCGGTTGATCTGCTGCTGACGCTGCGCCTCGGACTCGAGCACGACCTTCTGCTTCTGCCCCTCGGCGACGTTGACGGCCGACTGCTTCTCCCCCTCGGACTGGAGGATCGTCGCCCGCTTCTCGCGCTCGGCCTGCATCTGCTTCTCCATCGCCACGAGCACGGTGTCGGGGGGGGTGATGTTCTTGATCTCGTACCGCAGCACCTTGACGCCCCAGCCGGCGGCCGCCTCGTCGATCGCCGCGACGACGGCCGCGTTGATGTTGCTCCGTTCCTCGAAGCACTTGTCGAGGACGATCTTGCCGATCTCCGACCGCATCGTCGTCTGGGCCAGCTGCGACACGGCGAACGAGTAGTTGGTGATCCCGTAGGAGGCGAGCTTGGGGTCGATCACCTGGAGGAAAACCACGCCGTCCACCGCCACCTGGACGTTGTCCTTGGTGACGCAGACCTGCTCCGGAATGTCGAGGGCCACCTCCTTGAGCGTGTGCCGGTAGGCGATCTTGTCGATGAACGGCACGATCACGTTGAGTCCCGGCGTGAGCACGCCGTTGAACCGGCCGAGCCGCTCGACGACGTGGGCCGTCTGCTGGGGCACGATCCGCACCCCGAGGAGGACGACGAGGAGGAGAACGACCGCGGCGGTGATGGCGACGGGAAGCATGATGGTGTCCGAGATCTGCGGGTGGGACCGGCCGGGGCGAAGCCTAGTTCACCCCCGGTGCGCAGGCAAATTCGCGGCCCCCCGGGGCAGGCCTGGCCGGGGAGGGTACAACGGAGGGAAACCGTGAGGACGGCCCCGCGGGCCGCAGCCGATGAGCGACGCCACCGAGCCCGGCAGTTATTTCGTCGCCAATTATCCGCCGTTCTCCCGGTGGACCGACGCCGCCGTGCCCGACGTGCTGGCGGCCTTCGACGCCTCGCCGACCGACGTGCCCCTCGGTCTCTACCTGCACGTCCCCTTCTGCCGCAAGCGGTGCAAGTTCTGCTACTTCCGCGTTTACACCGACGTCGCCGCGGCCGACGTCGAACGGTATTCGCAGGCCCTGGCCGCCGAGGCGGCCCTCGTCGCCGCCCGCCCCGCCGTCGCCGGCCGGCCACTCCGCTACGTCTACTTCGGTGGCGGCACGCCCTCGTTCCTGTCCGTGAAGCAGCTGGAGCGGCTCGTCGCGGGGCTCCATGCCAGCTTCGGCTGGGACGCGGCCGAGGAGGTGACCTTCGAGTGCGAGCCGGGCACGCTCTCGGAGCCGAAGGTCCGGGCCCTGCGGGCGCTGGGCATGACGCGGATCTCGCTCGGCGTGGAAAACTTCTCCGACGAGATTCTCGAGGCCAACGGGCGGGCCCACCTGTCCGCCGAGATCCTCAGGGCCTGGGACTGGATCCAGGCCGCCGGCTTTCCCAGCACCAACGTCGATCTGATCGCGGGCATGGTCGGCGAGACGTTCGAGACCTGGCAGCGGACCGTCGAGCGGACGCTCGCGCTCGGCGCCGACAGCGTGACGATCTACCAGATGGAACTCCCCTTCAACACGGTGTTCGTCCGTGACGCCCGCGATGCCGGCGCAGTCGGCGGCGACGCGATTCCGGTCGCCGACTGGCAGACCAAACGGGCCTGGGTCGGCTGGGCATTCGACCGGTTCCTGGCGGCGGGCTACTCGGTGTCCAGCGGCTACACGCTCGTGCGCGACCCGCAGCGGGTGCAGTTTCGCTACCGCGACATGCTCTGGGAGGGGAGCGACCTCGCCGCGCTCGGCGTCGCCAGTTTCGGCCACATCTCGGGCCTGCACTACCAGAATGCCAGCCACTGGGACGACTATCTGGGCGCGGTCGAGGCCGGCCGCCTGCCGGTGGCCCGCGGTCTGCGGCCCACGCGCCGGGAACTGTTCATCCGCCAGACGGTGCTCGGCCTGAAACGCGGCCGGCTCGACGTGGAACGCCTGCGGCGCACGTTCGGCATCGATCCGCTCGTCGAGTGGGCCGCCGAGTGGCGGGCGTTGGCCGAGTCGGGCGACGTCGAGCGACTCGAGCCGGAACCGGTGCTCTCCCGTCAGGGCCTGCTCCGGGTCGATGCGCTGCTGCCCCGATTTTTCGACCGCTGAACGACCGCCGGGCGAACGCGGCCGGGGCCCGGGGTCCGTGAACGCGGTCCGTCCGACTCGACAGGTTCGGGGCCGTCTTTTACCCTGCCCCGAGCCGTGGTCTGCCCACCGGTCGCAGCCCCGGGCAGGCCGGCAGGGATGGCCTGTGCCGCGGGCCGTTAGGTCCGGGGCGGAAATGCGGTTTCCAACCACGGTGCCGTGGGGCATGGTGTCCGTCACAGCCTGAGGTGTGTCTTGCAACGTTCTGCAGCCCTCGATCGCCCGGCGGCGGATGACAGGTCGATCGGTCAGCGAGCCGGCGACCGTGGCGAATTGGCCTGTCCCGCGGCGAAGCCGCTGCGGGAGCGTCTGCGGGCGTTGGCCGCCGACCTCGTCTCGACGTGGAAGGTCGAGGGGCTGCCCGCGACGGTCCGCTCCGCGGCCGGCCTGCGCAGCCATGCCGAACCGCTCGTCCGCCGCGCCGGCGGCGGGCCGGAGCACGTCGGCTGGGCGATGGTCACCATCGTTTCCGAATATTGGCGGGATCGAATCGCGTCCGGCCCGCAGGGCAGGCGGTTGCTCCTGCTGCCCGACTGCCAGGCCACGGCCCCCCGGCTGCCCGGTGACGTCGGCCCCCCGCGCACGTGCGGACCGAGTTGCAGCATCGCCACGATCTGGGCGGCCGCCCGCGACTCCGGCTGGGCGGTCGAGCCAACGGCCAGGGCCGTCTCCGCGATCGGGTCGCTCGTCACCGGGCAATACGACGGCGTGCTCGGCGTCGCGCGGCTCGGTGATCTGGAGAAGGCGTTCGGAATGCTGCCGGCCTTTTCCCTGCCGGTGGCCGCCGTTCCTTTCGAGCCCGCTGCCGCCGGCCGAGCGGCCGGGGCGAATTGTGCGACGGCGACGGCCGCGGCCGCGATCGACGTGGACTGGGTGCTGGGGTTGCTCGGCGTGGCCGGCCCCGGGGCGCCGGTGGGCGACTATCTCCCGCTGCTTCGCGAGGCGGCGGGGCTGTTCACGTCGGCGGCGCTCGGCGGGATGTCGCAACAACTCGGCTTCGGCGGGTTGTTTCCGGCGTCGCCGGCGGACGTCGGCCGGCTCGCGCCGCTCGATGCGACGGCGGACGTGGCTGGCGAATTCCTCACCCGCGGCGGCAAGTTCCTGCGTCCGTTTATCACCCTCGCGGCATTCGATGCCGTCGTCGCCGATCGTCGCTTGGCCAGGGACGATCCGGCCGGCCTGGTGCCCAGGCACGCGGTCCAGGCGGCCGCCGTGGCCATCGAGGTGTTTCACAAGGCGTCGCTGGTGCACGACGACATCGAAGATGATGATCGGATGCGGTACGGCAGGCCGACCGTCCACGTCGAGCGGGGTGTGCCGACGGCGATCAACGTCGGCGACTATCTCGTCGGGGCCGGCTACCGGATCGTCGCCGGATTGCCCGGGGTGGATGACGGCTGCAGCCGCGACCTCGTCGGCATCCTGTCCGATGCCCACGTGCGGCTCGCCCGCGGCCAGGGGGCCGAACTCTGGTGGCGGGATGCGGCCGACAAGCGGCTCCTCCCCGACGAGGCGCTGACGATCTATGGCCTAAAGACGTCGCCGGCCTTCGAGGCGGCCCTGCGGATCGGCGTGCGTCTCGCCGGTCCGTTGGCCGCCGATGTCGGACCGATCGACCGCTACGCCCTCCATGTGGGCATCGGCTTCCAGGTTCTCAACGATCTCAAGGACTGGAGCGGCGATCTGGAGAACGACCGAACCGCCGCGGGAGACCTGCTCGGCGGCAGGCCGACGCTGATGTGGGCGCTGGCGTTGGAGAGACTGTCGCCGGCCGACGCCGATCGCCTGATGGCCCTCGGCCGTCAGGCGGCGACCGCTCCGACGCCGGCGGTCGCCGCGGCCGCGCTGGCCGAGGCCCGGCTGTTGTACGAGCGGGCCGACGTCTTCCGCCGGGCCGTGGCGATCGTGGACGAGCAGCGTTCCGCCGCCTCCGCCGCCGTCGCCTCGTGCCGACTGCCGCGGCTTCGCGAGGTGCTCGAGTTCCTGCTCGATCTCGCCGTTCCGGAGGGGGCGGCCGCGGTCCACGTCGGCTGATCCCCGGCCGCGGGTTCGGCGGTTGAACGATCACGGCTCCCCTGCCACACTCGTGGTTGGTGTGCGGCGCGATTCGCGGCGCCTCCTCACGTGGCGCATGACCGCATCGCAAGCCTTGACGGATCCCGTCGATCGCGGGCTGCGGCTCGTCCGCATCTTTCATCCCCGCCCCGCCGACTTCGGCCGGCTGCGGCCGATCGACGGCGGTTCGATGCCCCAGGCCGCCCGGGACCTGCTCGATCACCGCCAGCACATGACCGTGGCCATGGAACGTCGGCACGGCGGCCCCGTCGCGCTGCGGGTCGTGGCGGAGCGGGCCGACGGCGATCCCGGTGACGCCGCGGCCGGGTACGCGCGGGAGATCCTCCTTCTCGGGCCCGACGGCGCGGTGGTGCAGCACGGCATCGTGCGGCTCGATCTCGGTGCGGTGGATCGCGAGGTCGCGGTCGCCATACGCGCCGGAAAAATTCCCCTCGGACGGATCCTCATCGGCGCCGGGCTGCTACTGGAGGTGCAGCGGGTCAGGCTGCTCGAAGTCGAGCCGGGACCGCACCTGCAGGGGCTGTTCGGCGGCGCCAGCGGCCCGGCCTGGGGGCGTGTCGCCGAAATCTCGGTCAACGGCCGGCCGGCCGTCGAACTGCTGGAGATCGTCGCCCCGGCCTGACGCGGGGCCTGGGGCAGGCTTCGGGGGCTGTGGTGAATCGGTCGAGCAGGCCCGTGATGCACGACGGCCGCGAGCGTGCAAACCGCTGCAAACAAGGGGTTTGCGTCGGTTGGATCGGCCTTGACTCGCTGCGCGCGGCACCTGTAGAGTTGGGAGGTCTGGCAGGGATGACCCGCAGGGAAGCGGCTGGAGGAACTGGAGTCCTCTTCACCGCTTATTCTCGGGCCCGATTCCGACCGGCCCGTTCGTCCGCCTGCATTCAGGGCGGGCGTCTGCGTCGGCAGGGAATGCCGGGCCGTGGGCGAACCACGCGGCAGGGAGGTCGATTGTGAGCAGCATGGAGGCCTAGGCGTTCGGGGCTGATTCGCGGATGAGGATGCCCCGGGCACCGCTTTGACTAGCTGTACCACGGCTAGGGAGAGGGTGGGAAGCAGATGCAAAAGACCGTGTATACGACCGGCGAGGCGGCGAAGATCTGCAAGGTGAGCCAGCAGACGATCATTCGCTGCTTCGACTCCGGGCAGTTGAAGGGATTTCGGGTGCCGGGCAGCCGGTTCCGGCGGATCCCGCGGGACCAGTTGTTCCTGTTCATGCGCGACAACGGCATTCCGACCGACGCGCTGGAGAGCGGGCGGCGGAAGATCCTCGTCGTGGACGACGATCAGGATCTCGTCGACCTGATCACCGACGTGCTGGAGCGGGACGGCCGCTTCGAGACGCGGAGCGTCAACAACGGCTTCGACGCCGGCATGATGGTCAAGGATTACCGTCCGGACCTGATCGTGCTCGACGTCATGCTGCCCGACATCAACGGCAAGGAGGTCTGTCAGCGGGTCCGCAGCGACTCGACGATGGACGAGGTGCGGATCATCTGCATTTCCGGCATGTGCGAACCGGACAAGATCGAGGATCTCAAGGCCTCGGGGGCCAACGAGTTCCTGCAGAAGCCGTTCGAGGCCGAGGTGCTCGTCGACCGGATCTGCAGCCTGCTCGACATCGAGTCGGGCGTGGCCGGTTCCTGACGCGGGACATCGGGATCACAATCGCCGCCCGCGCCCTTCGGGGCGCGGGCGGTTTCGTTGTCCGTCGGGGCCGCCCATGGACCAGCTCTCGGTGACCGCAGATGCCGACGTGTCGCTGCTCGTGGCCGACGGGGAAAAGCCGGGCCGCTGGCATTCGGTGTCGCCGGCCGGATGTCTGGCGCTGGCCCGCGTCGTGCTGCGGCCGACCGAGGATCGCTGGCTGGCGGCTGCCGGCGATCCCGCGGTCGCGGCGTGGCTCGGTGCCGATGCCGGCCGCGGACTGCCCGACGCGACGTCGTCTCGCGATGCCGTCGGTCGCCTGATCGGGATGCTGTCGTGGCGTGGGCTGCCGACGGCCGCGGCCGAGCCGCGGACGGTGGAGGCCGCCGTTTTGCTCGACGCTGTGCAGGCCTTCGCCGCCACCGCGGACGCCGCCGGAGCGTTCGCCAAGGGCGTCGCCTCCGCCCGGCTGGAGGCGGTCCGCGAGCTGGCCTACGGTGCGGGGCACGAGATCAACAACCCGTTGGCGAACATCGCCGCCCGCGCCCAGTCGCTGCTCCCCGACGAGAAGGATCCCGAGCGGCGCCGGCGGCTGGCCACGATCGTCGATCAGGCGTTTCGAGCCCGCGACATGATCGGCGGACTGATGCTCTTCGCCCGGCCCCCGCGGCCCCAGCCCGCGCCGGTCGACGCCGCGGAGATGGTCGGGGCGGTCGTCGATCTTTTTCGGACGCAGGCCGCCTCCCGCCGTGTGCGGTTCGAGTACAGCCCGCCCCCGACCCGGGTGGAACTGCCGATCGACCGGGCGCAGGTCGAGGAGGCGCTGCGGGTCATCGTCGTCAACGCCTTCGAGGCCGTCGATGACGGTGGTCGTGTCACGATCGAGGTTCGGGCCCGCGGGGACGCCGCCGGGCATGCCATCGACATCGCCGTGACCGACGACGGCCGGGGGATGGATGCGGAGACGTTGCGCAAGGCTTTCGACCCGTTCTTCAGCGGCCGCGATGCGGGCCGCGGCATCGGGCTCGGGCTGCCGAAGGCATGGCGGCTTATCGAGCTGAACAACGGCCAGGTCGCGATCGAATCGCTGGCCGGCCGCGGCACCCGGGTCACGGTGTCGGTCGGCGGCGCGTCATAGGCTGCCCAGATTGCCCCGTCGCGTGGTGCGGCGGGGCTTGGGTGTTTCGGTCGGCTCGGCCGCCCTTGTCGGGTTTCCCGGCGTTCTCTATTCTCCGGCCACGGTTCGGGACCGCGGGCGAAGGATCGCCTGCGAGACGTTCAAGCAGGGACGGTCGCATGACGTTCACCGGGACGAAATTGGCGGAGTGCCCAGCGGTCGGCGGGGCGGTCGAGGACTGGAGTGCCTGCGCGGCCGTGGCCGGCGGCGTTCGGCGGCGGCGCGAGCCGGAACAACCGGCGCCGGTTCACGACCTGCTGCCGAGGCCGGATGCCGTCTCGGTCGCCGGCCCCGTCGATCTCGTGTCCGGGTGGCTGCTGCGACGCCAGGCGCCTGACGGCCACTGGCGCGGTCCGCTCGAGGGGGACACGATCCTCGAGAGCGAGTATCTGCTGCTGCTTGCCTGGGCCGGCAGGCTCGACGGCGCGGAGGTCGCCGGCTGCGTGCGGCGGATTCTCGACCAGCAACGTCCCGGCGGCGGCTGGGCGATTCATCCCGATGGCCCTGTGGACGTCAGCGCGAGCGTCAAGGCCTATCTCGCCCTCAAGCTCACCGGCCACGATGCGGCTTCCGAACCGCTGTGCCTGGCGCGACGGGCGATCGCCGAGGCCGGCGGGCCGTGGGCCGTCAACAGCTTCACCCGGTTCTATCTCGCGCTGCTCGGGCAGATGCCGTATGCCGCCTGTCCGGCCGTGCCGCCGGAGATCGTTCTGCTCCCCGACCGGTTTCCCGCCAGCCTCTCCGGCGTGTCGGCCTGGTCGCGGACGATGATCGTGCCGCTGTCGCTGATGTGGGCGTTCAAGCCGGTGTGCCACGTGCCCGCGGACCGCGGGATCGCCGAGCTGTTCTCCGCCCGCGATCGACGCGGCCCGCCGCGGCCGGCCGACACCAGCCCGTGGGCCCGTTTTTTTCGGGGCGTCGACCGGCTCATCAAGGGCTGCGAGGCGCTGGGCCTCACGCCCCTGCGGGCCCGGGCCGTTCAGGCCTGTCGGCGCTGGATGCTCTCGCGGTTCGAGGGGAGCGACGGGCTGGGCGCGATCTTTCCGCCCATCGTCTGGAGCATCATCGCGCTGCGGGCGATGGGCTGCGACGATGATGCGCCCGAGGTCCGCGAGGCGTGGGGGCAGCTGGCCCGGCTCGTGGAACGGGAGCCGGACGGCACGACGCGGCTCGAGCCCTGCCGGTCGCCGGTTTGGGACACGGCGATCACGGCCATCTCCCTGATCGAGGCCCGGGCGGCAGGGACGGTCGGAGCGTCCGCCACGCTGGCGGCGGTCGAACGGGCGATCGACTGGCTGCTCGCCAACGAAATCCGCACGGCCGGTGACTGGGCCCGACGAACCACGGCGGAGCCTTCGGGCTGGTGCTTCGAGTACGCGAACCGCTTCTACCCCGACGTGGACGATACGGCGATGGTGACGATCGCGCTGGCGACCTGGCGCGAAGCCCGTCGGTCCGCGGCGCCGGGCCGCACGACGGATGACGCGTCCGGCCGGGCCGCCGCCGTCGATGCGGCGATCGCGCGGGCCGTCCGCTGGCTCGAGGCGATGCAGAATGCCGACGGCGGCTGGGGGGCGTTCGATCGGGACAACAACTGCGAGTTCCTCTGCAAGGTGCCGTTCGCCGATCACAACGCGATGATCGACCCCAGTTCGCCGGATCTGGCGGGCCGGGTGCTGGAGGCGTTCGGGAAGGTCGGCCTCCGGGCCGGGCATCCGGCCGTCGATCGTGGCGTGGCCTATCTGCGCCGCTGTCAGGAGGCCGACGGCTCCTGGTATGGTCGCTGGGGGGTCAACTACATCTACGGCACGTGGCAGGTTCTCGAGGGGCTGCGGGCGGTCGGCGTGCCGGTCGACGACCATGCCGTGGTCGGCGGCGCCGACTGGATGGAACTCCACCAGCAGGCAGACGGCGGCTGGGGCGAGACGCCCGAGAGCTATGCCGACCGATCGCTCGCCGGCCGTGGCACGCCGACGGCCTCGCAGACCGCCTGGGCGCTGGCCGGCCTCGTGGCGGCCGGCCGGGGGGGCGCGGCAGCGGCCCGGCGCGGCGTGTCGTGGCTCGTCCGCCGGCAGCAGCCGGATGGATCGTGGGGGCAGCAGGAGTTCACCGGCACCGGTTTTCCGCAGGTCTTCTATCTGCGCTATCACTACTACCCGATCTACTTTCCGCTGCTCGCCCTGGCCCGCTGTGCCGCGGCGTCGGCGGCGCGATCGGCCGTGCCGCAGGAGCGTGTCGCATGAGCGTGCCCGTCGGCCAGATGATGGCGGTGCTTCGGCACGTGGCCGTGCAGCGGCTGCGGGGCAACCCCCGCTACCCGCTCGTGCTCATGCTGGAGCCGTTGTTTCGCTGCAATCTCGCCTGCGGCGGCTGCGGCAAGATCCAGCATCCTGCCGCGATTCTCCGCTCCCACCTCAGCCCCGAGCAGTGCTTCGCGGCAGTGGACGAGTGCGGGGCGCCGATCGTGTCGATCCCCGGCGGCGAGCCGCTCCTTCATCCGCAGATCGAGCAGATCGTGGCCGGCATCGTGGCCCGAAGGAAGTATCTGTATCTGTGCACGAACGCCCTCAAGCTCGAGGAGATGCTGCCGCACTTCTCCCCGTCGCCGTACCTCGCCTTCTCGGTGCACCTCGACGGGCCGCGGGAGGAGCACGACCATGCGGTCTGCCGGGAGGGCGTGTACGACGCGGCCGTGGCCGCGATCAAGGCCGCCCGTCGGGCCGGCTTCCGCGTGACGACGAACTCGACCCTGTTTACCGACGCCGATCCCGACCGCTATCGGAGGTTCTTTGACGAGGTCATGGCCCTCGGTGTCGAGGGCATGATGATCTCGCCGGGCTACTCGTACGCGAAGGCGCCCGACCAGGACCACTTCCTTCCCAGGCAGCGGAGTCAGTCGCTCTTTCGACGCATGCTGGCCAACGCGCCGCGGCGCTGGAAATTCAACCAATCGCCCGTGTTCCTCGAGTTTCTCAAGGGCGCGTGGGACCTGGAGTGCCGGCCGTGGGGCACGCCCACCTACAACCTGTTCGGCTGGCAGCGGCCCTGCTACCTGCTCGACGAGGGCTACGCGCGGTCGTTCCGCGAGCTCATGGAGGAGACCGACTGGGACCGCTACGGCCGGGCCAGCGGCAATCCCAAGTGCGCCGACTGCATGGTGCACTGCGGCTACGAGCCGGCGGCGGTCGAGGCGACGTTCAGTTCGCTGGGCGGACTGCTGGCCACGGCCCGGCTCGTGCTCTTTGGCCCGCCGCGCGCGACGCCCGACGATCTCCGGCCCCTGCCCTCCCCGCCGCCGCGGCTTCAGCCCAACGGACTGCCGGCACTGCCGGTGCTCGACCAGGTCGCCTGACGCAGGCGCCGGGTCGGCTGCGACGGCGCGAGAGCCAGGTGCAAGCATCGCTTGCGCGGAGCCGGGCTGGTGCCCGGCGACCTCAAGCCGGAGTAGACGCCATGTCGGCTGCGACGGCGCGACATTGAGCCCGCCTCACGCTCCTCGAGCTTCCGCCGATCCACCGGCTGCGAGGACCACCAACGTTGCAAGCATCGCTTGCGCGGAGCCGGGCTCCGCCCGGCGACCTCAAGCCGGAGCAGACGCCATGTCGGCTGCGACGGCGCGAAAGCCGG
>JBIKKQ010000180.1:0-6897 GCA_044360305.1 Pirellulales bacterium
TCAGATCTTCCGGGGGATGAACCGGCGGCGAACCCGCCAGCCGAGACCGGCGAGGACGCCGACCGTCGCCAGTCCGACGCCCCCCGGCTCCGGGCACAGGGTCACGCCCTTGATCTGCACCGAGTTGAGCTCCCAGACGAGTTCCGGCGGCATGTCGAGGTTCGAGATCTGCGTGCCCATCAGGAAGCGAAACTCGATCTCGTCGCCGATGGCGAACGTGTATGGGCCACCGGAACCGAAGCTCAGCTCGAAGGCGCTCGGCTGGTGGTCCTTGACGCCGAAGTCCTTGGTGAAGCCATCCCAGGCGTTCACGGCATAGCCCCCCGGGGGCGGCTCGTTCGTCGAGTTGATGAACGGGGGCTGCGGCGACACGTAGTTGGGCACCACGTGGTCATTTGTCGTCACGAAGTCGCTCGTCCGGATCCCGAGCCAGTCACCCTCGTTGATCCGGTACTGCACCTGGCCGAGGGCCCAGGGCAGTTCGCCCGTCCCCGAGTCGCCGAAGCTGAAGCGGTGGAAGACCTCGAAGTAGACGGAGTTTTTCTTGTTCACTCCGTCGTTGCCGTCAACGAAGAAACAGGGGCTGACGAGGTAGCTGCCGGTGCCCGGCAGTTCGCTGCCGCGGCGCACGTGCCAGCCCCCCTCGGTGCTGCTGGGGCTGTCTTGCGTCCACTCCCACTGGCTCGTCGCCGGGATCGACCCGGAGTTGACGACGGTCCAGCCGCCGGCCGCGGAATTGAACGGGAAGTTGACGTTGCCGGCCCGGGCGGCCGCGGCGGGAAACAGAATCGGCGACAGTGCCAGGCAGATGCCGGCGACGACGGACGGACGGGGAATGCGCATGGTCTTCTCCTCGAGGGACGAGGCGGCCGCTGCCGGAAACGACGGCGCCATTCGGTGCGCCGCGACGGGACACGAAACCGGGGCGTCGCGACCGACGGCCCACGTCGTCGCCCCGCGTCGGCCTACGGTGCGCCGCGGCCGCGCCGCGGTGCGTTCACACGCGGCGCCCAGACCCAGCAGCCCGTCTTCCGAAGCCATGCCGGAGAAAGCCGCGAGCCCATCGGGCCCTCGACTGCGTGCCGGCCGCCCCAACCCTCGCGCCGCGCCGGCCGGCAGGCAACGATTCCGCCGAAACCGGAGTAACCCTGCGGAAACGCGCTGTCCCCGGCCGGTGGACAGTCGCGTCGTTCGGGGCCGGAGATGCGGCCCGTCAGCTGTGCATCCGCGGCTGCGGGTCGCCGCGGTCGATGATCGCGGCCTCGGCGTCGGCCAGCTCGCGAAGCCTGTCGCGGACCACCGGCTCCGGGGCGAAGTCGGCCGCCAGCCGCACGTAGGTGGCGTGGTGCCGGGCCTCCGACTCGAACAGGCCGCGGTAGAAGCCGCGCAGTTCGGGGTCTTCCACGTGGTCGCCGAGGAGGGCGAATCGTTCGCAGCTCCGGGCCTCGATCAGCCCGGCGACGAGCAGCCGATCGACGGCCCGGCCCGGCTCCGCACCGCGAATCAGCTCGTGGAGCCGGCTGCCATAGCTGCTCGGCGCCAGCTTGCGAAAGCGGATGCCGCGTCGCTCGAGCAGGTCGAGCACGAGGCGAAAGTGCTCCAGTTCCTCGCTGACAATCGCCGTCATCTCCCGGGCCAGCGTCGGCCGATCGACGTAGGAGAAGAGGAGGTTCATCGCCACGCCGGCCGCCTTCTTCTCGCAGTGGGCGTGGTCGATGAGGATCTCGTCGAGGTGGGCGTCCACCTGGGCGAGCCAGCGGGCCGACGAGGGGGACCGGAGGCTCAGCATCGGGGCATCCTCGGCGCTCGGCGGACGGGGGGCATCAGCCGCAGTCGGTGCAGGTGCCCTTGAGGAGCACCTCCCGGACGGCGCCGATGCCGGGGCTGCCGCGGCGTCCGCGCCGCCCGCCGGCCGCGCCGCCCGTCGCGCGGGGCGCGATCGACACCTCCACGTCGTCGAGGCAGGCGACGTCGCCGCAGGTCGTGCAGACGAAATGCGGATGGTCGTCCGGCTTCGCCCCCGGTTTCGTTCCCGGCTTCGCCGGGCGGGCGATCTCGAACCGCCAGACGTGGTCGCCGAGTTCGACGCGGGCGACGAGATGCGCGGCGGTGAGCTCCGTCAGATTCCGGTAGATGGTGGCCCGGTCGAATCCCCGGTCGGAGAGCGCGTCGGCCACCTCGGCGTGGGTCCGCGGCCCGCGGGTGCCGGCGAGGTGCTGGAGCACGGCCAGCCGGGCGGGCGTGCAGCGCAGCCCGGCATTTCTGATCGTCGCGGCGATCGGTCCGGCTGTGTTCGCGGGGCGTTTGGCCATGCCGGCAGTCTACCGGCTGCCGGTCATCCCCCGCCATGCGGCGCTCGTCGCCCCGGGAAACCCGCGGCGTTTCCTCCGGTCAACCGAGCGGAAAGGGCACGGATGACTTTGGCCACGGCTTGCGGTCAGACGGCGACACCGGCCAAGAGATCGACGATCGCCGCCATGAACGCCGGCAGGTCGCCCGGTTTGCGGCTGGAGACGAAGTGCCGGTCCACGACCACCGGGGTGTCCTCCCAGATCGCACCGGCGTTCATCAGATCGTCCTTGATCCCGGGGCTGCCGGTGACCCGCACCCCCCGGTAGACACCCGCCGAGATCGCGATCCATCCGCCGTGGCAGATGGCCGCCACGAGCTGGCCGCGGGCGGCGAAGTCGCGGACGAGCGCCAGCACCTTCTCGTCGCGCCGCAGCTTGTCGGGCATCCAGCCGCCGGGGAGCAGGATGCCGTGAAAATCGGTCGCCTCCATGTCGCCGATGGCTGCATCGCTCGTGCAGGGATAGCCATGCTTGCCGGTGTAGGTCCGGCCCTGGAGCGTGCCGGCGACGGTAACGTGGGCGCCGGCCTCCTCAAGCCTGAGCTTCGGATACCACAGTTCCAGATCCTCGTAGTCGTCGCCGACGATCGCGAGCACCCGGACTCCGGACAGCGGATGGGAAGCGAGAGACATGAAACCTCCTCGACTGAACGCGATTGGGGGAAGAGAACGGTCGCGAATCCGGGCGGCGCCAAGCGGCGGTCCTGCGGGGACATTGTCGCCCCCACGCCCCCGAAAGGCGAACGGTGACGAAAACCCCCCCTGCGTGGAGGTTGCCGAACAAGGTCCGCTGGCGGGGCGATCACCCCCGGCGCGGGCCCGAGCCGAGCCTTTTCCCGTTGATTTCACAGGCCGGAAAAAGTGACTTGACTCACCCAACGCTCACGATACGATCACGCCCCGGCCCACAGGCAGTGGTCATCGGGACGACCACCACAACATATTGCGATAGCATGCAGAAGGAGCTGCTTTCCCCGGTGAATCGCCGCCTGTCTTCGGGTGTTGCCCGAAAGATCTGAACGGACTCTGCCTGGCCGACCGATGGAGTGGTTGTCGATAGACTGTACTTTCGTATATTTCCAGGGACAGGATTTCACCCCGTAAGGAGCACGAACCCCATGGCTGTTTTCGACGCGTCCGCCACGCTCTCCGGTGCCCCGGCCTCTTCCGCCGGGACGACCTCCGCCTCCCCCGGGCGTGCGGCCCTCGAAATCCAGCCCACCTTCTGCCCGACCGAGGTGGCCAGCCCGTTCGACACGACCGAATGGGAGCTGCGGACCGCGGCCATCAAGGGGGAGGACGGGAAGGTTCTGTTCGAGCAGCCGGCCTGCGAGATCCCGGCCGCCTGGAGCCAGCTCGCCACCAACGTCGTCGTCAGCAAATATTTCTACGGCGAGATCCACACTCCGGAACGCGAGCACTCCGTCAAGCAGTTGGTGCATCGCGTCGCCCGCACGATCGCCGACTGGGGCCAGGCCGACGGCTACTTCAAGACGAGCCGCGACGCCGAGAACTTCTACCGTGACCTCGCCTGGCTCTGCGTCCACCAGCACGGCGCCTTCAACTCGCCGGTCTGGTTCAACGTCGGCCTCTACCACCAGTACGGCGTCAAGGGCGCCCCGTGCAACTGGCGCTGGGACGAGGCGAAGCGCGACGTGGTGATGCCGGAGAACCCCTACGAGTATCCGCAGGGGAGCGCCTGCTTCATCCAGAGCGTCAAGGACAACATGGAGGACATTATGGACCTCGCCCGGAGCGAGGCGATGCTCTTCAAGTTCGGCTCCGGCACCGGCACCGACCTGTCCACGCTCCGCAGCCAGCGCGAGAAGCTCGCCGGCGGCGGCAAGCCCTCCGGGCCGCTCTCTTTCATGCGGGTCTACGACCAGGTCGCCGCGGTGGTGAAGAGCGGCGGCAAGACCCGCCGTGCCGCCAAGATGCAGTCGCTGAAGGTGACGCATCCGGACATCATGGAGTTCATTGAGTGCAAGTCGAAGGAGGAGAAGAAGGCTCGGATCCTCATCGAGAAGGGGGGCTACGACTCCAACTTCAACGGTGAGGCCTACAGCTCGATCCTGTTCCAGAACGCCAACCTCTCGGTCCGCGTCACCGACGACTTCATGGAGTCGGCCGAGCGCGACGACACCTGGACGACCCGCTGGGTCACCGATCCGGCCAAGGCGGGGCCCGCTTACAAGGCCCGCGAGGTGATGAATCGGATGGCCGAGTGCGCCTGGCAGTGCGGCGACCCCGGCGTGCAGTACGACACCACCATCAACCGCTGGCACACCTGCCCCAACTCCGGCCGGATCAACGCCTCGAACCCGTGCTCCGAGTACATGTTCCTCGACGATACCGCCTGCAATCTGGCGAGCATCAACCTGATGAAGTTCCGCCGGCCGGACGGCAGCTTCGACGTCGAGCGGTTTTCGGCCGCCTGCCGGATCTTCTTCGTCGCCCAGGAGATTCTCGTCGATCACGCGAGCTACCCCACCCCGCGGATCGCCCGCAACAGCCACCTCTTCCGGCCGCTGGGCCTCGGCTACTCGAACCTCGGCAGCCTGCTGATGGCCGACGGCCTGGCCTACGACAGCGACGCCGGCCGCGGCCTGTGCGGGGCCCTGACGGCGATTCTCCACGGGACGGCCAACCGGACGAGCGCCGAACTGGCCGCTGCGGTCGGCCCATTCGAGGGCTTCGCGGCCAACCGCGAGCCGATGCTCGGCGTGATGCAGATGCACCGCACCGCGGTGGAGAAGATCGACGCGGCCTGCCCGAAGTATCTCCACGAGGCGGCCCGGAAGGTATGGGACGAGGTGCTGGAGCAGGGGCGGCGGCACGGCTACCGCAACGCCCAGGCCACGGTCCTGGCCCCGACCGGCACGATCTCCTTCCTGATGGACTGCGACACGACCGGCATCGAGCCCGACATCGCGCTGGTCAAGTACAAGCAACTCGCCGGTGGCGGGATGCTCAAGATCGTGAACCAGACCGTGCCGCTCGCCCTGCGGACGCTCGGCTACGACGAGCCGGCCGTCGAGGGGATCCTGGCCTACATCGACAAGAGCGACACTATCGAGGGGGCGCCCGGCCTCAAGGACCAGCACCTGGCGGTGTTCGACTGTGCCTTCAAGCCGCGGCTCGGCCAGCGAAGCATCGCCTGGCAGGCGCACGTGAAGATGATGGCGGCCGCGCAGCCGTTCATCTCGGGGGCCATCTCCAAGACGGTGAACATGCCGCGCGAGACCACGCCCGCCGACATCGCCGGAGCCTACATGGAAGGCTGGAGGATGGGGCTCAAGGCGCTGGCCATCTACCGGGACGGGTCGAAGGAGAGCCAGCCCCTCAACACGAGCACCGAGGCCGACAAGACGGCGGCCAAGGTGACCGCCGCGCCGCGGCGTGAGCGGCTGCCCGACACGCGGCGGAGCGTGACCCACAAGTTCAACGTCGGGGGTCACGAGGGCTACATCACCGTCGGCTTGTACGACGACGGCCGTCCGGGCGAGCTGTTCATCACGATGGCCAAGGAAGGGAGCACGATCGGCGGCCTGATGGACGCCTTCGGCACCGCGGTGTCGATGAGCCTGCAGTACGGCGTGCCGCTGGAGGTGTACGTGAAGAAGTTCTCGCACACCCGGTTCGAGCCGTGGGGCTACACGAAGAACCCCGACATTCCGGTGGCCAAGAGTCTGGTGGATTATCTGTTCCGCTGGATGGGGACGGAGTTCATCCCCGGCTATCGCGAGGCGAATCGACCGAGCGGTTACGGCGGCGGCGGGGAGGCCGCCGCGGGAGACGACACGGAAACAGAGCGCAAGCCCGCCGCCACGACGGCGAGCGGGCTGGCCGATGGGCAGGGAAAGGCCCGCACGAACGGTGAGCAGACGACGAGCCGTGGCCGGCATCCCGGTGCGAACGGTCACGCGACCAGCCAGGCCGCGTCGGCCGTGGCGAAGCCGGCCGTCCGTGCCGGTGTCGCCGCGTCGGCCGCGATCCTGGAGCGGGCCGGCCTGAAGATGGCCGTCGATCCGCACGCCAGTCCGGCCGACCGGCAGAACCAGTTCGCCACGTTCCAGATCGACGCCCCCGCCTGCGACAATTGCGGGTCGATCACGGTCCGCAACGGCAACTGCTACCTCTGCCACAACTGCGGCAACAGCATGGGCTGTTCCTGACCGGGTTCCCTCCTGTGTGGAGCGGTGCCGGACGGGCTGCTGACCGTGGCCGGGCCGAGAATCGGCCCGGCCACGGGTCCGCCCCGGCGGTCCGGAAACTCCGGTTGTGCCGACGGACGCCGGCCTGTTTCAGGCCGCGGTCGTCCGCGGTCGAAGTCCAAAACATCGACTTCGACCTGTCACCGCATTCCGTCGGAGGTGCCAACCCCTTTGCGTTGAACCGGATCCCCTGAAAGCCCCCGCAACCCGTCGGGTTCGGCGGCCCGATCCGCTTCATTCTCGCAGTGCTCTACCCCGTTCGCAGGCGGTGGACAGGATCGATCACGGAAGGGGGGCGGGGGCGCGAGACCCCCCGGCCCCCGTGGGGGTTGG
>JBIKKQ010000096.1:0-12293 GCA_044360305.1 Pirellulales bacterium
CTGGACCGACCCCGGACGGGCCGGGGAGGCGGACGCCGCCGCGGCCCTTTTCGTTTGGGGAGGTTTGCGACGCCGCGGACCGGGAATTACATTTCAAGCGTGTGGCCGCGGGATCGCCGTCGGGCGACCGCCCCCGTCGGCTGTCGTGTGCCCTGCCTTCCGTTCGCGAGGTATCCCGTGCGCCGCTGCCTGCATGCGTTCCTGGTCGGACTGCTGACGCTGTCGTTCTCCGTCGATACGGCGAAGGCATGCTGGTATCTGCGGCACGGCCGTCGCGGCTGCGTCGTGCAGCCGGCTTGCCCCCCGGCACCGCCGGTGGAGTGGTGCGGTCCGCGGGTGGTTGATGTGGTCGTGATGCCGGCCGCCGGCTTCGGTTGGTCGGGGACCGTGGTGGGCGGGCCTGTCGCATTCGTCCACGAGGAGATTCCGTGCGGTCCGGCGGTCTCGTGCTGTGCGGATGGCGGGGCCGTCGTGTCCGGAGCTGTGGAGACGGTGGTCGGCCATCAGGTCGTGCCGCAGGCTCCCGCCGCGGTCGCTCCACCGGTGCCGAGCATCGTCCGGCCAGCGCCCGTGGAATCGGCCCCCGTGACGGTCGCGCCGACGCCGGCCCCCGTGCCGCAGCCGACTCCGGTCGCGCCACGACCGCTGCAGGCCGACGTGGTCGGCGAGACGCCGCGGCCGCTGCCCGTCGTGCCGCAGCCCGAACCGACGATCGCGCCACCGCTGACCGTCGCGCCGCAGCCGTCGGTTCCCGCCCCCACGCCCGCACCGGTGCCGGATCTGCAGCCGGTGGCGCCGGCGGCCAATGTGCAACCGGTTCCTCCGGTCGATCCGCCCGTGGATCCCGCGCCGGTCGAACCGAAGCCGGTCGTTCCCAAGCCTGCCGATCCGTTCGCCGATGCCGAACCGCCGGCCCCGGCGCTGGTGCCGGAAAAGAAGCCGGTGCCGGAGCCGGTCAAGGATCCGTTCGCCGATCCGCTGCCTGACGAGAAGCCGACTGCGGACGCTGTCCCGTCTCCCCGGAAGGATTCGGAGCCGGCTGCCGAGAAGCAGCCGCCGGCCGTTCCGCCCCAGCCCGGGAGCACGGACGACGTGGACGAGGTTCCGGAACCCGCACCGCAGCCGGCCGCCGAACCCGAGGAGGAGAATCTGTTCGACGCGCCGGCTGCCAAGCCCGCGCGGGCCGAACCGGCGAAGCCCAAGTCGGCGGAGCCGCGCGACGAAGATGAGGCGGAGCCGGCGGTCGAACCTGCCGCCGATTCCGAGACGGCGTCGGAGTCCCAGCCGCAGGCCGAAAGCGAGCCCCAGTCCGAGCCCGCGCCCGATCCCAAACCAGAGCCTACGGCCACGCCCGATGCCGAACCGTCGGCCACCGCGTCCGAGGCCGTCGAGGAGCCGGCGCAGGAAAAGCCGGCGAACCCGGAGCCGCCGAAGGAGGAGTCTGGATTCGACCCCTTCGGCCTCCGCGAGCCGCTGCGTCGCTGGATCGACGACACGGGCCGATACGCCGTGGTCGGCCGGTTCGTGGCCGCAGGCGCCGACGGCGTCGAGCTGCTCGCGGCCGACGGCCGCACGCTCGTCGTGCGGGCCGAGCGGCTGAGCGCGGTTGACCGTGACTACGCCGCCGAGGCGGCCGCACGGCAGCTGGCAGCGAAGCGGTCGCCGGCCCCGCCCGAGACCACCGCCGGGCTCTGAGCCCCACGGGGCAGGCCGGGCGCAGCGGCGACTCCAGGCGGTTGAGGTCGCCGTCGAACAAGGTGTCCGTCTCGACGACGGGGGGCGGGGCAGGTGGTCCACGCGCACGGCCAGCGGGGCCGTTGGCCGACCGGCCAGGTCGTCCTTAGGGTTTTCCGGCGTGGCACGGACCGTGCCGTGCGACCCCCCGGAGAACATCCCATGGTTTTTCGAAAGGCCGGCGCATGCCTCGTCGTCGCGGCCATCGTCGCCGCACCCGGTGCCGCTGTCCGCGGCCAGCCGCCGAACGGAGACGTCCCAGGCGCCCGGCAGATCGAGCAGCTGACGAAGGAAATCGCCGGTCATCCGACCGATGCCCTGCTGCTCGTGCGG
Source organism: Pirellulales bacterium (assembly GCA_044360305.1). Lineage (GTDB taxonomy): Bacteria > Planctomycetota > Planctomycetia > Pirellulales > UBA1268 > QWPN01. Next base: position 2,068 of record JBIKKQ010000096.1, read on the forward strand.
CGCGCCGAGCTCCATCGGGCCGCCGGCCGCTGGGGCGAGATGAAATCCGACCTCGACCGGGCCCTCGCCATCAGTCCGCGCGACTCCTGGGCGCTGGCCCTGCGTGGCCTCGCCGTGGCGGCAGGCGGGGATTACGCCCGTGGCCTCGTCGATCTCGATGCGTCGCTGGCGATCGAGCCACGCAGCGCCTTCACCCTCGGGTTGCGCGGGAATGTTCTCATGCACATGGGGCGGCTGGACGACGCCATCGACTCCTTCACCCGGTCGATCGCCGAGAAACCGCTGGCGCGGGTGCACTTCGATCGTGGCTTCTGCCATGAATTGCAGGACGACCTGCCGCGAGCCATCGCCGACTACACGGATGCCAGCCGGATCGACCCCGAGCTCATGGACGCGGTCTGCGCACGCGGACAGGCCTGCCAGCGGACCGGCGACTTTCGCCGGGCCATCGCGGACCTCGACCGCTGTCGGACATGGCGGCCGGACGACCCGCGAGCGGCGCTGTCGCTGGCATGGTTGCTGGCGACGTGCCCCGACGCCGGGCTGCGGGACGGCCGCAAGGCTCTGCTGCTCGCCGGCCAGTTGTGCGATCCGCTCACCTGCCAGACCCCGGAGACGCTCACGGCCCTCGCGGCGGCATGCGCTGAACTCGGGGAGTTCGCCCGTGCCCAGACCCTGCAGGAACGGGCCGTCGCCAACAGTCATTTCGCTCCGGACTTTCATCAGGCATCCGCCCGGCGTCTGGAGACGATTCGCAGGCGGGAGCCGATTCGGGAGGCCAGGCTGCCGCTCGGGGTGCTGCCGCGGCCGTCGCAGGCCGTTCCGCGCACGATCACGATCGAGGAGGCGGTGTCCGCGCCGGCTGACGTGCTCGGCGTGCGCTACCTGCAGGCCCGCACCCTCGCCCTGATGTGCACCATCGCCCGGGCCGGGGCGACGATCGACGCCATGCTCGACGAGGGACCGCTGACGATCACATCGGCCAACGCCGATCGGGTCGCGCAGGCCCTCGACGACCGGCTGGTGGTCTTCTCGAAGGCCATTCAGCGGCGGGGGCATGCCCGTCTGGCCGCCGGGTATCGTGCCCGCGTCGAGGGGGGCTGCGAGGCGTGGGGGCTGGACGCGGCGCCGGTGCTCGTCGAGCAGGACGGCCCCGATCTCCACCTCTCGCAGGGCAACGTGAGGCACATGGGGGTGGTTGTCGAGTCGCAGGTCGTGTTCCGGCACGACACCAATACCGACATCATCATCACGGGTCGGATCGACGATGGCCACCTCGTGTTCGTGACGGCCGACCGGGGGGGGCTCGGCGGTTCGGCTGACGGCCGCTGCACGCTGACGCTCACGCCTGCCGAGATTGCCGGCCCTGACTGGGCCGCAGCGTTCGCCGGCAGGGCCGACGCCTTTCAGTCGTATGGGGAGTACGGCCGCATGCTGGCGGACCTGAAGCGGTCGCTGGAACTGCAGCCGCAGGCAGCGGTGGCGGCGCTGCGGGCCTACGTGCTCGCCACCTGTCCCGATGCCCGCGTGCGGGACGGAAGGCGGGCGGTCGCCGCCGCGGAGGAAGCCGGTCGACTCGCCGCCGGAACGATGGACCTCATGGTGCAGACCTGCCTGGCCGTGGCCCATGCCGAGGCCGGGGACTTCGCAGCGGCGGTCCGGCACCAGCGAAAGGTCGTCGATCTCGCCCCCGCCGAGGAAAAACCGGGGCAGCGCGAACGGCTCCGCCTGTTCGAGTCCCGCCGGCCGTTCCACGAACAACGAGCGTTCTGACGGACGCGGCAGGCTCGGAGTTGGCGCGAAACACGGGCCCGGCGGCAGCGGCGATTCCGGAACGCCGGCTCGGCCCGTCGCGGTCAGGCGTCGTCGAGGACGGCCACGGTCGCGAAGGCCTTGCCTTCGAGCATCTCCAGCGACGCGCCGCCGCCGGTGGACACGTGGCTCACCTTGTCGGCGTAGCCGAGCTGCTCGACCGCCGCCGCCGAGTCGCCGCCGCCGATGATCGTGATCGCGCCCCGGCCGGTCGCCTCGGCCACCGCGGCGGCCACGACCTTGGTGCCCTCGTCGAAGGGGGGCATCTCGAACACGCCCATCGGCCCGTTCCAGACCACCGTGCCGGCGGAGCGGATGATGTCCGCGTAAGCGCGGGCCGTCTCCGGGCCGATGTCGAGCCCCTCGAAGCCGTCGGGGATCTCACCCGCCTTGACCACCTGTCGGGGGGCCGTGGCGGAAAAGTCGGCCGCACAGTGGGTGTCGCGCGGAAGCACGAGTCGGCCGCCGCCGCGGGCCAGCAGGTCGCGGGCGAGGTCGAGCTTGTCCTGCTCGACGAGCGACTTCCCGGTCTTCCCCCCCTGGGCCAGGGAGAAGGTGTAGGCCATGGCGCCGCCGATCAGGACATGGTCGCAGATCGAGAGCAGGTTCTCGATCACGGCGATCTTGTCCGACACCTTCTTGCCGCCGAGGATCGCCACGAAGGGCCGCTTCGGCCGGGCGATGGCTTCGGCGAGATACTGGATCTCCTTCTCCACGAGGAAGCCCGACACGGCCGACTTGCCGAGGGCCTTCATCGCCACCGGCACCGCGTGCATGCTCGCCTCGGTGCGGTGGCAGGTGCCGAAGGCGTCGTTGACGTAGGCGTCGGCGAGCGTGGCGAGGCCGTCCACGTAGGCCTTGTCGTCCCCCTTCTTCTCCCCCTTGTTGAAGCGGACGTTTTCCAGGACGAGGACGCCGCCGGCCGGGACCGCCCGGGCCTTGGCGTGCGAGTCGGGCCCGCCGGTGTCGGCGGCCAGCGCCACCGGCCGGCCGAGCAGTTCGCCGAGCCGCTTCGCGACCGGGGCCAGGGAAAACTCCGGCTCGACCCCCTTGCCGGCGGGCCGGCCGAGGTGCGACATGAGCACGGCCCGTCCGCCGCGGTCGATGATCGACCGGATCGTCGGCAGCGCCATTCGGATCCGCCGGTCGTCGGTGATCGCCCCGGCGTCGTCCTGCGGGACGTTGAAATCGACCCGCACGAGGATCGTCTTGCCCTGGGGGTCGAGGTCGGCGACGGACTTCTTCGGCATGGCGGGGAACTCCTGGAGGACGCTGGATGCGGTGCCGGGCGGCGACCCGACGCGACATTCGACCCGACGGCCCGCCGGGCTTCAACCTGCACGATCGGGACGGCCCCGGCAGGGCCGATCGTGCCGCCGCAGCCGCCGGTCAGCCCCCGTCGCCGTAGTCGGAGAGCGATCCGGGCCGCCACGAGACCCGCAGGGCGTTAACCACCGCGGCGAGGTCGATCGCTTCCTGGAGGAGGGCGCCGGCCGCGGGAGGGAGGAAGCCGGCTGCCGCGAACCCCATCCCCACGAGGCTCGCGGCCATGCCGCCGACGGCGCTCTGCAACGCGATCGACCGCAGCCGGCGGCCGATGTGAAACAGTTCGTCCACCCGTCCGAGCGCCGAATCCATCACCACCGCCCCGGCGGCCTCGCTCGTCACGTCGCTCGCCGCGCCCATCGCGATGCCGACCGTCGCCGCGGCCAGGGCCGGCGCGTCGTTGATGCCGTCGCCGACGAACACGGTCGGCGCCTCGGCCGTGGCCGCCTCGACGATCGCCAGCTTCCCCTCGGGCGGAATTCCCGCGTGGACCTCGCGGATGCCGACGAGGTCGGCCAGCCAGCGGACCTCGGTCTCCCGGTCGCCCGACACGAGCATCACCCGCGACAGCCGGTGCGCCGGCCGAAGGTGGCCGACGAACGACCGGCCGTCGGCCCGGGGAGCGTCCCGAAACCGGAGCAGGGCCGCCGGCAGCCCGTCCACCACGACCACGCATTCCAGCCCGCCGGCGGCCGGCGGCAGGCCCGCCGCGCCGGCCGGGTCCGCCGCGGCGAGTTTCTGCCGGCTCGTGATCGCGACCTGGTGCGGCCCGTCGCTGCCGTTGCGCCGATGGACCAGACCGGTGAGTCCCTGCCCCGGCTTCTCCGCAAGGGCCTCGACCTCGCCCAGCCGCAGCGAACGCTCGGCCGCGGCCTCGACGATCGCCGCGGCCAGCGGATGCTTCGAATAGCCCTCCAGGCTGGCCGCCAGCGCCAGCACGTCGGCCTCCGCAAGCCGGCCCACGAGCAGCACCTCGGTGAGCCGCGGGCTGCCGTAGGTGAGCGTCCCGGTCTTGTCGAAGATCGCGGTCCGGCAGGTGTCGAGCCGTTCGAGGATCGCCGGATCGCGGATCACGATCCCACGCTTCGCCGCCAACGACACGGCGCCGATGATCGCCACCGGGATCGCGATCAGCAGCGGGCAGGGCGTGGCGACGACGAGCACGGCGAGAAACCGGGTGGGTTCACCGCTGGCGAACCAGGCCGCGGCCGCCAGAGCCACCGCCAGTGGCGTGTAAAAGGCCCCGAGCGTGTCGGCCAGCCGGCGCAGCTGAGGCCGGCGGTCGGCGCTCGCCGTGAGCACCTCCATGATCTTCGCGTAGCGGCTGTCGGCGGCGACCTTGTCGGTGCGGACTTCGAGCGCCGCCTCGCCGTTGATGGCGCCGGACAGCACGGTCGATCCGGGAGCCTTCGCCATCCGGTAGGGCTCGCCGGTGAGGTAGCTCTCGTCCATCGCCCCGCGACCGGCGATCACCGTGCCGTCCACCGGGCAGATCTCATGCGGCAGGATGACGATCTCGTCGCCGATGGCGAGCTCCACGAGCCGGACGTCGCTGAGCCCGGCGGGTGTCTTGCGGTGGGCGAGGGTCGGCATGCGCCGTGCCAGGGCGCGGAGGACATCCCCCGCCCGGCTCACCGCCCGCGCCTCGAGCGCCGCGCCGCCGGCGAGCATGAGGACGACCATCGCGCCGGCGAGATACTCGCCGAGGATCACGCTGGTGACGATCGAGATTCCCGCCAGCAGGTCCGACCCGAACGTGCCGGCGAACAGTTTCCGCAGCAGGTCGATGACCAGCGGCAGGCCGCCGACGACGAGCACGGCGACGAGCGGCAGTTCGGCCCAGGCGGGCATGCGGAGCGGATGGCCTGCGGCCGACGCGTCAGGCCACGCGGGAAGCCGGCCCCAGGGGGTGCCGAACCAGAGCCCGGCCCAGACGGCAAGGCCGACCAGGGCGCCGAGCGCGATCCACTCGTTGACCGGCCGCCGGGCGGCGATGGGATCGGCAACGTGGACTGTCTCAGGTTGCATGGTCGTGAGGGCCACCAAAGGATTGTAGCGCGGCGGCCGCCGCCAGGGTGTGCTGCTGCGGACCGGGGCCATCAGGCCGTGCCCCGGCGCCTGGTGAGCATGAACGCGTTGCCCTCGGTGTCGCTGCACATCGCCAGATGGGGCGGTTCGCCGTTTTCCGGTTCCGGCTCGCGGTCGAGGCCACCGCCGGCGGCGACGACCTCACGGCCACCGGCGATGACATCGGCCACCTGGAGGCTGATACCGGTCCAGGTCCGCTTCCCCTCGCCGCCGGAGTGGATCCCGATCACCGCCCCCTCGATCTCGACCTCGGCGATGACGGGATTGCGCTTGAGCAGCACGCCGCCGAACGTGTCGCTCCAGAACCGCACCGCCCGGTCCATGTCGGCGGCCCAGATCACATACTTCACCCGTTCGACCTTCATCGCGGCTCCTTGACAAGCAGGCAGCATCGGGTGAACGCAGGCATGGATGCCCGGAGCGAACGTCCGGCGAGCGGGCATGGGCAGCCCCGACTCGTGCCCAAGCACATGTCAACTATTGGATGATCCCCGTGGTATAGTTCGCTCCCAGCATATCGCGGCTTGCAGCCGTTCGCCCTGGTTGCGGCCGAGCGACGCTGTGGCGGAGTCGTTCGATGGCCTTTTCCACGCTGCCGCTGAGTTATTGCACCAACGTCCATCCCTGCCGGACGGCGGCCGACGTCCCGCTGCTGCTCGACCGGTTCGCCCTGCCGATCCGCGACCGCTGTGGCTTCGAGATCGCGGTGGGACTCTGGCTGCCGGCCGCGGCCGCGGCGGTGACTGCCGGGCCGCCGGACCTGGCGGCGACTGGCGGGCCGCCGGACCTGGCAGCGGCGGTCGCCGCCCGTGGCCTCTCCTGCCACACGCTCAACGCCTTCCCCTACGGCGACTTCCACGGCGCCCGGGTCAAGGAGAACGTCTACCAGCCCGACTGGACCGATCCGCGGCGGCTCGACTACACGCTTGCCTGTGGCCGGCTGCTGGCGACGCTCCTGCCGGAGGGGGGCGAGGGAAGCATCTCGACGCTGCCGCTCGGCTTCAAGGCTGCCGCGACCCGGTCCGCATTCGAGCCGGAGTCGATCGCCAACCTGCTCGCCTGTGCCCGGGAGTTCGCCGCGATCCACGACCGCACCGGCCGGCTGATCCGGCTGGCGATCGAGCCGGAGCCGTTCTGCGTCATGGAGACGACCGCCGAGACGATCGCCTTCTTCGACCGGCTGTTCGCCGCCGCGGCCGCGGCGGGGAGCGAAGAGTCGGTCCGGCGGCACGTCGGCCTGTGTTACGACGTCTGCCACCAGGCGGTCGAGTTCGAGGATCCGGCGGCGGCGATCGCCGCGCTCGACGGAGCCGGCGTGCGGATCAACAAGGTGCAGATCAGTTGCGCGATCGAGGTCATCGATCCGCGCGACCCGGAACAGCGCCGGGCCCTCGCCGACTACGTCGAGCCCCGCTACCTCCACCAGACGACAGGCCGGGCCGCCGACGGCACCATTCGCCGGTCGGTCGATCTGACCGCCGACCTGGTGCGCGACCCGCCGGCCGAATGGCTCGCCTGCCGGCCGTGGCGCATCCACTACCACGTGCCGGTCGATGCCGACCGGCTCGGCCCCCTGGGCACGACGCGGAACGATCTCCGCGCCGCAATGAACGCCATCGGCGGGCTGGCCCATGCCCCGCACCTCGAGGTCGAGACCTACACCTGGCCCGTGATGGCCGGGGGCGAGCCGGCACCGATCGTCGCCGGCGTGGCGGATGAATTGCGGGCCGTCCGCTCGATGCTCGGGCGGGGCTGAGGATGCAATGGTTCCAACGCACGGGCCCGGCCCGCGGTCCCGGCGACGCGCCGGTCAGCGGTTGACGTGGATCACCGTCGCCGGTGGGAAGCCGTTGAAGTGCGTGCTGCTCGCCGCCGAGTAGGCGCCGATGTTCTCGCTGTAGAGATAGTCGCCGATGTCGAGGTCCGGCAACTGTTCCGAGAGGCTGATCGTGTCGAGGGCGTCGCAGGTCGGGCCGAAGACCGCACACAGCCGGGGCTTGCCGCGCTTGAAGCTCTTCATGTGGTAGGTGCAGTGGTCGAAGATCACGCCCGAGTAGGTGTGGTACACCCCGTCGTCCACGTAGTAGCAGGTCTTCTCGTTGCGGAACGCCTTGCCGATGATCTTGCTCACCGCGGAGCCGGCCGAGGCGACGAGGAACCGGCCCGGCTCGGCGAGGATCTCGATCGGCTCGGGAAACAGCCGGTCGATCTCGTGGTTGATCTTCCGTGCCAGGGCGGAGAACTTCGGCACCGAGGCGTCGTAGGCGGCCGGGAAACCGCCGCCGATGTCGAGCAGACGGAGGTCGAAGCCACGCGACCGGGCCTCGGCGAAGATGCCGGCGCAGAGGTGCAGGGCCTGGATGTAGTTCTCGTGGTTGGTGCACTGGCTGCCGACGTGGAACGACAGCCCCTCGACCACGAGCTTGTGGTCGTGGGCGAGGCGGATCAGGTCCACCGCCTCCCCCGGCAGGGCGCCGAACTTGCTGGACAGCTCCACCATCGAGCCGGTGTTGGGGACGCGGAGCCGGAGGCAGAGGCCGGCGTGCGGCGCGTGGGCGGCGATCTTCCGCACCTCCTCTTCGTTGTCGAAGGTCACCAGCGGCTTGTAGCGGTCGAGTTCGCGGAGGGTCTCGATCGGCTTGATCGGGTTGGCGTAGATCACCTTGTCCCAGATGAAATCCTGCCGCTCCCGGGCGGGCAGGTCGGCGATGTTGGCGTGGACGGTGCGGAATTCCTGGATGCTCGCCACGTCGAAACTGCCGCCAAGCTCGTAGAACGTGCGCACGATCGCCGGGTCGGCGTTGACCTTGACCGCGTAGTAGATCTGCACGCGGGGAAAGTGGCGGCGGAACAGGGCGTAGTTGCGGCGCAGTTCGGCGTGATCGACGACGAACAGCGGCGTGCCGTGCTTGCGGGCGAGGTCGAGGAGCGTCTTTTGGTTCATGGCCTGTGGAGGATGGTGGGGGGCGGAAGCCGCGGGCGAAACGGGCCCGCGCCGGTCAGTCGCCGTCGGTGAGGAGGAAGTTCTTGAACTGCCACGGGTCGGCCGGATCGACGGCCGGCCGGTTGTAGCCGTGGAAGGCGTTGGAGTAGTTCGTCAGCGGCGTCCAGTCGCTGCGGACCGAGATGAACTTGCCGAGGTACGGCCTGGCGACGTCGAGGACGTACTCGTGCGGCAGGTCGTCGGGGAGGACGACGCCCCGGGCCGGATTCTCGATCAGCCACATCGTCGCCGCCACCACCGAGATCGCCACCTGCATCGTGGTCGCATTCTGGTGCGGCACCAGCCGGCGCGACTCCTCGATCGACAGGTCGGTGCCGCACCACCACGACGTCAGCGGATGCCCCATGACCAGAGCCCCGAGGATGTCGGCCCCGCTGGTGATCTCGTCGGTCATGATCCGCACCCGGGGCTGGAGCCGGTAGTCGTTGCCGCGGAGCTCCCACAGGCTGGCGATGGCCGCATCGCAGGGGCAGTAGGCGTAGTGGACCGTGGGTCGGTAGATCGTCCGGCCGTTGGGGTCGCGGACCGAGAGCTTCTCGGTGATGCTGAAGGCCTCGCCGTGCCGGACCACCATGCCCACGATCGTGTGGTTCGGCACCCAGCTGGCGACCTGCGTGTTGATCCCCATTCGGGCGAGGCAGATCTGGCTCCGCGGGCCGTCGGCGTGCTCGTAGGCGAACGGCGGCAGCTCCTTCTCGTGCGTGCCCCAGCCCATCTCGGCGGTCGTCGTCCCCTCCTCGCGGAAGCCCTCCACGCTCCAGGTGTTGACGAACTCGTCCACCTCCTTGGGCCGGTCGGAGATCTGCGTGTCGCGCTCGCTGCAATGGATCACCTTCACGCCCAGCTCGTGGGCCAGGTGGTTGAAGGCCTGTGACCGGGCGTGCTGGGCGATCCGCTCGGCCTGCTCGCCGGCGAAGGCCCGCTCCTCCAGGCAGACGCGGGCGATGTCGAGGAGCGCGTGCTTGGTGAAGTGGCTGATCAGGCCGGGGTTCGCGCCGTGCTCGAGCACGGCCGTGGGGCCGGGCTCCTTCCAGCCGGCGATCATCTGGCGCAGCTTCATGTGCCGCCAGTAGAGCGTGAGGTGGGTCGGGTGCGCCCCCTTGGCGTGCTCGTAGGGGTCCCAGAGCTCGACGGACGTGTTGAGGTAGCGGACGCCGTGGTCGTGGCACCACTGCACGATCTCGCAGCAGTCGATGTTCCAGGCGAGGTCGATGAGGATGTCGCCGGCGCCGACGTGCCGACCGAGGATCTCCGCCAGGTTGTCCGGCTCGACCTTGCCGCGGACGAAGTTCACGCCCCGTTCGATCCACGGCCGCAGCGACTTCTCGTCGGGCTGAAACTCGAGGATCGTGATCCTCTCCGGTGCGACGCGGACGTGGTCGAGGAGGATCGGGAGCGTGCAGCGGGCGACGGCGCCGAAGCCGACGAACAGGATACGGTTCTGAAACTCGAGCATCGCGGTCCTGGGGCTGGAGAAAACGGTGCGGGCAGAATGTTGTTTACGCGAAACGGTCGGGTTTGTTCAACCGCGCGGCGGCAGACGACGCCGGGGGGCAACGGGGTCAGCGGACGACCACCGGCACGCCGTCGGCCACCCGGTCGCCCGGATAGGCGACCACCTGCTCGCCGCCGGCGAGCCCCTCCAGCACCTCGGCCTCCCGATCGCCGCGCCGGCCGGTCCGCACCGGCACCAGCCGGGCCCGGCTGCCGGCGACGACGAACACCGCCTCGCCTCGGCCGTGGCGAAACAGGGCGGCCAGCGGCACGCGGACGGCGTCGGCCAGTTCGTCCACCGTGATCGCCGCCTCGACGCGGAAGTCGTCGCCCAGCGTCGGCCGGTCGCCGGGCGGGCTGTCGATGTCGACGATCACGTTGACCCGCTGCTCCTCGACACCCAGCGGCGAGATCTTGGTGAACCCGCGCGGCTCGACGAGCCGGACGCGGCCGGCGCGCCGCCGCGCGCCCCCCCCGGCCACGATCGCGCCGCGGGCGCCCG
>JBIKKQ010000206.1:0-5601 GCA_044360305.1 Pirellulales bacterium
TCGGCACGCCCTCGGAGATCACGCCGGCACCGCCGCACTCGCCACCGGCGCAGCCGCCTTCGGCCGAAGCACCGCAGGAGTCACAACCGCTGGCAGCCGCCTCGCCGCACGAACCGCAGTCGGCAGCGGCGGCCTCGCCGCACGAGCCGCAATCGGCAGCGGCAGCGGCAGCCTCGGCACCGTGGCAACGGCGGTTCTTCCGGCCGGCGAACAGGCCACCGTGGCACTTCTTCTCCCGGTGACGGGCGAGCAGACCGCCATGGCACCGCTTGGCACCGTGGCAGCCGTGGCCGGCGACGGCACCGGCGTCACCGCCCACGAGGGCGATGGCGACGAGGGCGAAGAACATCGCGAGAGCACAACCGAGGAAACGCTTCATCACAAACCTCCACTAGGGGACAGAACGCGTGTGCGTCCGAAGAAGCCGTCACGAAGTGAACCCCGATCCGGGACGGCTACCGGACCGCAGCGAACGAGTTGTTCCAAATCAAAAAACGAGTGGTTCCGAAGGCGAGCTCGCCGAGGCACGCGCCATTCGGCTTGGCAAGCAAAGAAGATTTTGCCGGTTGGCGAAAGTCTTCTGCCTGGGAAATCTAGGCGGTAGGCTAGCAGTCTGCCGCAGGCTGTCAAGAAACAGCCTTTTCCCCGGGAAACCGATCCAGACGGCCGTCGATCGGCGGACGGGCTGGAAATCCGGCGAGAAACGGCCGGAACGTTGCGGGCTCGATCTGCCCAGGACACGTGCAGCGTTGCCCAGATGGGCGTGAAGCCGCTGCGTTCAGGACGAAAACAGGCCTTCCGGCCCGGACGTCCGCGAGGGACGGCCCGGCGCGGCAGGCCCCGGAGCGTTTCCGGGCGTCAGCGGATTGGCGTCGAGGGGGCGCCACCCCTGGCGGTCTGCGGATTTGTGGTCTGGGGCTGGGCGTCGCCAGCGGCCGGCTTCGCCGTCGCCCGCCTACGCAGCTCGTCGGCCACGTGCTCCTGCTTGGCGAGCATGTCCGCCGGGTCCTCGAAGTTGAGCAGCAGCGGCGCCATGTCGTCGAACACCTTGACCGCCATGCCGGCGACCCGCCAGCCCTCCGGATCGAGCCGGACCACCCAGACGACGTTCTGCGTGGTCTGGAAGCCGTCGGCATCGGTGTCGGTCCAGGTCGTTCCCACGTGCGCGAGGTCGTCCGATTCACTGACCATCTCGCATGCCGTCACGGCGGAAACGGCCGAATCGGCCACCGGCGGCGCGACCGAGATGCCCATTTCCCGTGTCTTTGCCCGGGCCACCTTGGTGAGCATGCCGCTGGCGGCCTCGTCGTCGCCGCGCTTGATCGCATCGAGCAACGCGACGACCGCCGCCTTGGCCGGCTCCGTCTTGGCGGAACCGCCGCCGGAACCCGAGCAGCCGACGCTCGCCAGGCAGCAGAGCAGGGCGAGCAGGCCGATGGACGCGAGGCGTGGGGCGGGGTGAAGGCGGCTCGGGGGGACGTGACGCATGATCGGCAGACTCCTGCGGGGCTGAATCGCCGGGCCGGGTCATGAGGCCGCGGCCGACGGCGCGGCGGGAGAATGACGAACCGGAAATCGCCGGTCAAGACGAGATCCGGCGGCCTTCCCCGGGCCTTTTGGGCTACACTTACAGCCGGTAGGCACCAACCCCGGGTCGGTGCCGTGAGCGGGCTGAAACTGGAGCGCGAGGGGATGCGGAAGCCGCGGAGCGAAGACAGGCGGTGCGGGCGACACGGGGTCTGCCCGGTGTCGCCAGGGCTGCTCGCGATCGGCGGCTGCCTGCTGCTCGGTGCCGGGTTGGCCGTGGCCCAGCGGCCCCAGGCCGGGCCCCGTGAAGTCCGTCGGGCCAGACCGCCCGCCAGCTGGGACAAGGCCGCCGAGGGAACGTTTTACGACGACGCGTTCGCCACGCTCGAGGGGACTCGGCCCGTGTTCGCCAGGCCGTCTGGTGGCGGTCGCGAGCCGACGCCGTCCGCCGGCGGGCCGGCGGACGAAAAGACGTTCAAGTGGTCGGCCATCGTCTCCGGCGACACGCTGGTGGACGAGATCAAGCAGGCGCGGGCGGCCGCCAAGGGGGCGATCGGCAAGGTCTCCGATTTCAAGGCCGGGGGTTACAAAAAGGTCCGCGTCGCCTTCGGCGTGGCCGCCGCCGCGTTCGGCGCCATCGCTGCCTACGACAAGGACGTGCGCTGGAAATCGGACGCCGCCGCGGCCCGCGACCTGCTGGCCCGGGCCGGGGCCAACTGCAAGGTCGGCACCGACCAGTCGTTCAACGAGGTGAAGGATCGCGTGGATGACCTCGACGCGATGCTCGAGGGGAGTGCCCTGACGTCGAAGCCGGACCGCGAGGAGGACTTCGCCTGGAGCCAGGTGGCCGATCGATCGACGCTGATGGTGCGGCTGGAGGCGGCCGAGGGGCTGACGATCGCGGCCGCGGCGAGTCGGGCCGACTTCGTCCGTCAGGCCGAACGGCTGGTCCACGAGGCGGAGATCACGGCCATGGTCGCCGAGCTGCTCCAGCAGCCGACGTTCGCCGATCACGACGACACCGCCTACCGCGGGCATGCGGCGGCGATGCGGGCTGCGGCCCTGTCGCTCCGCGAGGCGGTCGAGAAGAAGGACCACGAGGCGGCCCGCAAGGCCGTGGGCGAACTGAAGAAGTCGTGCGACGCGTGCCACGCCGACTACCGCGGCTGACGACACCGCTCCGCCGGCTGGTCACTTGCGGGCGAGCAGTTCCCGGAGCGGCCGCAGCGGCACGAGTTCGGCCAGCCCGGCGTCGGCCATCTCCCGGCCGGTGACGTAGCGGTGCGTGGCGATCCACTGTTGGATCAGGTCGGCGGCGTGGCCGAACAGTTCCGTCAGCAGCACGTCCATCTCCTTCTCCAAATCGGCGAAGTGCCGCGACCATTCGGCGGCCTCGCGGATGCCGATGTGCTCCTCGCTCTGCCACTTCATCGGGTGGAAGAGAAACACGCTGTACGGGGTGACGAGCCGACGCTGGCAGGCGGCGAACGGCCAGAGCGCGGCCGACGAGCACTCGCCCGTCACGACGGCCGTGGCCTTGATGTCACGCAGCCGGAGCAGGCCGAGCAGCGACATCGCGCAGTACGGGCTGCCGCCGGGGGAGTCGAAGTACAGCACGCACTCGCCCCCCGGGGCGACGCCGAGCAGCCGGTCGGTGAGTTCCGCCTCGCCGTCGGTGAGATCGCCGACGAGGGCGATCTCCAGGGGCCCCTGCGGTTCGTCCTCTTCGCGGGGTGCGGGCTGGGGATCGTCACGTCGTGCCATCGATCGATTGCCTTCGGAGGATGCGCGGAGCGGGCAGCGGCCCGCCGCGGGGCAAACACTGGTCGCAGACTAAAAGGGATGCGGCGTCGAGGCAAGGCGGCCCGCGGAAAACCCCGAAAGGCTTGCATGCCTTGTGGGCCGCCGGGATGATAAATCAGAGGTGGCTGCTGCGGCTGCCGTCGCCGAGACGGAGGGCGATCGCGTGGGCATCGTGTCGTTTTGCCCGCAGGGGCACCGGGTCAAGGTCAAGGACCATCTCGCCGGCCGCAAGGGAGTCTGTCCGACCTGCGGGGCGCGGTTTCGCATCCCGCTCGCATCGGCTGACGGTCCCGCCGACGCACTGCCGCTCGCCCGGGTCGTGCCGCTCGACGCGGCGGCAGTCGCGGCGCTGCCCCGCGTGCTGCTCACCGATCCCACAACGCAGCCGAAACCGGCCCGGCACGCGGTGCCGGTCGCGGAGGCCGCGGATCCCGGCGGCAGCGCGGCGGTGGCCCGTTACCAGGTGCTCGACGACCGGCCCGACCTGTCGTGGAGCACGGCGGTGCCGGGAGGCGTCGCCTCCGCGCCGATGGCCGCGCCCGAACTGCGGACCTGGCTCGATTCCGGGACGGTCGTCGGCAACGAACTCGTGTGGCGGGCCGACTGGGAGGGCTGGCGGCCGGTTGGGGACGTGTTCCCCGATGCCATGCGGGCTGGAAAAACGCTTTGAAAGGCCCCGGCGGGCCCACCGACCGCTCGGCCGCCCATGTTTCTGGTAAGGTGCCGAATCGAAGGGCCGTCGTCGGCGGGCGTCGGCGCGGTGTCAGGACTCAACGCACAGGAGAAGCGACGATGACGACGGTGAACTCGGTGCTGCGGATCGCGGTGTCCTGCCTGGGCCTGGGGGCCGTGCTCGCGGTCGCGCCGGCGGCGAACGCCCAACCCGGCGGGGTGGCCGCTCCCGCCGAAGGCCGCGTCTTCACGGTGGCCCGCGGCGGCTTCTCGCTGGAGGCGCCGGAGGGATGGGCCCGGGTCCAGCCCAAGTCCAGCATCGTCGAGACCGAGTTTTCCATCCCGACCGACGGCAAGGGTGCCGACGGCGCGGCGCTGCCGGCCGGCCGGATGACGGTGATGGGGGCCGGCGGCACCGTCGAGGCCAACATCGACCGTTGGTACGGCCAGTTCACGCAGCCCGATGGCAAGCCCACCAAGGAGAAGGCCACCACCAAGAAGATCGACGTGGCCGGCTGCAAGGTGACGCTCGTGGACATCCCCGGCACCTACAAGGATGCGCCGGCCGGTCCGTTCGCCGGCGGGCAGGCCGTGGACCGGCCCAACTACCGGATGCTGGCGGCGATCGTCGAAACGGGGGACCAGGGAAACCACTTCCTCAAGTTCTATGGCCCGGCCGCCACGGTCGAGAAGCATGCCGCCGGCTTCCAGAAGATGGTGGAGGGCATGGTGAAGGCGGGCAGGTGACCCTGCCCGACCGCCGGCCGCAATGAAAGTCAGCGAGTTCCTCGAGCACCACGGCATCGCGGGCAACCCGTTCGCCGAGGAGGACGCGCAGAACGACGCCGTCTTCAAGCGGACCTGCCTGGAGACGACGTTCCATCCGGCCTGGGACAAGATCTTCGGCGATCCCGCCGAGCCGGCCACGGCCGTCGTGTTCGGCGATAAGGGGGCCGGCAAGACGGCGATCAAGCTGCAGATGGTCCGCCAGTACGAGCGGCATGCGGCGGAGCATCCCGAGGCCCGGGCGTTCGTCGTGCTGTACGACGACTTCAACCCGTTTCTGGATCGGTTCGTGAGCCGGGCGGGGCCGGGCCGGTCGGTCGAGAAGGTGCTCGCCCAGTGGAAACTCTGGGACCACATCGACGCCATCCTTTCCCTGGCGGTGACGCAGCTCGTGACGCGGATCAACGCCGGGGAACTGGCCGCCGCCCGGCTGCCGGCGCCGCAGGCCCGTGACCTGGCCCTGCTCGCCTCCTGCTACGACCAGTCGACGGCCGAGCCGTTTCCCGCCCGCTGGCGCCGGCTGCGGGGGCGGACCGGCTATCGGGCATGGCTGGGCCTCTGGCCGCAGCTGCTGGCGCTGGCGGCCAGCGCCGCGTTCGCGGCCGCGGTCGTGCGCGGGCTGGCCCCCGGCGGCACGCTCGCCTGGACCGGGCAGTGGTGGCCGTGGCTGCTTCTCGGCACCGCCTGGCTGCCGTGGCTCGCGCGTCGGGCGCGGAGCGGGTGGCGGGCGTGGCGGATCGTGCGGTCGATGCGGACCGGCAACCGCACGGTCGGCCAGCTGGCCCGGGCGCTGGCCCGGATGCCGGAGCTCGA
>JBIKKQ010000056.1:0-19168 GCA_044360305.1 Pirellulales bacterium
GGCTCCTCGGCCTGGTGCGGCCCGACCTGCCGGTCGGGACCACGATCGCCCCCAACGCCCTGTTCATGGCCGGCTGGGTCGGCCTGCTGGTCACCGGCCTCAACATGATGCCGATCAGCCAGCTCGACGGCGGCCACGTCGCCCATGCGATCCTCGGCCGGCGCGGCAACTGGCTGGCCCGGGGCACGCTGCTCGCGGCGATGACGCTGGTGATCGTCCGCGGGCAGTACAACTGGGTGGCGATGCTCGTCGTCGTGACGCTGCTCGGGGTCGATCATCCGCCGGTCCGTGACGAGGAGTTCTCCCCGGGGCCGGTGCGGACGCTCCTCGGCTGGTGCTCGTTCCTGATCCCGATCGTGACCTTCATGCCCGAGCCGTTGGTCGGGTTGTGATCGGGGCGTGAACGGGCCGCCGGGCCCGGGTTTGCCGGCGATTCGTTGACCGCGGCCCAGGGGGCGTCCAGAATCGTGGTCGTTGGTCCCAGTTCACGGAAGGAGGCACAGCGTGAATTTCGTCGCCGCGGAGGATCCCGAGGTCTGGTCGGCCATCGCCGCCGAGCAGGTACGGCAGCAGGACGGCCTGGAGATGATCGCCAGCGAGAACTTCACCAGCCCGGCCGTGATGCAGGCCGTGGGCAGCGTGCTCACCAACAAGTATGCCGAGGGCTATCCCGGCCACCGCTACTACGGCGGTTGCGAGTTCGTGGACAAGGTCGAGGACCTGGCCCGCGAGCGGCTCAAGGCGCTCTTCGGCGCCGAGCACGTCAACGTCCAGCCCCACTCGGGCAGCCAGGCCAACGCGGCCGTCTACATGACGGCGATCGCCCCCGGCGACACCGTGCTGGCCTTCGACCTCGCCCACGGCGGCCACCTCACCCACGGGATGAAGCTCAACGCCTCGGGCGTGCTCTATCGCTTCGTCCACTACGGCGTCCGCCGCGAGGACCACCGGCTCGACTTCGACCAGGTCGCCCGCCTGGCCCGCGAGCACCGGCCGAAGCTGATTGTGGCCGGCGCGAGCGCCTATCCTCGCGAGATTCCGCACGGGACGTTCGCCGAGATCGCCCGCGAGGTCGGCGCCAAGCTGATGGTGGACATGGCCCACTACGCCGGCCTCGTGGCGGCGGGCCTGCACGACAATCCCGTGCCGGTCGCCGACTTCGTCACGAGCACGACCCACAAGACGCTCCGCGGGCCGCGCGGCGGAATCGCCATGTGCCGGGCCGGCGACGCGAAGATGCTCGACCGGTCCGTGTTTCCCGGCCAGCAGGGAGGCCCGCTGATGCACGTCATCGCCGGCAAGGCGGTGGCCTTCGCCGAGGCGCTGCGGCCGGAGTTCAAGGACTACGGCAGGCAGGTGATCGCCAACGCCAAGGCGCTCGCCGAGGCACTCGCCGCGGGGGGCGTGCGGCTGGTGAGCGGCGGCACCGACAACCACCTGATGCTCGTGGACGTCACGCCGCTGGGCATCGGCGGCAAGCTCGCCGAGGAGACGCTCGACCGCTGCGGCATCACCTGCAACAAGAACATGATCCCCTACGACGAGCGGAAGCCGATGGATCCCTCCGGCATCCGCCTCGGCACGCCGGCGCTCACGACCCGTGGCATGGGTGCCGACGAGATGCGCCGGATCGCCACGTGGATCCTCCGGGCACTCAAGAGCCCGGGCGATGCGGCCGTAGTCGAGACGACGCGGCGCGAGGTGGCGGAACTGGCCGAGCAGTTCCCGGTGCCGGCCGCGCGGCTCGAGGAAGCGGTGACGGGCTGAGGAAGTGCGAGCCACGCGGCTGCACTTTTTCCTCGTTCTTGCGTGTCACGCGGGGCGGAGGGCGACGCCGCGCTCCGGCTTCGTCGCCGGCCGCGGCTGGCTGGCCTGGCCCGGGTGGTCGAGGTCTGACGCGGGATCGGATCGCGGGGAACACCGCGTCGAGGCCCTCGCGGAGGCTCGTCGGCCCAGTGGGCATTCCCCGGCAGATTGGCGACGAGCGCCGGGCCTGAGCCGAAATCTCATCGAGCCTTCATCGGCGGCCCATTGACGCCCCCCCCCCCCCCGGTACGTTAAGGTCCCGCGGTCGAGGCCCGCGCCACACGTCCCGCTCTGATCGTGCCCGTGCGGCGAACCGCTCCGCCCTGCCGATTCCCGCCCGTTTCCTCCCGGCCTCGGTGCACCAATGCTTCGCAGCCTGTCCCGCCGTTCCCATTCGCTTCTCTCCGCGCTCTTCGGCCGTCCGGCCCGGGCAGACCGCCGCTGCCCCGCCCGCACCCACCGCCGCCGGCCGATCGGCGCCGGCCGATCGGCGCCGAGCTGCTTGAATCACGCGCCATGCTCGCCGGCGTGGACATCAACGGCGGCCTCTCCTGGAACGGCTGGACGAGCCGAGGGCGATCGGTCGAGCCCGCTCTCTACGCCAGCGGCGGCACGACCAGGAGCGAACAGTACGAGGTGTTCACCGCGGCCTTCGCATTCGAGGGCGACGCGATCTCTGACGAACCCGTTCAGGCCGTCGCACCGGCCCCCCTGGGTTTTCAAGCGGGCCGAAGCGTGTCCACCCCCTTCGGCTCATTGAAGGTCTCTGCCGGGGCGTTCGCGCCGGGCAACACGATCCTTGGCATCGGTGTCCGAGCGACCGACACCGGCAGCATCACGGGATTCAAGCCGACGATCCGCTTCGACCTCGACAACGACAGCTACAAGACGGCCGCGCAGGCCGGCACGAGCGTCGGCCTCGCCAGCTTCAGCCAGTTCTCGGAGCAGGGGGACTTTTCCGTGCAGTTCGAGGGGGCCAACGGGTGGCGCGGCTCGACGATCAGCGTTCAGGCGGGCAACCGCACCGCCGCCGGCGGGTCCAACGACACCGTCAGCCTCCCCGGCGGCGTCGGCAGCGGCACGAGCTACGACTTCGCCTTCCGGGCCTTCGCCCAGCCCGCCGCCAATGCCTACCAGATGTTCTTCGACATGACGGCGATCCCGCAGCTCTACGGCAACACCGTACCCGCCCCGGCTGCAAAGTCGATCTACGGCACGTTCTTTCCGAACAAGGTCGGCGTCGGTCCGATCGGCGATCGCGTCACCGTGTCCCTCAACGGCCTCGGCACCAACAACGTCGTCTTTGACGCCAACCTGACACTGCCACCCGTCGATCTCGACGTCGATAGCGACAACTCGGGCTCCGTCGCACGATCCGCTGTCGAAGACGGCATCGAGGACGACCCGGCCCGGCCCGGACTGATCCTGCCAGTCGGCGGCGAACGGGCACCGATGCTCGTGGACGTGCCTGCCGGACGCACAGCCACATTGGCGATCACACAGGGTGCCGAGAACGTCCGCGTCTGGACGGCGCCGACCGGTGGAACGGCCATTCCAACCGCTGGCATGACGGTCAGCAACGCCTTGCAGACATTCTGGATCGAGGCCTTCGCCCCGAGCGCGAGGCCGGCCGATATCGCCTTCACGCTCACTCCCACCGGCGCGAGTCCGGCGTCGAGCGACACCGTCCGGGCCACGGCGGTGGCCACCGACGTCGTTGCTCATCGCACCGGCGACTTTTATGGGCAGCCACTCTCGGAACTTCACGAAGACCGGCGGAATCCGAATGAGTTCATTGTCCTCACGAACAACGACTTCGACGCCGCCGCTCTGGTACCGGACGACGACGCTGCTGATGACGAGGCTTTGGACCTCATGGGCGTCGCTCCCAACATCGATGACGACCTGATGCGCGTGACCCTGAAGCGCCTGCCGCTGGGATTGCCGGCCGGGCTCTTCACCTGCCAGATCGTGCTCTCGGATCCCCAAGCGGTCCGCCTGTTTCGTGAGGACGGCTCCCTGCTCTACGTTCATCGTGACGCCGATGACCCGGCCTACGACGTGCGATTGAACTCGCCCGCCGCCTTGTGGGGCGTGGTCGGTGCGCCCGGGGCGTTCGAGTTCCTTGCCACCCGGAATGTCGATATCTGGGTCGAAGCCCTGACCCCCGTGCCGTCGTTCTCCTTCGACATCGTCGTATCGCTGGCCACGAACACGCGGGTCATCGGAGTGGACGGTTTCACGAGCCGATTCGCCGAGATTGACATGCGGGCGCAGAGCCTGCTGCTCGCGGGCGCCGTGGACACCGATTCCAGCGACATTCCGGATACGGCCCGGTTCCGCTTCGCAACGACCAATCTGAGCCCCGCAGCCACGACCGTCACGATGTCCAACGCCGCCGGCCCGCGGCAGGCGACGTTGAAGCCCGGCCCATCAGCCAGCGGGTTCTTCGACATCTATTATGGTCGCTCGCCGCAGGCGTCGAGTGATGGGGCGCTGCAGTTCGACCCTGACGTCGATGACCTGATTCCCACGACGGTCGCGACCTCCTACGACTCCCATAGCCGTCTGTTGTCCGGCTCGAGCCGCGGCTTCTTGTACTACGCCTTTTTCCACAAGGCGTACGGGCTTCAGGAGTTGCTGAACGAAGCTGCATTGCTGACGGCGGACAGCGATAGGCGTGCCCAAGACGATGCGGCAGCGGCGGTTCACTCGACCGAGTTGCGACAGACCGGCGCGACGGCGTTCGCTGCCGATTCATATGACGAGGATGACACCTGGGCGACGGAGACAGTGGACCCGCAACGGGTGTTCCCCGGGAGCACAGCCGATGACGGACATGGCCATGCGCTCCTCTCGTATTACCGCGCCTACGCGGGCGGCTACGGGCAGTTCGTGCTCAACACGTTCCTCGATCAAAGGACGCCGGTAGATGACGCAGTCGCACGGCCCTACCACCACGAAATACTCGTGGCCAATACTCGGCAGGGATGGTGGCGCACGTTGCCGTTCTTAGGCAGTGACGTCATTGTCACAAAGGACGCCCCGCCGCTGGAATCCGACGGTCCGACTCGAATCAGGATCACGATCAATTCTGAAGTGAGCCCACCGGAAGCGGCGGAACTTCTTGCGAAGACGATGGAGGAGCTCAGCAAACAGTTTCCCTTGCTTAAAGGGCTCGAAAAGGAATTGCTTGACAGGCTCGAGATAGATGCGTATCGCAGCCTGTTCACGTCTGCCTACAAGGTGGCAGCCGAAAAGGCCGGCGACTATGCCGAGATGTTCTATCGCAGCGTGGCGTTCGTGAGCACCGGTGCCGATCTCGTGATCACCATGAACGATCTCGCCCACGGGGACCTGTCGGCGATCATCGGCGGGATCCCGATCGTCGGCCGGGCCGCGGCCTCGACACTCGGCCGCTTCCGGATCCGGGTCGGCTCGTGGGTCTCGAACGTCGCCGACACCGCCGTGTGCAGGGTGTTTCGCCAGGGGTGTTTCGATGGGGAAACGCCCGTGCTCACCGAATCAGGCAGCCGCCTCATTCGCGACATCGGACCGGGCACCCGGGTCTGGGCATATGACACGGCGGAAAACCGCTGGTTCCTCGATGAAGTCGTGGCCGCACACGCGATTCCCTGGATGGGCACGATGGTGCGGCTCGACTTGGGCACGGGCTCCGTGCTCGCGACGGATCAGCATCCCGTCTGGGTCGTCACCGGCGCCGACCTCGGCGCCCGGCCGGCCGTCGCCGACCTGCCGGCGGACGAGCAGGGACTGACCGAGGACGGCCGCTGGGTGGCGGCGATCCACGTCCGCGCCGGCGACACCCTGCTGCTTGCCGACGGCTCCACGGCGGTCGTGGCTGCCGTCACCACGGACTCCCGCGAGCAAACCGTCTACACGCTGACCGTTGCAAACGCCCACACGTTCGCGGTCGGCGACATGGGTCTGCTCGTCCACAACGGGCCCGCCTGCACCGATGCACAGTTCCAAGCGTTCAAGGCCGCATGGCCAGACTTCATGAAGTGTCGCTACATCAATGGGCCCGACGGCCAACGCTACTTGGTTTACACAATCGGCAGGAATGAGGTGAGGATGGCCGCAGACGCCTTCGCCAACGGCGGCTTTCTCACAATTACGACTGAGGCCGGCAAAGAGTTTGAAGTCCCCTTCAAGCAAGGTGGCTTCCCCGACTTTACGAGATGGATTTATGACCACCCCAAAGCAACGCTCAAAGGCATGGTTTGGGCGAAAAAATCGCAACGCGACATCGATAAAGCGTGGAAGGAATCCGGCCTCGACAGGGCAGCATTGGAAGCTGAATGGGTATGGCATCACACTGAGGAACTGGGCACAATGATTCTGGTGAGTAAAGATGTACACAAGGCCTGCGACCATACTGGCGGTGCCGCGATCTTCAGAGCCATGCTGCGGTTTTTGGCCCAAGATCCTGCGCAGTTCCCCTGACACGCCTTGCCGTGACCGGCGCGTTGCCGGATAGTTCGCGTTTCCTTCACCCCAGGTTAAACCAACACAAGGACACTCATCATGGCCACCGTCAAATGGAACGACCCCCGATTTCCCGTACTGACGGAGGCCGATGTCGCGGCGTTTGAACAGGAAAACAAAGTCCTGCTGCCTGCTGACTACCGCGAGTTTTTGCTAAAGCACAACGGCGGAAAGCCGAGTCCACGATGGTTTGACTACAGCGATGGCACTGAACTGACGGGCAGCGCTGTTCAAGAGTTCTATGCCATTTACACGAAGCCTGAAACGGAGACCGGGCTCTCTTACAATTTGAATCTGGCTCGGAATTTTCGCACCTATAAGCGCATGGGCGCTCCACGCATGCCCAACGAACTGATACCCATAGGCGCCGACGGCGGAGACAACCAAATTTGCCTCTGCGTGTCCGGCGAGCACACCGGCTGCATCTATTACTGGGATCACGAATTGGAGTGCACGGGGGGCACGTACGAGGACGGAACGCCAGTCACCATGTGGGAGAACTGCTTCTTCGTCGCCAACTCATTCACCGAGTTTCTCGATAGCCTCCATGAGGACGATGACGAGGACTGATGCAGGCCCCATTCCCGCGCAGAGAGCATCTGCCTGGGTGCGTCGCAGGAGCCGCCAGGAACGGAAGGCGATTGCCAGTCGGCTATAGATGAGCCCGACGGCTTTCGAGAGTCGCCCGACGAACTGTCCGCGATTGACGATTGACCGAGGACGGCCGCTGGGTGGCGGCGATCCACGTCCGCGCCGGCGACACCCTGCTGCTTGCCGACGGCTCCACGGCGGTCGTGGCTGCCGTCACCACGGACTCCCGCGAGCAGACCGTCTACACGCTGACCGTTGCAAACGCCCACACGTTCGCGGTCGGCGACATGGGTCTGCTCGTCCACAACGGGCCCGCCTGCACCGAGGCCCAGTTCAACGCGATTCGGGACAGCTGGCAGCAGTTCATGAATTGTCGATATATCGACACGCCCCAAGGCCAACGCCTGATCTACATAATCAACGGCAGACAAGTGCAATTGGCTGAAGACGCGTTTGCAAACGGCGGCTTTCTCAAAGTCCCGACGGCGACGGGCGAAGTCGTGCAGGTCAACTTCAAGAATGGCGGCTTCCCTGACCTTGCGCCATTCAAGTACGACTCGCCGGTAGCGACACAGAAGTTTGTGTGGGCGAAAGACTGGCGACTCGACATCAATAAAGCGTGGAAGGAATCCGGCCTCGACAGGGCAGCATTGGAAGCTGAATGGGTATGGCATCACACCGAAGAACTGGGCACGATGATTCTGGTGAGAAGAGACGTACATTTCGCTTGCAATCATACTGGCGGTGCCGCAATCTTCAGAGCCATGCTGCGTCGTTGGGCTGAACTAACCAACCTTGATCCGATTCTGTTCCCCTGACGCGTGCTCCGCCTCGCCTGGCCGGATAGTTCGCTTTTGTATTCCCCCCGTTAAACCGCCACAAGGACACCCATCATGGCCACGGTCAAATGGAATGACTCTCGCTACCCCGTCCTGACGGAGGCCGATGTCGCTGCATTTGAGCACGAGAACAAAGTTCTCCTGCCTGCCGATTACCGAGCCTTCATGCTGAGGCACAACGGCGGAAAGCCGCAACCTGCGGATTTTGACTATAGCGACGGTACCGAGTTGACGGGCAGCGCCGTTCAGGAGTTCTATGCCATCTACACGAAGCCGGAAACGGAGACCGGCCTCTCTCCCAATTTGAATCTTGCTCGCTCACTACGCCTCTTAAAGCGCATGGGCACTCCCCGCATGCCCGAAGAACTGATACCCATAGGGGACGACGGCGGCGGCAACCAAATCTGCCTCTGCGTGTCCGGCGAGCACACCGGCTGCATCTATTACTGGGATCACGAAATGGAGTGTACGGGTGGCGGTACGTACGAGGACGGAACGCCGGTCACCATGTGGGACAACTGTCACTTCGTCGCCAACTCGTTCACCGAGTTTCTCGATAGCCTGCACGAGGACGAGGACGAGGACTGATGCAGGCCCCATTCCCGCGCAGATAGCACCTGCCTGGGTGCGTCGCAGGAGCCGCCAGGAACGGAAGGTGATTGCAAGTCGGCTATAGATGCGCCCGACGGCTTTCGAGAGTCGCCCGACGAACTGTTCGCGAGTGACGATTGACCGACGACGGCCGCTGGGTGGCGGCGATCCATGTCCGCGCCGGCGACATCCTGCCGCTGGCCGACGGCCAACGTTTCTTGGTCTCTCCCATCGGCAGGAAGCACATTCGGCACACCGGGCCGCTGGGCTTTCGCGAGACGCCGCTCTTCGCAGTGCTCAAAGGCACGACCGCCGACAAGGCCGAACCTGAACCCTCCTGTCCCGCAAGAACAAAGAACAGGAAATCCAACCCGGTCAGGAGCGGAGTGCGGGCCGCGGCTTTGCCACGATGTGGAATCCTTCGGATTTCACCGTACCATACGGGTATGCCGCCAACACCCACGTCCGAGTCGAATGTCGTGCGAATCGGGCTCGTGCAGTCGGCGTGCACGTCCGACCGGGAGTCCAACGTCGCCCAGGCGATCGCCGGGATCGCGGCCGCCGCGCGGCAGGGCGCCGAGGTCGTCTGCCTCCAGGAACTCTTCGCTGGCCAGTATCCCTGCCAGAGCGAGGACCACGGAACATTCGCCGAGGCGGAGGCGGTGCCCGGGCCGCTCACCGAACGGTTGGCGACCGCCGCCCGCGAGCATGGCGTGGTGCTCGTGGGGAGCGTGTTCGAGCGCCGGGCGCGGGGGCTGTTTCACAACACGGCCGTGATCTTCGACGCCGACGGCTCGACGGCGGGCGTCTACCGGAAGATGCACATCCCCGACGACCCGCACTACTACGAGAAGTTTTATTTCGCCCCGGGCGACACCGGCTTCATGAGCGTGCCCACGAGCCGGCTGGCCGTCGGGCCGCTCGTCTGCTGGGACCAGTGGTATCCCGAGGCCGCCCGGCTCACGGCCCTGGCCGGCGCGGAGACGCTCTTCTATCCCACGGCGATCGGCTGGCTCGACGGCGAGGAGCCGCTGCACCGCGAGCAGTACGAGTCGTGGGACACGATGCTCCGCAGCCACGCCATCGCCAACGGCGTGTTCGTGGTGGCGGTCAACCGCACCGGCCGCGAAGGGGCCTTGAGGTTCTGGGGGGCGAGCGTCGTCTATGCGCCGAACGGTCAATGCCTCGTCAAGGCCTCGCACGACGCGCCCGAGACGCTCGTCTGCGAGTGCGACCTCGGCCGCATCGAATGGTCGCGGACCCGCTGGCCGTTCTTCCGCGACCGGCGGATCGACGCCTACGGAAAACTGCTCGACCGCTGGGGAGGGTGAAGGCATGCCGGCCGACCGCCCACCATCCGTCGCACCGCGGCCGGCCGCGCTCGGCTACCGGCTGCCCGCTGAGTGGGAGCCGCACGCCGCCACCTGGCTGGCCTGGCCGCACCGCCGGGCCACCTGGCTCGGCGACTTCGCGGCCATCCCCGCGGCCTACGCCCGCGTCGCCATCCAGATCGCCGCCCACGAGCCGGTGCGGATCGTGGGAAGCGGAACGGCGCTGGCCGAGTCGCAGCGATTCCTCGGGCAGGTGGCCAATGTCACGTTCGTGGACATTCCCACCAACGATTCCTGGATCCGCGACACGGGGCCGGTGTTTCTCCTGCCACGCGACCGGGACGCCGGCCGGGCGCCCAAAGGTGCCGAGCCCGGTGCCGAGTCCAGCGCCGCCGGCGGCATGGCCGCGGTGGCCTGGGAGTGGAATGCCTGGGGGGGCAAGTATCCGCCGTGGGACGACGACGCCCGCGTCGGCCGGGCGATCGCGGCCCGGCTCGGGCTGCCGGTCTTCGCCCCCGGCATCGTGCTCGAAGGTGGGGCGATCGAGACCGACGGCGACGGGACGCTGCTGGCGAACGAACGCTGCGTGGTCGATCCGCGGCGCAACCCCGGTCTCGATCGGGCCGGGACGGAGCGGATCCTCTGCGACTTTCTCGCCGGCGAGCGGGTGCTGTGGGTCGGCGGCGATCTGGCGGGCGACGACACCGACGGCCACATCGACCAGCTCGCCCGGTTCGTGGCCCCGGGCCGCGTCGTGGCGGCGCGGCAGCCCGACTCGCTCGATCCGAACCATGCGGCGCTCGAAGCCAACCTCGACCTGCTGCGCGGGCACGTCGACGCCCGGGGCCGGCGGCTGGAGGTGATTCCGATCGACATCCCGCCGCGGTATGCGTTCGGAGGGACGCAGCTGCCGGCGAGTCACCTCAACTTCTACGTCGGCAACGGCTTCGTGGGCGTGCCGGTGTTCGGGGCCCGGACCGACGACGCGGCGCTGGCGACGCTCGCCGCCTGCTTTCCCGGTCGGCGGATCGAGCCGGTGGACTGCACCGCGATCGTGCGCGGCCGCGGGGGGCTGCATTGCATCACGCGTGACGAGCCCCGCCTGGCCTCGTCACGCTAAAAAAAGGTGCCAGCCCCGTGGCTGTCACCTTGTTCTTTTTCACTGTAACGAAACGGCGGCCCCGCCGTCATCCTGCTGTCGGCGCCGCGCGGCCCCCACGAGCGTGCCGGGGCGCGCGGTCGGAGCATGCAGCGCGCGAGGCACGGAGGAGAGCATGGCAGCGACAGGCGACGGACACGGCTGGATCCTCGCAGCCGTCGATGCCCATGAACTCCCCCTCGCCCGGTATGCCCGCCGGCTGCTCGGCGACGTCGATCTCGCCGCCGACGCCGTGCAGCACGCGTTCGTGCAGCTCTGCAGCGAGTCGCGGGCCACGGTCGGCGAGAATCCCGCCGCCTGGCTGTTTCGCGTCTGTCGCAACCGGGCCCTCGACCACCTGCGTCGATCGGGCCGCGAACGGTCGCTCGTGGGAGAGGACGGCGCGCCGGCCACGCGGCCGACCGAACAGCCGGTTTTCGCCGATCGGGCCGCCGACCCCGCCGCGGCGGCCGAGCGCAGCGAACTCGCCGCCCGCCTCCGCGACCTGCTCCGCGAACTGCCGGCGGCGCAGCGCGAGGCGATCGACCTGTGGTGCGAGGGGTTCACCGGCCGAGAGATCGCCGCGATCACCGGCCGCACCGAAGGGCACGTCCGCGTCCTCACCCACCGCGGCCTGACGGCGCTCCGCAGCCATCCCGCCATCCGCAGCCTGCTCGCCGATACGAACTCCGTGTCCAGCCCGACCCGTTGAGCCGCATGTCCGCTCACCATCCGACCGTCACCCCGATCACCCCGAAGGAGACCGCGACCATGACCAGCGACCGTGACCAGAATCGCGACGATCGCGACGCGTTGCTCACCGCCTACGCGCTCGATGCGGTCACGCCCGAGGAGCGGGCCGTCGTCGAGCGGCTGCTCGCCGACTCCGATGCCGGGGCCGCCAGCCGCCACGTGGCCGAAGTCCGCGCGACGGCAGCGGCCCTCCGCGCCGCCCGCGACGAGGAGATGGTGGAGCGATCGGCAGATCTGCGCCGGGCCGTGCTGGCCGCCGCGGTGGGCGGCGGGAGCGGCAGCGCTGCCGGACGTCATGGGGCCGTGACGCCGGTGGCACCGGTGACGTCGTCCCGATCACCGTGGCGGGCGAGATGGGCGGTCGCGGTCGGTTCATGCGCCGCCGTAGCGGCGGTGTTGTTTGCGCTGTTCGGCCCGGGCGTCCGGGGCATCGTCGAGGCTCCGCGCCGCGAGGTGGCGCTGGCCCCGGCTGACGGTGCGTCGGAGCCTGCCGTCGCGAAGCCTGAGGGCAGGGGTTCTCAAGGTGCTCCGGCCCCCACGGATCATCCGTTTGTCGGGCGGGAGCAACCGCAGGCTGACGCGGTGCGCGTGGTGACCGTAGTGGACGTTGAGGACAGGCTGGAGAGCCTTGCGGACAAAGGTCTGAAAGTCATCGTCGAGAGGTCGGCGAACGCTGAGGTGCCGGTCACGGATCGACTCATGCTCGGAGCGGGTGTCAACGCTCGAGCAGCCGCAGGCGGAGAACCCGCGGGCAGCGAACGCTACAACCGCTTCGCCGACAGCCGCTTCCTCCCCGTCCTCGAGCAGCCACTCTCCACGTTCTCGATCGACGTCGATACCGCGTCGTACGCCAACGTGCGCCGGTTTCTGACGTCCGGCCAGCGGCCGCCGCGGGATGCCGTGCGGATCGAGGAACTCGTCAACTACTTCCGCTACGACTACCCGCAGCCCAAGGGGGACGAGCCGTTTTCCGTCGCGGTCGAGGCGGCCGCCTGCCCGTGGAAGGCCGGCCACCGGCTCGTCCGCGTCGGCCTGGCGGGCCGCGACGTCGCCCGCGACGCCCGGCCGGCCGGCAACCTCGTGTTTCTCGTCGACGTCTCCGGATCGATGGACGAGCCCGACAAGCTGCCGCTCGTGCAGCGGGCGCTGGCGATGCTGGTGGACGAGCTCACCGAGAATGACCGGGTGTCGATCGTGACCTACGCCGGCAACGCCGGCCTCGTCCTCCCCTCCACCAGCGGCGACCAGAAGGACAAGATCCGCGCGGCGATCGAGGGCCTGCGGGCCGGCGGCTCGACCCACGGCAGTGCCGGGATCGTGCTCGCCTACGAGCAGGCGGCCGAGCGGTTCATCAAGGGGGGCGCCAACCGCGTGATCCTCTGTACCGACGGGGATTTGAACGTCGGTGTCACCAGCGACGAGGCCCTCGTCGACCTGATCACGAAGCAGGCCAAGGGGGGCACGTTCCTCACCGTGCTCGGCTTCGGCACCGGCAACCTGCAGGACGAGAAGATGGAAAAGCTCGCCGACAACGGCAACGGCGTCTACGTCTACATCGACGGCGTGCGCGAGGCGCGGAAGGTGCTCGTCGAGCAGCTCACCGGCTCGACGATCACGATCGCCAAGGACGTGAAGATCCAGGTCGAGTTCAACCCCGCCCAGGTCGCCTCCTACCGGCTGCTCGGCTACGAGAACCGGGCCCTGGCCGCCGAGGATTTTCGTGACGACAGGAAGGACGCGGGGGAGATCGGCGCCGGTCACACCGTGACGGCTCTCTACGAGATCGTGCCGGTTGGTGCCGAGGCCGCGGGGCCGGCGGCGGGCCGCGGGGCCGAGCCGCTCAAGTATCAGCCCGCACCGCCTGCCGCCACGCCGGCGGCGCAGGACAAGCCGCCCTTCGAACAGGTTGGCAAGCCCGCGATCGCCGGCCCGACGAGCCGCGAGCTGCTCACCGTGAAACTCCGCTGGAAGAGGCCCGATGGCGACGCGAGCACGCTCGTGGAGACGCCGCTGGCGGAGCAGGGGGGCAGGTTCGACGCGGCCCCGGCCGACTTCCGCTTCGCGGCGGCGGTGGCGGCCTTCGGAATGATCCTCCGCGACAGCGAGCACAAGGGGACGGCCACGCTGCCGCTGGTGGCGGAGATCGCCGGCAGCGCGATGGGCCGCGACGCCGGCGGCTACCGGGCCGAGTTCCTCGACCTCGTCCGCAAGGCCGCCGGGTTGTCGGCCGCCGCCGGCCAGTCCGAGCCGCGGGAGTGACCGCGCGGCAGGTTGCCGGAGCAGTGCCGAGCCCGCGTCGTCGCGTGTCCCCCGGTCTACCGTCGGACGGGGCGGAGGACGATCCGCCGCACGTCCATCACGGCCGCCCCCGGCCTGCTCCGCGGCCTGACCGCCAGGGTGTGCTCGCCCGCCGCCAACTCCACCGTGCCCACGCTCACCTGCGCGAGCTGCTGGAAGTGGCCCGTATCGACCACGTGGAATGAAAACGTCTCGCCGCCCACGTCCACGTCCACCCGTGCGCCGCCGGAGCCGTGGCCGCAGCCCTGCTGGACCTCGATCTCGTAGCGTCCCGCCGCCGGCGCGGCGAACTTCCACTCGGCCCAGTCGGCGGCGTCTGTCCAGCACCCGAGCACGTTCTTGTTCGACGCAGGCTCGTACCGCAATCTGTTCCCGTGAACGATCGCATCCTTGGCATGGAGCCTCACGTCGCCCGAGGCCGGCGTCACCGGCGGCGTGCTGCCGGCCACAACGGCTTCCATCTGCTTGCGCCACGCCGCCCACGTCGGGTCGAGGGCGGCGGCCGTCGCGCCGGCCGTGATCCGGGAAGGATCGTGGTCGATGTAGAGCTGCTTGTGCAGCGCCGGATCGAAGCCGGGATTCGGGGTGCCCATCTGGGCCCCCACCCGCTGCCGCCAGGCCGCGAGTTCGCGCTGCATCGCCCGGGCGCGGTCGCCCTGCGCGGCCGCCATGTTGCGGGATTCGCCGATGTCGTTCGCGAGGTCGTAGAGTTCGAGCGCGCCATCCTCGAACTGTTCCACCAACTTCCAGGTGCCCTGCCGCACCGCGCCGGCCGGTCGGCCGCCCTGGTTGGTGTAGTTCGGGAAGTGCCAGAACAGCGGACGCGGCGCGAGGCTGCCTCCTTTGCACAGCCCCATCAGGCTCACGCCGTCGAGCGGACCGACCGTCTTGGCGACGTCGATCCCGGCGGCCTCGAGCAGCGTGGGAACGAGATCGGTGAGCACGATCGGCTTATCGGTCGTGCTGCCCGGCCGGATCACGCCCGGCCAGCGCACGATGAGCGGCTCACGGAGCCCGCCTTCGTAAAGAAAGCCTTTGCCCGCACGATAGGGCGTGTTGTGCGTCGCCGGGATGCCGGCGGGCTCGGGCGCGTGGAGGCCGCCGTTGTCGCTCGTGAAGATGACGATCGTGTTGTCGGCGAGGCCCAGCTCGTCGATCGTGCGCACCAGCCGGCCCACCGTGTCGTCGAGCGTCTCGATCATGGCTGCGTAGGTGGGATGGAACGTGCCGCCGTGCCTGTCGATGAGCGACTGTCTGGCCGCCAGCGGGATGTGCGGGTTGTTGTGCGGCACGTAGCAGAAGAAGGGGCGATGGCGATTGGCCCTGATGAACTCCGCGGCGGCCTTCGTGATCGCATGCTCGCTCTTGCCCCCTTCCTCCGCGCTCGGGCGGGTGTCCTGGGGGGGCGTCATCACGACGTCGAAGCCCTGCTCGGCCGGCCCGAAGCCCCGGCCGCCCAGGTGCCACTTGCCGAACATCCCGGTGGAATAGCCCGCGCCGCGCAGCCACTCGGCGAGCGTCGTCTCCTCGATCGGCAGCTGGCCCTCGATGGTCGGCTGCAACAACCGCTGCGAGGCGGCATCGGGCCGCCCGTCGAGATAGTTCGTGAGGTGGAGCCGGGCGGGGCACTTCCCGGTCATGAGCGCGGCCCGCGACGGCGAGCAGATCGGCTGGGCCGTGTAGGCGCACGTGAACCGCATGCCCTCGGCCGCAAGCGCGTCGAGCCGGGGGGTGTGGTGTTCTTTTCGGCCGTAGCAGCCCAGGTCGGACACCCCGAGGTCGTCGGCGAGGACGAGGACGATGTTAGGCGGGGCCGCCGCCGCATGCCGCCCCGACGCAGCCATCGCAGCGAGCAGGCCGAGGAGAAGCAGGGCGGGAGCGGAGGTTCTGATAACGGTCCTCCTGATGACGAGTCGCGGCCAGCAGCGCCACGGCTGCATGCCGCCGGCCGCCGGCCGCCACGACCCCCGGGCAGGATAGTCCGGTCAGGAACGGGTTCGCAAGCCGCCGGATGACCGGGTGGCCAGGGTGGGAGCGGTTATTTTGCAGCCCCGGCTGGGCTTGCCCCGGGGGCCGTCGATCCGCGACGATCACGGGGGCCTGGGTTCGGACAAGAACGGCGCGGAAAGGGACGGCATGACGCAGTTCGCGACAGCGGTGCAGGGGGCGGTGTCCCTTCTCGGCCGGCTGATGATCGTGCTGATCTTTTTGTCGAGCGCGGTGTTCAACAAGATTCCGCACTTCCAGCAGACGGCCGCCTACATGGCCACCGAGAACGTGCCCAATCCGAAGTTCGCCCTGTTCGGGGCGATCGGCCTGCTGCTCCTCGGCAGCCTGTCGGTCGCCCTCGGAGCTTGGACCCGGTTCGGGGCAATCTTCCTGTTCGTGTTCCTCGCCGCGGCCACCTACTATTTTCACGACTTTTGGACGCTCGCCGACCCGGGCCAGCGGCAACTGCAACAGATCCAGTTCATGAAGAACCTCGCCATCGGCGGCGGTCTGTTGTCGCTGATGGCCTTCGGCGGCGGGCCGTGGAGCGTGGACGGGTGGATCGGACTGAAGCAGGCCGAAGCCGAATCGGCGCCGGCAAAGCCGCGGGTCACCGCCAAGCCGCAGCAGGGCTGACGGCGGTGATGCCGGGGAAGGACGCAGGGGGTCGCCACCGATGACGAGAGCCCGGACGAGCCCGGCCGTCGCGGTCCTCCTGGCCATGACGGTCCTCGCCGTCGCGGTCGGCGGCACCGCGGCCGCGGCCGACAAGGAGACGACGATGAGCGGGGAACCGACCGTGGCACCGTTCGGCACGCTGCCCGACGGCCGCAAGGCACACCTCTACACGCTCGAGGTGCCCGGGGGCTGGAAGACGACGATCACCGACTACGGCGCGATCGTCACCAGCTTCCTCGTGCCCCCGCGGGATGGCGCGGCGGGGTCGAAGCCGGTGGACGTGGTCCTCGGCTTTGACACGCTCGCCGGCTACCTGGGCGGGCATCCGTACTTCGGCGCGATCTGCGGCCGGTTCGCCAACCGGATCGCCCACGGCCGGTTCGAACTCGACGGCAGGGCCTCCACGCTGGTGAAGAACAACAACGGCCACCACCTCCACGGCGGCACCGTCGGCTTCGACAAACTGCTCTGGAAGGGGACGCCGCGGCGCACCGACCGCGGCCCGGCGGTCGAATTCACGGTCGTGTCCGCCGACGGCGACGAGGGCTATCCGGGACGGCTTGCCGCCACGGTCACCTACACGCTCACCCCCGCGGGGGAACTGGTCGTCGAGATGTCGGCGACGACCGACAAGCCGACCGTCTGCAACCTCGTCCACCATTCCTACTGGAACCTCGCCGGGCAGGGATCGGGGTCGATCGCCGGCCACGAACTCGCCGTCGTCGCCGACCGCTACCTGCCCGTTGATGCGGGCAGCATTCCCACCGGCGAGTTCGCCCCAGTCGAAGGCACGCCGTTCGACTTCCGGCCGGAGCGGAAGCCGTGGGCCTCGGTGGGCCGGGCGATCGAGCGGGTGCCCGCCGACGCCAAGCCGGGCACGCCCCGCGGCGTGGACCACAACTTTCTCGTCCGCGACTGGAAGCCCGACGGCCGGCTGCGGACCGCCGCCACGCTCCGCGACCCGGCCAGCGGCCGGACGCTCGAGGTTTTCACCGACCAGCCGGGCATCCAGGTCTACATGGGCAACTTTCTCGACGGCACGCTGACGGGCAAGGAGGGGGCGGTGTACGGCCCCAACGCCGCCCTGTGCCTCGAGACCCAAGCCTATCCCGATTGCGTCCACCACCCCGACTGGCCGTCGGCCCGGCTGGACCCGGGGGGCACCTACCGGCATACGATGGTCCATCGCTTCACCCGCTGAGCGGGTGCAGCGGCTCACCCGGCCCCGAGGCTTCGCATGGTCTTTCCCGTCGGCGACGACAACTCCGATCGGCGCACGTTCCCGTTCGTCACGGTCGCCCTGCTGGCGGCCAACATCTTCGTGTTCGTCGTCCTCCAGGGGATGGGGAGCAACGAGAAGTTCACGATGGCCTACGTGCAGGTTCCCGCCGAGATCCTCTCCGGCCGCGACATCGTCACCGAGGCGGAGGAGCGGACGGTGCACACGCCGCAGGGGGACTTCCGCGTGCCCGTCCCCGGCCTCGAGCCGACGCCGATTCCCCCTTGGATGACGCTCCTCACCGCCATCTTCATGCACGGCAGCCTGATGCATCTCGCCGGCAACATGTGGTTCCTGTGGATCTTCGGTGACAACATCGAGGATGACATGGGGCACTTCAAGTACCTGCTGTTCTACCTGGCCACGGGGGTAATCGCGTCGCTGACGTTCGTGCTGCTCAACCGCAGTGGCGAGGCGGCGCTGACGCCGTGCCTCGGCGCGTCGGGTGCGATCTCGGGCGTGCTCGGGGCGTACCTCGTGCTCCACGCGCAGCGCCGGGTGAGCGTGATCCTGATGCGAATGATGGTGGACGTGCCGGGCTACGTGGCCGTGGGCATCTGGTTCCTGTTCCAGATCGTCAGCAGCCTGTTCGACCAGGGGGGCACGGGGGGCGGCGTGGCCTACTCGGCCCACATCGCCGGCTTCGTGGCGGGGATGGTCCTCGCCAAGCCGATGAGTTTCCGGACCGTGCGCGAGGAGGCGGACCCGCTGGTGGTGCTC
The DNA here is from genome assembly GCA_044360305.1 of Pirellulales bacterium. GTDB lineage: Bacteria > Planctomycetota > Planctomycetia > Pirellulales > UBA1268 > QWPN01. The sequence continues at coordinate 18,523 of JBIKKQ010000056.1, forward strand.
CGGCGCCGCCGGCCCTGAAGGGGGCCGACGCATGGAGTCCCCGCGGACCGCATGGCACGCCCTCGCGTCGGCCGACCTGGCTGCCCGGCTCGGCTGCGATCCGCGGCGCGGGCTCGACGCGGCCGAGGCGGCGCGGCGGCTCGCCGCCCACGGCGAAAACATCCTGCGTGAGCCGGCCCGCCGGCCGTGGTGGCGGACGTTCCTGCGGCAGTTTCGCGAGCTCGTCATCGGCATCCTCGTGGTGGCGGCGGGCATCTCCGCGGCGATCGGTGACTGGGCCGACACGGCCGCGATCAGCGCCATCGTGCTCGTCAACGCGCTGATCGGCTTTTTCCAGGAGGAGCGGGCGTATCGGGCGCTCGCGGCACTGGAGCGGTTGGCGGCGCCGCTGGCGCGGGCCATGCGCGACGGGCTCCCGCAGACCGTGCCCGCCCGGCTGCTCGTGCCCGGCGACACGATCCTGCTCGAGGCGGGTGACCGCGTGCCGGCCGATGCGAGGCTCCTCGAGGCCTGGGGGCTCGTCGTCCAGGAGGCGGCGCTCACCGGCGAAAGCGCGGCGGTGGAGAAGGGACCGGCCGAGGCACTGCCGGCCGCGACGCCACTCGGCGACCGCCGGTCGATCGTCCACGCCGGCACGGTCGTGGCC
>JBIKKQ010000207.1:0-5596 GCA_044360305.1 Pirellulales bacterium
GAACCGGGCCACGCAGCCATCGCCCCCCGGCTCGAACCGGCATGCCTGCTTGATGAACCGGCCCGAGAGCCGCAGCTTTCCGAGCCACGCCTGCCGGTCGGCCGTCGTCACCGGCTGGCCGAGTTTCGCAGGCTCGCCCTTGGCATCGAACCAAAGCACCTTCTCCGAGCCGTCGGGGAGCGTGATCGTCTCCGGAACGGCGTCGCCGGGTGGCTGCGGCTGCTGGAGATAGTTCACGAGCCGCCGGGCCTCATCCCTCTTTCCCCGACGCGGACGGCCTTGTCAGGTCCTGTCCGGACTCCGGAGAGCATCCACGAGCTGACACCCGCCGGGTCACGGTTCGGGGGCACCCACGCCCGCTCGCCGGGCACGGGCAACCCGTCAGGGATGCAATCACCAAAACCGGCGATTCCAACGTGCTCTCGGGAGCATCTTTCAACGCTGCTGCGGCGCCGGCTTGCCGGTCGCCACCTGCGGCCGCTTGACGAAGTACACCTTCGGATCGTCGATCACCCACGGCGTGCTCCAGGTGCGGCCGTCGTCGCGGGTGCAGACGTTGAAGAAGAACGTCTTCAGCCACTCCGTCCGGTAGCCGTAGGGATACTGCGACGTGATGTGGTCCGCCGTCGTCAGGTCGTCCACGCCGGGGCTGGCGAAGTAGTGCACCATGCCGTCGGGCGTGAACGACAGGCCGAGCGTCCACCAGCCCAGTTCCTCGATCTTCGGGCCGCGGATCTCGCCGCCGTTGCGGCCGCCGCGGATCCGCAGGTAGGCGGCATCCTCCTTGTACCGCTTGTCGGTGGCGCTCTCGAAGCAGACGAACATCCCCGGCCAGTATTCCTCGAGGCCGAACCTGCCCTCGTCGGGATGATCGTCGGCGGTGATGATGGCGTGGGTGAAGCAGCCGGCCCGGAAGCCGAAGGTCGGTCCGCTGCGGTTCTCCCACTGCTCGAACGGGGGCATGTAGACGCGGACGACCACGCTCGGGCTGTCGGCGACGGCGAGGCCGCGGCCGGTGACCCGCTGCATGTTGTAGATCAGGTCGTCCTGCTGCATCTCGTTGGTGATGCGGCCGGGAATCCCGGCGTGGAGCGAGGCGATGAGCAGGCCGTGGGTGCTCCCCTCCAGCCCCGGCGCGGGGAGCTCGACCCGCTTGACGACGTCCGGCGTGCCGCGCTTCGGCCCCTCGAACCAGCGGCCGTTGCTGCTGCGGCCCATCGGTCCGCGGACCCGCTTGTCCTGCTCCTCGGAACTCTTCGGGTGGTTGTAGGACCACTTCCACTTCTCGTCCTCGAAGTCGTCGCCGACGCCCTTGACGAGCGATCCGGTGCCCGGCACGAGGACGGGCCGCGTGGCCGCAGGCTGCGCGGCCGTGCGGGCGCTGGCGGCGGCCGCCGGCCGGCCGGCCGCGGTGGATGGTTTGGGCGGGGCGGCGCGGAGCCCCGAGGTTCCCCAGGCGAACACGGCGAATGCACAGGCCGGCAGCAGGACGACGGTCTTCATCGATCTCCCCCGCGTGGACAGGGCCGGACCACGGCCCCCGTTCCGGTATCGGCCCGACGTTCCGCATCGGGAAAGATTCGCGGCCTGCGGCCGATTCCGTTGCCGCGATTCGCCGTCCGCCGTGGAGGTCCCGCCCGCCGCCGGTCCCGCAGCCCGCCCAGATTGCCGGGGCCTGAGCGTCTGAAACGACCCGCGGTCGGGGTCGCGACGGCGGCGGCGGCCTGTGGCGATCACGTCTGGCACCGGCCGCGGTTTTCTGTCACAACCCCGCGCGGTCCGCAGGTCCAAGGCCCTCGCGTCCGGCATACAGCATGCATCCCATGATGACCACATCCATGCCCGCCCGCCGTCTGTCGTTGTCAGCCCTGACGATCGTGGCGCTCGCCGCACTGCCGGCCGCGCTGCACGCCGCCGACGGCCCGGCGGGAAAGACGGCAGCCTCGCCTCCGGCGCGCCGCTCGCACCTGCAGCCCGTCGGTGACGCCGCCGCGCAGACGACCTCCGGCGATCTAGGCATGCGGCTCACGCGTGCCTCGGCCGTCCTCCGTCAGCAGCTCGCACTCGAGCGCGGCGCCGGCCTCGTCGTCGACGAGGTGGCTCCGGGGTCGCGGGCCGACCGGGCGGGCGTTCGGCAGCACGATGTGCTCGTGATGCTCGACGACCAGCTGCTGATCCTGCCCGATCAACTCGAGGCCCTCGTGGAGGCGGCCCCGCCGGAGACGCCGCTGCAGTGCTCCGTGCTCCGCGCCGGTCGCCGGATCACGGTCCCGTTCGACGCCCGCGGTGCCACGGCGGCCCCGGCCCGCGCGGCCGCGCCCGGTCTCCGGCCGACGGCGCCGGCCCTGGCGATCGCCGGCAGTCGGCCCGACGCCGCCGGCGGCGCGGCCCGCCCCGCCAGCGGACGGGTCGTGCGGCTCTCGCACGAGACCCTGCTGCGCCAGGATCCCGACTACCAGATCCGGCTCACCGGCGGCGACGAGACGAGGCTCGTGGTGACCGACAGCCAGGGCCGCGTCGTGTTCAACGACACCATCGACACCCCGGAGCGCCGCAGCCGGATGCCGGTCTCGATCCGCGGGCGGGTTGAGGAGATGGAGCGGTCGCTGGAGCGGCCACCGGTCACGGTCGGCCGGCTCGACGCCGCACCGATCGAGATCCGCTGAGGTTCGCCCGCGCCGCGCCGGCTCACCAGCCGACCTGGGCGATGTCCCGCGACCAGCCTGCGCCGGCGGACTGCGGCTGCCGGGGGGTGGGCATCGACACCGCCGTCGTCCGCCACGGGTCCGGCCCGGTGAACGTCCCGCCGGGGAGCTGGATCACCCACGGCCCCGCCCCGCGGGTCATGCGGCCGAAGGCATCCTCCATCTGCCGACGACGCACCTCCTCCAGCCGGCGCCGACGCCGACGCTCGGCCTCCGCGCCGGCGTCGGCGTAGGCAGCGCGGGCCGACAGCGAGGCCTCGGCCGCATGCCGGATGGAGTCCTCGTACTGCATCCGGCCGAGCAGCGACCGGGCGGTCTCGAGTGCCGCCTCGGCGGCCCGCACGTCGGGCTGCACGCCCTCCGAATACCAGGCCGCCACCCGCCGGACGAGGGCGTCGGTCTCCTCCAGATCGTGGGCCGCCTGACCGGCGAGCCGCTCGTCCTCGTCGGCGAGCTGCTCGGCCCTGGCGGCAACGTCGTCGGCGGCCTGGACGAGCTGGCGGGCCTGACGCAGGTCGGGGCGAGAAGCCGCCAGGCCGCCGTCGGCCACCTCGATGATCCGGGCCGCCTCGCGGCAACGCTCGTTGGCGCGGACCCGGTCGGTCCGCTGCATCTCCAGCCTGCGGCCGAGCGCGGCGATCCGGCCACCGACCTGGTCGCGGCGGCCGGGCAGCGTGGCCCGCAGCTCGTCGAGCTCGCTGCGGCGCTCCCGGATCGCCCCCTGGCACGACTCGATCCAGTCCTCCTGCCGCACCGCCTCCTCGAGGAGCGCCAGGGCGCGGAAATAGTGCTGCCGACCGGCCTCGGCCGCAGCCCGCGCCTCGTCGATGAGCGTGCGGACCCGTGCCAGGCCGTCGTCGGCCCGGGTCACGTTGTCGGCGACGTCGGCCCACGAGCTCTCGGCATACGACGCGGCGAGGTGCTCGATCTCGCCGACGACCGCGGCCCGGCCGGCGGCGAGCCGCTCCAGCCGGGCGGCGCACGCGGGGAGCAGGTCCTCGATCCGCGCCCGCGCCGCCGCGATGCTTTCCAGGAGCGCGACGGCCTCGGCGTTGGCCTGCTCGGCCTTGGCGACGTGCGTCAGTGCCAACTCCGCCTCGCCGGCGTCGAGAAGGTTTTCCGCCAACCCGCACGCCTGTCGCGCCGCCCCGATCCGGTCGTCGGGATCGGCTCCGGGCTCGACGAGCAGCCAGCCCTCGGCCCGCAGCGCCCGCACCCGCCCGGCGATCTCCACGGTCTGCGCCTCGGCCCGCCGGTTCCGGTCGTCGATCTGTTCGACGGCGTCGAGCTTCTTCGTCAGCGCGTCGAGACCGTCCGCGGCGGCCTCAAGCCGGCCCCGGGCGGCGACCGGATCGCGTTCGACGTCGAGGGATGCGAGTTCGCGGGCCCGCGACAGCTCCGCCACCGCGGCCTGGTACGGAGCGGCGGACCGGCCGCGCCGGCCGAGTCCATCGAGACGGCCGTTCAGGGTCTCCAGGCCGGCGGTCAACTCGCCCGCAGCCTCGCGGGCCCGCTCGTGGGCCTGCTCGAGGGCGTCGAGCGGGCCGCGACATTGCCCCGCCACCTCCTCCAGCGGCGGCCGCGCCGCGGCGGAGTCGAGCAGCCTGATCGCCTCGTCCGCCGCGCCGGTGCCGAGGAACCATTCCCCCTTGATCCTCTCGTCGGCCCGTTCCCAGACGTCCATCAACGCCAGCCAGCGCTCGCGGTGCCGGCGGATCGCGGCCTGCACGTCGTCGTAGGCCGACCGCGTCATGCCCTCCATCGGCGTCGCGAAGTCGGGGTCGCTGTGGGGCAGCATCCGGTGCCGTTCCTGCTGCGCATCGAGCATGTCGGAGAGCGCCACGACCTCCCCCTTGAAGGCTGCGAGCTTCTCCCGGGCGACGCCGAGCCGGCGGGCATGGCGGCCGCGCTGCAGGAGCAGGCCGGCCAGCAGGCCGGTGCCCGTCACGGCCGCGAGGCCGAGGGGCAGCGTCCGCGTGCGAAACCGGGTGGCCGCCTCGATCCGGGCCGCCTCATCCTGATCCACCGCCACGATCCACGACTCGGTGCCGTCGATCAGATCGGCCAGGCCCTGGTCGTAGAGGCCGTCCCGGGCCCGCGGTACGAACGCCTTGCCGATCAGTTCGGTCTCGATCGTCGCGGCATCGAGACTGTTGGCGATCTCCAGGCCGCTCGGCACGCGCATCGCCAGCAGCCGGTCGCCCTCGTCGAGCAGGATGGTGACGTCGTCGGCCGGCTCGAAGCCGATGGCGTCGGTCTGGTCGCGTTCATCCTGCTCGGCCGCCTGCGACCAGGCGGCATGCAAGCGGTCGAGCAGCGTCCGGGCATCCACCCCGTCGCCTCCACGGCCGACCACGATCACGCGGTAGGTTCGGCCGCTGGTTCGCCGCGCGCGGGCGATCGCCTCGCGGGTCTTCTCGAACCGGTCGGTGACGCCGGGGCCCACGTAGACCCGCTCCGGATCGTCCGTCGCGGGCGGCGCGGGGATCGCGTCGTCCGCGCGGCAGACGGCGACGAGCGTCAGGGCGAGGCCGGCGGCGATGGCGAGCATGCGGCCGGCAGACAGGAAACGAGCCGCGGACGCGGCGACGGCGCTGAACCTCATCGGAACTCCCCCTCGAACAACCGCAAACGGCTGGACAACGGTCATGGTGGGCAACGGGCAGTCAGTAGGGCATGTCCTCGGCCGTGACACGCGGCCGCGCGACCGGCGCGGGCGAGTCGGCCGGCGGGCGGCGCGGCACCGGCAGCAGGCCGCCGGTCATCGGCGGCCGCGGGCCTGCCGTGCGCGGCGGAATCGGCCGGCCGGCGTTGAGGTCGCCCCGTGGCACGTTCGATCCGTAGCCCGGTCGGGAAAGACCACCGGCCCGTGCGCCACCGGTCACGACGGG
>JBIKKQ010000208.1:0-5575 GCA_044360305.1 Pirellulales bacterium
AGCCGCCGGGAAGGATCAGCGACCGCGAAAGAAACCGGCGAACGGCCGGGCCGCCGCCTCGCGGACCCGCGCGGGCTGCACGGTCGTTACCTGAGCAGGCCGCTGCTGCGTCTCAACCTGAATGGGCACGAGGTCGTCCGGGGACGGTGCCACCGGAACTTCACCCCCGACGTCCGCGGCGGTCCGCTCCTCGACCTGCCGCACCGGAACGACGGGCGCCACCGCGCCGGGCTGGCCGAGGAGTTCGTCGGCCGCCGGGGCCGGGGACGGGGCCGGCACCGGCTCGACCACGGCGACAGCGACCCGCTCCATCACCGGCTCCATCACCGACTCCATGATTGGCTCCGCCGCCACGGCGATCACCGGCAGCGATTCGACGTGCGCGGCGACCTGGTCGGCGCCCTCGACCTCGGTGGAGGACGACTTCGGCTGCACGGCCTCGGGCACGGCGGGCCGCCCCTGCGGACCGGTCGTCTCCGGCGTCCGCCCGCTGCCGGTCTCCGGCGTCTTGCCGCTTTCCGGAGTCACGGGAACTTCCTCGGGCGCCGGCATCGGGGCGTCGGCGTAGGGCCGGACGTTGTGCCGGCAGGCCCGCAGCGCCTGGGCCGCCATCGCCCGGACGCGGGCGCTGGGTTCCTTCCAGCAGCCGCGATCGTCCCGCTCGTAGGCCATCGTGGAGAGCTTGTTGAGGATTTCCGAGTTGCAGCAACTGCCGTTGCCGCAGCCGCAGCGGCCGCACTGCGCGGGCTGGCACTGGTTGTTCGGCCCGCACTGCCGGCCGATGCCGAGCTTGGACTTGAGCGTGGCTCCGTCCGGCCCCGGCTTGCCGCAGAGCATGTGGAGCTTCGCGCAACCGTTCTTCATGCAGGCGAGGACCGCGTCGTGCGTCGCCTCGTGGCAGGACTTGGCCGCCCGCACGCACTTCTTCGTGCAGTCGTCCTGACCGCAGGCCGACGTCGAGAGGATCGCCTTGACCGCCTCGTACCGCACCTCCTCGGTGCAGTCGTCGAGCGAGGCGGCGAGCGCCTCGGCGACGCCGGGGTAGCAGCCGCCGCAACCGATCTCGGCGAGGTACTTGATGGCCTTGATCTTCTGCTTGGCGAGATCCTCCTCTGCCTTGATCTCGGCCGCCTTCTTGATGGCCGGGTTCTTGGAGGCGAGGTTCGCCGGATCGGCGATCTTCTTGAGCGGCGGCAGCTTCTCGCAGCCGGGGAAGTTGCCCTGGCGGTTGATCACGCCGCCCATCGGCGGCTTGGGGACGCCGAGCCAGCTCCACAGGGTCTGCGGCGCGGCCGGAGCCACGGGCGCCTGGGCCCTGGCGGCCACGCCGCCGAACAGCGGCAGACTCACCGCGGCCACCCAGGCCGCGCGTTTCCACGAGCGTCGCATGATCAAGATCCTTCCCCGGATAGCGGTGCTGAAGTTCCCCCGTCCGCGGCCGAATGTGTGCGACCGCGTGGAAGCAGTTCCTGAGAACTTCTTCCCCCCGCTGTTCCATCGGCCACGGCCGACCGCGACGATGGTCAAATCCGGGGGCTGGGGCCGAAAAAAACCCCGGCGGCGGGCATCTCTCAGCAAGAAATGCCGGCTGTGCGGGTTGCCGGGCCGGCGGTCACTCGAGTGGGACCGTGACGGTGGCGGGCCTGGCGGGGGAGGGGGCGACCACGACCGGCTGGGGCCCGGCCTTGTAAAGCCGGTTTTTGACCGTGGTCTCCGGGATGCTGACCCGGTATTCCCCCGGTTCGAGGCCCCCCACGGTGAACGTGCCATCCGGCCCGCTCGTCGCCGGCGGGGGTCCTCCCGGGCCGTCGATCGTCACCGTCACGCCCGGCTGCGGCCGGCCTCCGAGGGTCACGCGGCCGACGATCGCGTTTCGCTTGTCCACCGGGGTGTCGGCCGGCGTGGCCGCAGGGGCCGGCATGACGACCTCGAGTTCGCAGAATGCCGGGCGGCTCTCCAGCCCGACCCGGTCGAAGGCGCGGACCACCAGCCGGTAGGTGCCGATCTGGAGGTTTTCGGTCGCCACGTCGGCGCGATACTCCCCCTCCGCGCCCGGCGCGGCGGGCTCCCACTTCTCGGGCGCTCCGGTCCGCTTGGCATCCACCGCCCATTCGACCCGGTCGATGCCGCTGGCTCCGGATCGGCGCCCGCCGATGGACGGGGAAGACTCGAGCCCATCCTCGGGCCTGATGGCCAGCGTGGCCGGCTTCCCCTTCTCCGCCCGGAGCCGCGGCAACACGGAAACCCGGGGCGGCGATGCGTCGAGCACGATGGTCCGGCTCGCCGTGCGCAAGGCGGCGTCACCGGGCAGCTTCAGCCGCGCCTCGGCGATCACGTCCACGTCCTGGAATCCGAGGTCGGCGAGCGCGATGTTCCAATCGGTCACCGCGGTGGAGACGGCGATCGCGGCCGGCGGCGGCGGCTCCTCGTGGGCGAAGGAGACCTGCCGGTCCGCGTCGGCGGACCAGACCACACGGCCGGCGTCCGGGATGCCGCCGGCGAGGTTCCGGACTTCACGCACGCTCAACTCGACCGTCCCGCCACCGCCGCCGAACGCATCGGGCGGGCCATCCACGGCGACGGTGAGGGGAATCTTCTCGGCCGGCGCCTTGAAGGGCTGCAGGTCGGTCGCCGGGGAGAGGATCTCGACCTGACGCCAATCCTCCTGCGGACGCTGATCCACGCCGACGTCCGCGGGCCCGCACTGCACGCGAAACACCCGGGCCCGCGGATGGCCGTCGATGTCCACCACCAGCCAGGCCGCATCGTCGTCCACGCCGTTCCACTGCGCCCGAAGCACGCCGCGCGGCTGGGCCGCCGACACGAGCCCGGCGACGATCTTCATGTCGAGCGGCTGCCCCCGCACGCCCGCCGACACGAGCGGCCGGGCCGCCAGTTTCGCCCCCGCCCGCGGCAGCAGGCCGGCCTCCCCGCCGCGCGGCCGGACGTCGATCGTGACCGACCGGTCGTCCCGCTGCCAGGTGCCGACCGCGTCCACGTAGCGGCGCGGATGCTGGGGGACGAGCGGCAGCCTCACGAGCCACACCCGCGCCTTCTCTCGCGGCAGGCCACGCGGCTGGGCCGCCCCTTCCGCTGCGGCAGCCGGCTCCTGGCCGGCGACCACGTCCCGGATGACCAGCGCCAGTGTCGCCCCCAGCGGTTCCGGTTTCGGCGCGGCCGGCTGCTGGCCGGCGGCAGCCGGCGGGGCGGGGGGCTTCGGACCGGGCAGGAACAGGTCAATCCGCTGATCGGAATCGGGAAGCTCGAGGTCGGGGATCGATGACACGACCCGGGCGCCGGGCGGCAGCGGCAGCCGTCGGGACACCGCGTTGGCCAGCAGCGCGAACGCGGTGTCCTCGCGCCGGGCCGTCGGCTCCGCCGGCCGGGTCGCGTCGGCTGCCGCCGGACCGGGCGGGGCGAGCGACACGAGATCGACGGCAACCCGTCTCGCGGCACCGCTCTTGTTGAACACCGCAAACTCCCAGCCGGTGACGTGGCCGGGGAACGGCCGCAGCCGGAGGGCGCCCCAGATCGCGGCCTTCGCCCCCGCGTCAGCCGGCTGCTGCTCCGGGCCCGCTGCGAGCGGGTCGATGGCGATCCTGCGCCAGCGATCCGGCTGCTCTGCCCCCTCCTCGACGGTCCCCGGCTGCCCGCGGACGGCGACGATCAACTGCTCGACGACCGGAAGTTGCAGGGCGATCTCACCGCCGCCCCGTCGCGGGCCCGACCGCGAGCACGGCCTTGAGCACCGTGGCCCGATCGCGGTCGGGCCCGGACGCCCGCCGCCGGGCTACGACGTCGAGCAGCAGCCGGTCGGGGCCGCTCCATTGGTCGCGTCGAATGCCTCGGCCCGGTTCGATCGTGTCACCGCCGACGGCCCGTACCCGCAGCGCCGCGGGATCGAACTCCAGCGTCAGCGTGCCCGCCTCGGGGAACGGGGCCCCCGAGGACAGGCCGACCGTCAGCCGGCGATCGCTGCCCGTTTCCAACTGCCTGTCGGCCGCGGTGATGGCGATGTCCAGCGGCGCCGCAGCCCTGACCTTGGGCACCCAGCCCAACGCGTCGCCGCGGATCCGCGCCGCGTCGCGCGGGTCGCACGACCTCAGCAGGGCATCGACCTGGCTCGTCGGATCGGCGGCCGCCCCACGCAGCGGATTCGCGGACCGGCCGCGCAGCGCGGTATCGATCTCGTCCGGCACCCGCGCCAGCCGATCGGCGAGCAGGCCCCCCGCACGGACGGCGGCCTCGAACCGCAGGGCGGGATCGCCGTCCCGCGCGAGTTCCGCGACGGCCACATCGAGCGGCGCCTGTGCCGCCTCTCCCCGGCCACGGCCCGCGATCTGGATCACCTGCCGCTCCCAGCCGACGCGGTCGGCCAACTGCCGCCACGCGCCGTCGGCAATCTTTCTCGGTTCGACCGGCACGGCGACGCCCGCGAGTTCGGTCGGGAGCCAGCGCGAGACGTCCACGGTCTCCGCCGCCTGGCCTCCGGCCGCCGTCGAGTCGCCCGACGGCTGCGCCTTGCCTGGATCCGCGCCCTGATCCTTGCCCTGGCCCTGATCCTTGCCGGTCGCATCGTCGGCCGCCGGTTCGCGGCCGGCAATCGCGGCCGAAAGCCGGGACCGCTGTCCGGCGGTCGGCAGCGGCGAGGCCATGAGCCGGCGCACGTCGGCGGTCGGCAGCCGGTCCTGACCACGTTCGATGCCGGCGAGGAGCGTCTCGAAGGCCGCATCGATCTCGCGGCGCACGGCGGCCGCGGCGGTCTCCACGGCCTGCCGGCGCTGCGTCAACCGCTCGAAACCGGCCGCGTCATCCCGCGGCCCCTGGGCGAGCGTGGCGAGTTCCGCATCCAGCGGCTCCAGCCGGTCGAGCAGCGTCCGCAGCGGCCGCTCGAGCGGAGCGACCAGTCCGCTGCCGGCAGCGGACCCGAGCCAGGCGACCGTCGCGGCGGCGAGGGGCAGGGCACGATTGCGAACTGCGATCGCCGACCGGACGTCCTGCGGCAGGCTCGTCCACGCGGCGGGCAGGCCGGCGACGGTGGCGTTGCGGCGTGCCTCGAGCAGGCGCCGCAGCGGATCGTCCGCATCGGCCGCCTGTTCATTGCCGGAGAGAAAACGGTCCAAGCCCGCCAGCAGTCGCTTGTCGATCTCGTCCGCGCGTCTGGCGAGCGGCGTCTTGTCACGGGGCGTCGAGCCGACCGCAGCGGCGAGCGCCAGCGTCTCGCGCCACAGGTGCGGCGCGTAATCGACCGCGGCCGGACCGTCGGCGACGGGCTGCGCAGCGACGCGATCGATGAGGTCCCAGACGCCCGGCGCCGGCGGCCGGGGAACGGCGGCCGGAGCCGCCGCCACGCCCGCGCTGCCGGAGGCCGCGGCCGGCGCCGGGCTCGGCGCCCACGGCTCGCCTTCCTTGCGGCCCGCGGAATCGTCCGCGGCGGCCGCGCGAATCCGCGCCGTGGGCGGGGGGCGGGGGACGGACCGTCCCACGCGCACGATCGGGATCCCGCGCGGCACCTGGTCGAGCGGCACGCGGCCCACCCCGACACGCCACAAGACCGGTCGCTGGTCGAACTCGC
>JBIKKQ010000209.1:0-5540 GCA_044360305.1 Pirellulales bacterium
CTTGAGCAAGCGGAACTACTTGCCGGAAGCCAAGACAGCCCGAACAAGCCGATGCAGCGGACTCGCGATAAAATCGGTCCTGATGGAAAGTCAAAGGTCGCGAGCCGCTGATCGCGGATGTTCGGCCTTGGTGGTGCCAATGAATCCTTGGCTGTTTCTGTTAGTTTGGGTTGGCTCACAGACCATGTCTCTGGTCTTCGCCATACTCGCAGTCCGGCAGCCGCCCGACGCCACAGGACAAAGGCGGCTTGGCTCGCTGTGGGTTTCCGGGTTGGCGTCGATCCTACCCTTGATCACGCTCCTGTTGTTCCTCAGGGTGTTCGTGATCGGTGGTTCTTCAAACGTCGCTCAACTGGCTGGTGACGACGGTTACAGCCTTTGGAGCTTGTGGTTCGATGCTTGGCCGATATTGTTCTTTGGCAACCCGATAGCATTTCTGGTGGCCTTGGTCGCGGCCTTCTTACCACCATATCCGCCTAGCCACTGGAGATCTTTTGCGAGCCGTGCATGCGTGGTCGTCGCTGCCTGCTTTGCCTGGCACACTGTGGTCACGTTTTTTCCGGATGCCTGAGGTGCCGGGCCGAACCCGCCGATGCAATGGACTCGCGATTAAGCCCAGCGTGATGGATAATCTTTCGGTCGCGAGCCATTGATCGGGGTCGTTCGCCGGCTTGAATCGTCATGGGCTTAGACAGCGTCGAACTGATCATGGCAATCGAGGACGAGTTCGGCGTCACCATACCGACCGAGAATGCTCCACAGCTTGCCATTCTCGGAGACATGCACGCCTTCATCATTTGCAAGCTGCAGCAGCAAGGCAGAAATCCGGATGAGTCCGAGGTGTGGGAGCGATTGCAAACAATGGTCGTTAAGCAACTCGGAGTCCGGCCAGAAGAGGTCACCTCAGAGGCGAATCTGTTCACAGACTTGGGAGCGGATTGAAATCGCGCAGGCGAACAAGCCGATGCAGCGGACTCGCGATAAAATCGGGCGGTGTGGATAAACCCCTGGTCGCGAGCCGCTGATCGCAGCCGTTCCGGGCCGCGAGACTCTGCCGCAGGCTTTTGAGTTGGACGAGCCCGTTCGCGCCCTTTGTTCCTTTGCCAACAACAGCGATGAGCGGGTTGCCATCGAGCAAAGACCCGCTCCCGGTGAGTTGGTCTGCGTCATCACGGCGCCTGACAAAAAGGAGCGGCTGTGCGACCCGGTGAAGGAATGGCACGGCCGCGCGGACCTGACTCACGTGCCGGGAGGTGACACCGGCACCGGAGCGACCGGCTTGGGACGGGCTGCGGAGGGATTCGGCAGCGCGGGCCCGCCCAGCCCGTCCAGATCGACGTGCCGCACGCCGCTGAACTCGACCCGGTTCAGGCCGCGCCAGTAGAGGATCTTTTCAGCGGCCAGCGTCCGCTCCGCGCCCCCCGCGTTCTCCTGCATGAAAACCCGCGCGTCGGCGAGCCCGTTCCCCTCGAACACCAGCAGGTCCTTCGGTTCGCTCCAGGTCAGCCGGCTGCTCACGCCACTGAACGACTCCGCCTCGACCTCCACGTTGCCGCCCGCCTGCACCTCGATCCCGCCGCGCGGCTGACCGGCCGGCGGCGGCCCCTGGGCCACGTTCAACTGGCTGGCCTTGATAAGCACCTCGTCCTTTCCCGGTCCGCGGGGCGCCCGAGGATCGAGGGCGTCGTTCCAGCCGGCCACCGGACCATGGATCGCCTCGACCCGCTGGTGAAACTCCAGCACCCTGCGGTTGATGCTGCCGCGCACCTCGCGCTGGAAATCGCCCCCCAGATAGGTCACGCCGGTCGCCGGGGTCGCCGCGGCGACCGGCCGGACAGGCGAGACCGGACCGGCGGGGGGCGTCAGCGAAGGGGAAGCGCCGTTGCGGACGACCGTCAGTCGCCCCGGACCGTGACCGACGAATTCCCCGCTTGCGCGCTCGAGGACAAAGTCGCGGAGGTGGAGTCTCTGAATCGCCCGCGTGTCGTCCTCGCGGGTTTCGTGGTCGATCCTCACGGCACCGGCCCCGGCGAACCGTGCCAGTTGCGGCGGCGGCCGGCCGTCGGTCCGGCCTTCGAAGCTGAACGGGCGATCGAGCACGGCCTCGAGCACGTCGGCCGACACCCGGGTTCCACCCGTCTCGGCGACCGCGGCCTCGAAGAACTGTGCCGTCTGGCCGTCGAAGTCGAGCCGACCACGCCAGGTCAGGGCGATGCGATCGCCCCCCGCTGCCGCAGGCTTCGCGCCCGCCGACTGGCCGGCGAACGCGAACGCGTCGAGCCCGCCGGCTCCCGCCGCCAGCGGCCCCGAGAGGCGGCCGGCACCGTCCACCTTCATCCGGTTCAGGCCCCGATCGACCTCGACCAGCGGCCCCTGAAGTTCGACCCCACGCCCAGCCACCCGGGCCGGCTTGCCCCAGACGATCGCCCGCGTGTCGAAACGCTGCGGCCGCAGCACCTCGAGCTCGTCTCCGTCGATCCTGATCGACTCGTCGGCCGCGGGCCGCGCGGCGGGGCCGCCGGCGGCCGGGAGCGGCTGCTCGACGAGCCGCACCTGCCCCTTCATCGCCAGACGCTCCACCCGGTCGAGCCGGACGCCGCCCGGAGCGACGCTGATCTCGCCGATGATCAGGGCCGCGGTCAACGCCATGGCACCGCGATCCGGCTCCGGGTCGGCCTGCCGGGCAACGGCCGCGGGCCGCGCGACGGGCGGCTCGGTAACTGCCGGGGCGTCCGCCTCCCCGGCACGGGCCGGGGGCGATGTCTGATCCTGCGAGCGCACGAAGTACAGCCGGAGTTCGTCGGTCCGGGCGGACACCTTCGCCGCGATCGACTCCGCCTCGACATTCCCGCGCACCTGCAACCGCCGCGGCCGCACGCGGGACAGGTCGGGGCCCGCGGCCGGCCGGGCAGGTCCCGCGGCGGTCCCGGACATGGCCAGCCAGAGGTGCATCTCCGCCCCGCGCAGCAGTCCCTGTCCCTCGAGCGTCACCCGGGCGTCGCCGACGACCGAGGCGACGTGTTCGCGCGGGTTTTTCTGGTCGGGCCGGACGAGCAGGGACTTCTCCCACACGATGCCAACCGGGGCATCGGCGGCGCCGCGCAGCTTCGCCCAGCCCGGCCCGGCCGCATCCAGTCTCCCGAGCGTTCCGGCGTCCCCGGCCCGGTACTCGATGCCACGGGCGACGACCTCGTCCCCGTGAAACTTGACCGACACCGGGTCGTTGCCGCGCAGCACGAGCCGCGAGCCGCGCAGGTCGTAGCCCAACTCCGCCGCGCACGCCTCGAGATTCTCCCCGCTGCTCCGTGCCACGACGGGCCCGCCCTTGGCGATGATCTGTACAGGCTCCAGCCGCCCCTGAGACCCCGTCCGCGCCAGGTAGATCGTGAGCAGGTCGCAGGCGATCTGATCGCGGCTGCGGTCGGGCAGATCGCGGATCACGTCGACGTCCTCCTCGAGCGTGATCACCTTCGCCGGCTCGTTCAGGCACAGGGCGCCGCGACAGGTCACGAGGACCGGCGCCGCATCGGCCGGCCGGGCGTCAGCGGCGGCGGCCACCTCGGCCCCCGGGGCGGCCCCGGAAACGAGGTTGCCCGACAGGCCCTCCAGCCGAATGCGCACGTCGCGATCGATGCGAATCGAGTCGATGCCGCCGATGTTCGGTCCCTGGGTCGCGGGCCGCGGCGCCGTGGCGGCCGGACCCTGCCGGGGGCGGAGCATGGCCACCAGGCCGCGGCCCGCCCCACGGGAACGGCCGTAGCGAAACTGCACGGCGGCGTTGCTCCGCACCTCGAGTTCGGAGAGTTCGATGTCGTGCGTCACGACCTCGATGTCGTCCTCGCGCCCCGCGGCGGTCGGCGTGCCCCGGATCGTCACCTGTCCGCGCAGGCTGCCGCCGACGAGCCGTGGCAGGCTCGTCAGCCGCTTCAGATCGGGGGGCGCATCGAACTCGAGGATCGCCCCCTGCGGCGCGCGGAGCACGAAGGTCCGGCCGGCGTCCTGTTCCTCGCCACCGGCCCGGCGTTCCGGGAGCACCATGATCGTGCACTGCTCGAGCCTGACGCGTCCGTCTGGGAGAATGTGGTAGTCCTTGCACAGCAACCGCATCTGCCGGCCCATCTCGAAGACCAGCGGGGCCGAGAGTTCCCACGATCCGGAGGGAAACAGATCGCTGACGGCGGCGAACCGGGCAGCGGCCGCCGTCCGGATCGCCTGCTCCTGCTCGGCGCTCATCTCGGCGCCCGTTCCCCCCGTGCGCGACCGCGGCTCCACCAACGGCACCACGGTGAGCCGATACAACCCAGCCGCCGCGAGGATGGCGAGAAACACCCGCAGCGTCCGGCCCAGGCGATGTTCCATGGCCATGTCCGTGAACCCGCGGGGTCAGGGCCGTCCGGCCGCATACCGCGCGACGATCGACTGCCAGGCCCCACGCGCCGACAGCATGCGCTCGATCAACTCCCGCACCGCGCCCCGGCCGCCGGCGGCGCCGGTCACGACGGCCGCCGCCGACCGCAGCTCGGCGCAGGCATCGGCCACGGCCGCCCCCACGCCGCAGCGGAGCACGACCGGCAGGTCCGGCAGATCGTCGCCGATGAACGCGACCTGCTCCCAGCCGAGCCCGCACTCGGCGAGGATCGCGGCCGTGGTCTCCAGCTTGTCCTCGACCCCCTGCCGGACGATGCCGATGCCGAGCTCGTGGGCCCGCACCTGCACCACCCGGCTCGCCCTTCCGGTGACAATGCCGGCCCGAAAGCCGGCCCGCTGCCAGAGGCGGATGCCGAGGCCGTCGCGGATGCTGAAGGTCTTCTGCTCGATGCCCTCGTTGTCCCAGGTGACACCGCCGGCGGTGAGGACGCCGTCCACGTCGAGCAGCAGGAGCTGCACGGCGGCGAGGCGGCGGTCGAGATCCGTTGGCTCGGGCATGCGACGGTGCGGGGTGGCGCGGGTGACGGTCCCCGAAAAAACTCTCAGGCGGCGGCGTTGCCGGGCAGACTCGGGGAGGAGGCCGCGCCGGCGGGCGTGAGCCCGACCAGATCGACCACGTCGAGGAGGCCGCAGGGACGCCCCTGCGGATCGACCACCGGCAGTTCGCTGAGCCGCCGCTGCTCCAGCAGCGCGACCGCGTCCCGGAGCCGCGTTCCCCGGGCGATCGTCGTCGGACGCGAGGTCATCACCCGGCCGATCGGTTCGTCGAGTGCGGCGTCGTTGCGTCGTTCGAAGAGCCGGGCCAGGTCGCTGTCGGTGAAGATCCCGGCCAGCCGACCATCTCCGTCGATGATCATCACCGCCCCCGTGCGGCGCTGCGGTAGCGGCCGCATGAACACGGACCGCACCGTCTCCTCGGGGCCGGCCCGGCGGCATTCGGGGAGCGGCCGCATCGCTTCCTCCACGAGCATCAGCTCCCGTCCCAGGCTCCCGCCCGGATGCCGGGCGGCGAAGTCCGCCGGCGTGAACCGGCGCAGGCGGCTGGTGACCAGTGCCAGGGCGTCGCCGACGGCCAGCATCAGCGCCGTGCTCGTGCTCGGGGCGAGCCCGAG
>JBIKKQ010000210.1:0-5479 GCA_044360305.1 Pirellulales bacterium
GCACGTTTCGTCTGCTGGCCGGCCAATGGTTCGGCCGTGGTTCGGGCGCCGCCGGCGGGTTACGATCAGCGGCGGCCACGGGAACCCGGAGGAGCGTAGGACCATGATCCGCAGATGCACGCTGACGGTCGTCGCCGCCATGATCGGCGGCGGCATGGCGGCGGCCGCCGAGGGGACGTACCGGCCCGCCGATCTGGCTGCCGTCACGTGGCTCGAGCAGCCCCGGCACGAGCCCGTCGAACTCGTCCGCGATGGCACGCCGCGCGCCGTCGTGTATGTCGCCGCGGGCCGCGAGCGGAACGCAGCCGGTGCCGCCACCGCGGCACCGCCGCCGTTCCTCAAAGAGTTCGTCGGTGAACTCGTCGAGTGCATCCGGCTGGCAACCGGTGCCACGCTCGACGTGGTGGACCAGCCGCCCGCCGCCGATCGGCCGGCGATCGTCATCGGGGACTGTGCCGAGAGCCGCGCGGCCGGGGTCGATGCCGCAACGCTGGCGTTCGAGGGGTTCGTCGTCAGGACGGCTCCGGGGCGGGTGTATCTCGTCGGCAGCACGCGGACGCTCCCCGTCAACAAGCCGAACGGCGGCGTTGCCTGGGCAGTGGCCGACTTCCTTGAGCGCATCGTCGGCGTCCGCTGGTACTGGCCGACGAACTTCGGCGGCCGGTCGGTGCCGCGTCGCCAGACGCTCGCGATCGAGCCCGCGCACTATCGCGACCAGCCGGTGTTTCCCCTGCGGCAGATGTACCAGGACTGGTGGTTCATGCAGCCCCGGTCACGGGACGAGGCCCTGCTGCCGTTCGACCGCGGACTCTTCCCCAAGGCCGACAAGACGCTCTGGCTCGGCAACCACATGCTGCGCGTCCGCTCGGCCGACGCCCTGCCATACGATCGCATCATGCAGGGGGCCCGCGTGTTCGAGTACGGCGGCAACCTTCCGCGCGAGCCGGAGGCGATGTTTCAGCTCGCGGCCGACGGCAGCCGCTCCCGGATCGCCTTCTGCCTGTCGGCGCCGGAGACGATGCGGTTCTACCTCGACGGCATGCAGCGGGCCTGGGGAGGTGGCGGGAAGGGGCCGAGGCCCGGCGGGATCACGGCGTCGGGCATCTCGATCTGGTCGCCAGGGACGGCGGGCTGGGAGTCGCTTGCCGGCGGCTGCCGCTGCGACCGCTGCCGGGCGAAGGTCGCCCGCGACGGCGAGGCGGGCCTGGTCGGCGGGTTCCTGCAGGCGTTGTGCGTCGCCGTCAAGGAACGCTGGCCCGACAAACAGGTGATCTACGCGCCGTTCACGCTCCCGGAGTGCCCCGAGGGGCTCACGTTTCCCGACAACCTCGTGATCAACTCGCTCGACGTCGGCACGCTGGGGCTCTGGCAGCAGCCTGAGGAGCGTGCGGTCGCCGAGCGGAGGATCCGGGATTGGCGGGCGGCCGCGGGAAGGAAGGTCGGACTGTGGGTGGAATACCAGAGCCCGAGCGACTGGACCTGCGGGCCGGTCCAGTTTCCGCACCTCGCCCGCGACTTCTTCGCGGGGCAGCGGGACACGATCGACGGAGCCCAGGCGCTGACCTACGGCGCGGCCTGCCACATCACCGCCGCGCCGACCGCCTACGTCTGGATGCGGTCGCTGTGGAATCCCGATCTCGACGTCGATGCGACGCTCGACGAGATGTGCCGGCGGCTGTTCGGCGCCGGTGCCGGTCCCGCCCGGGAACTGCTCCGGCTGCAGTGCGACCGCTGGCAGCGGCTGCCGTCCGACCTGCGGTTGCGGGTCGGCGAGAACCGGATTCCCGCGGCGGTGTTCCGGCAGATCTGGCCGGCCGACGTCGTGAGGCGGATGAAGGAACTCCGCGACGCTGCGCTCCTGGCCATCGAGAAGGCGGCCGACGCCGACGCGCGCCGGTCCTTCCACTACTGGACGTGGACGTTCGACGAATTTACGCGTGAATCGCGGCGGATCGAAGCCGCCCGGGAGCCGGATCCCCCGGGTGTCGCGGCCGTGGAGCCTGCGGCCGAGCGGTTTGTCGGCGGTGACGCCGCGGCCACGATCGCCCAGGTCGGTCCGGTCCGCCGCGAGGACGCGCCGATGGCCGGGCAGAGCACGCTGCGGTTCAGCCTGCGTTCGGGCAACGCGTGGCGGGCGGGCTGGACGGAGCCGGCGGCGACGTCGGCGACCGGTCGCGACGAGCCGGTGGAGAGTTGGAGTGCGGTCTGGGTGTTCGCCAAGTTTCGGCGGCCGGATGGCGACGGCTACGCGCATGCGACGCTGGCCGCGGAACGGTCCGACCACACCGTGCCGGCGTCGGCGGCGCTCGACGTCGGCCTGACTGACGGGGCAGGCAAGGGGGTGTTCATCTACCGGTCAGCGCCGGGGCATGGGCCCTGGGAACTCGCCGACGTCGGCCTGCGTTGGCTGCACGCGGCCGACGGCGTGGAAGATCCGCAGGGCACCGACTTGCGGGTGTTCGCCATCGATATGGTCCGCGTGCCGGCCGGCGCGTTTCACGCCGGCTCCGGCGGGGGCGAACCAGGAGCGTTCGTGGCGGGCGGCGACGGGGGCGGCGAGGATGCAAACAACCGGGTCGGCCGGCCATTCCTCGTCGATGCCGGCTGGAGCGGTCCGGCGGCGGCCGGCACCCCGGCCCGCCGTCTTGGACAGCTGCCAGGCTGCCTGTGGTCGCGGGACGGCGCGGCGATCGAGGCCGACGCCGTGCTCGACGACGCCTTTCCGACCGGCCACGGCCCCTTCTATTGCATGCGGTATGAACTCACGCGCGGTCAGTTCACCGACTTCCTCAACACGCTCCCGGCGGCGGATTTTGCCGACACGGCCGCCGGGGACGAGGGGCACGCAGCCCGGCACGCGACCGCGGCGGGGCGATATGGCCTGACCGGCTCCTGGCCTCGGCTCGTGCCGCGGAAGCCGCATCAGGCGTGCAGCCTGCTTTCGTGGTGGGACGGGGCGAAGTACGCCTCGTGGGCGGCGCTCCGCCCGCTGACCGAACTCGAATACGAGAAGGCATGCCGGGGCCCGCGCCGTGCCGTCGCCGACGAATACGCCTGGGGGAGCGCGACGATCGCCAAGGACGCCTACACGGTGGCCGACGAGGGAGCCGTGGGCGAACGGATCGCGGCCGGAGCAGCCGCGGGGGTGGGCAATGCGAGCCACGAACTGACGCTGCCGGCGTTCTTTGGCGGTCCGGTGAGCCCGTACATCAACGGCGTCCCCGGCGGTCCGATGCGGCCGGGCATCTTCGCCACCGCGACGAGCGGCCGGCTCTCGAGCGGCGGCTCCTACTGGGGCATCATGGAACTCTCCGGCAACCTGCGCGAGCAAGTGGTCTCGCTGGCCGATGCGCAGGGGAGGGCGTATCGCGGCAGTCATGGCGAAGGAACGACGACGCCTCCGGCCGACTGGCCGGCGGCCCGGTTCCGCACACGCGATCCCAAGGATCCGGGCAAGCAGGACGGGCAGGGCTCCGGTGTCCGCGGCGGCTTCTACGGTGATTTTCCGGAGGCGTTGCGGGTCTCCGACCGGAGCCGCAGCCGGTTCTCCCCGCGGCAATCGGACTTCAGTCCGCAGTGCCGCCCTGACCAAAACGGCTGGCGGTGCGGCCGGACTGCCCCCTGACCGCGCGCCCGGGTCTCAAAACGCAGTTACCACCATCGCGTGCCCACGACGTTCGTGACCGATGCCAGCGGCACGGCGACGTCGAGCAAGCCCAATGCCAACGAGCACAGAAGCCGTCTCCGACCATGGCAGTGGGATATCGGTCTTCCGGTGAGGATGAATAGCACCGCCGGGATGGAGATCGCGATCGGCACGGCCTCCCAGCCGGTCGGCGCTTCATCACCGGCCAGCGCCGGATCAGCCCCGGCCGGGTTCGGCGCCGCGTGTGCGCCACCCTGTTCTTAAACCCTCATATCCCCTGGTACAGGAAAACCAACCCGGTCAGATCCACACCGCCGGATTCTATCCGCCGTCTGATCCAGCGATTGGTTCCATAGCGGCACGTCGATGATTGAGGTACTCAGCCATGTTGCCGCTCACCAAAACTACGGCACTGACGATCGCGGCGGCAGCCCACATTGCAGCGATGGCATACTGAGGCCATATCGCCACGCTCACCAACATCCCGATCAGGGCAAGGGATCCCACGCGGGCGGTGGCCTGCCAAATGACAGCGGCGGGAGAGACCTCGCGAGCGAATATCCCCGCAGTCGCACCATAGGGTAGCGATACCACAACAAGGACGACGCCCCGCGCGGCAAGCCACACGAGCCAGATAGCGACTTCACTGAGAAGCTCGACCATCGGTGCGATGCCCCCCTCATTCCGCAAGAGGAGCGGTGGAACACCCGCGATCAGCGGCTCGCGGAAAAGGCTCTCCAAAATCGACCGGCTTGTTCGCGAGTCCGCTGCATCGCTTAGTTCTGACTTTCCGCCTCTTCGATGAGCATCACTCGCCTCGGCCGGCCGATGTCCAACTGGCCGATGTCCCACTCGGACGCCGCCAGTTGGACGACCATCTGGTTGATCGCTGCCTGGAGTTGCTGGATCTCGTTCCGCCTGGCCTCGTTGTCAGCATTAGCGTTGTTGGGGTTCTTATCTTCCGCAAGCCGGGTCTGAAGCTCAGCCGTTTTCTCCTTATATTTCTTTACGAGCGTGTCGTGGCTTTCGATCCACTCGGGCCGTTCCTTGCTGAGTACGCTTAACAGGTAGGCCTCGGTCACGGCGTTGACGATTCTTGCTGCGTCCTGTGCCTCCGGGCCTCTCATCACGGGGCCCATGCTGACCCGGATCACCTCTGAATCTTGTGGCGCAACGACTTTGATTTGATCAGCTAGCCAATCGACTGGATCAGCCTGCCGGCGAATTGAATCAAGTTCGGCGATGCCGTCCAGATCGATAGCGGCGGCGAGGACTGCCGGATCCTTGATAGCGATCACCTGCGCCCTTCGATACTCCTCGTACTCCGCGTCGACCTCGTCGCGGTCACCGCGTACCCGCAGCCAGGCGACGACTTCTCTGTGCCTTTCGGAATGCCACTTGATTGCCGCTACCCCGCCTAATCCAACAAGCAAAAGCATGTTGCAAATCACGGAAACCCGTGCGGGCGTGTGAGCCCACCCCAACACGCCGAAGATTACGGACAGCGTTTCACTTGTCACCCCAAAACCGACGGCCAGTTGCGGGCTACCCGCTGCTGCGATCCCAAAAGGCACCAGCAACCCTAGGACGAACAGCACCAAGGACAGCAACGCAAAAAATCGGCTGAACGACGAATGTTGACTCATGAATGCTTTCTCCTGTCAGAACGATTGCAATCAGCGGCTCGCGAGCAAGGGATTGGCAAAACCGCCAGATTTTATCGCGAGTCCGCTGCATTGCGTTGTTCTGCAAAAGTTCTCTGTCTGCCAAGCTACTCTGCGATGGTGATGGTGACCTCGTTGCTAACTACTTTGCCCTTCCAGGCTTTCTCCG
>JBIKKQ010000004.1:0-57311 GCA_044360305.1 Pirellulales bacterium
CGTTGTCCGGCTCCACGCTGGCGGGATTTCCCAGGATCTGGACCGCGCCGCTGGTCGCGCTGGAAAGCACGCCGTATTCCTTGCCGCGCCTGATCTCGAGCTGGTAGGCGCCCTGCAGATTCTGCTGCGGCGTCGTGGCGGAGACGGGCGTGCCGATGTCGAAGAACGAGGTGACGGCGGACGCGTTGGTCACCATCTCGCCGCGCTCGGCGAAGCCGACGATGAAGTCGTCGAAATACACCCCCTCGCACTTCCCCCCCACCGTCACCGGGTTGAAGGAAAGCCGCAGACGGATGTCGCTCGCGCCGGCGAACGCCCCGAGATCGATCCGCGCCTGCCGCCAGCCGGTGCCCTCGAACAACTCCTGCACCAACTGGTTCGGCTGCCCACCAATTTTCGAGGACACCGACGGGAACGCCGGCAGCATGTTCAGGCTGGTGTCGAGCGGTGAACGTGGCCGCTCGTTGCCGGCGATCGTGATCCATTCGCTCCCGCCGTCGGTCGAGGCCTCGACCTGCGTGCTGCCAGCACCGGCCCCGATCAGGTAGTTGAAGTACAGCGTCGGCTTGTCGGTGTAATCGGAGCCCTGAAGACTGAACGGGAGCGAGGTCATCTTGATGCCGTCGCCGACGAACGTCAGGTCGACCGGCGTGTCGGGAAGCGTGGTCAGCGTGGCGTTGTTGTTGAGAACCACCGTCTGGCCACGAATCTCGTTGACCACCGTCTGTTCCGGTATGCCGGGCCCCGACACCCGCATGCCCGCCTTGAGCCGGCCGGCGGAGGCGACGGCCACGACCGGGCTGCCGGACTCCGTGATGCCGGAGACCGTCACGACCCCAGTGCCCTTGATGGGCAGATCCGCCACGGAGGTGCCGACACCCGCGATCAAGTCGCCCAGCCAGCGATCCGAGACGACGCCGAGGTGGCCAAGTTTTGTGCGCGGCGCATCGTTCGCCAGCCCCGAACTGCCGTCGAGCCACGAACTGCCGTCGAGGCCGTAGTAGATGCTCGTCAAACCCACCGACTCGGGCACCAGGGTGGCGTCGTCATCGTACAGCCCGTCCCGGGTACGGTCGGGAGCGAGGCTCACGCCGTGACCGGCATCGCCCCCCCGGACGTTCGTCGCCCGCCACAGCGGGATGTCCACGGGAGAAAACGCGAAGCCGGTGAACGACGACCCGAGGACCGGTTCGCCCTTGGCGTCGGTCTTGCCGAGGAACACCTTGGACACGGTGTTTCCCGCGAACACGTTACCCAGGGAGGTTCCCGTCTTGTCGAACGCCCGGAGATACCCGGCGCCGTCGAGAACGAACAACTTGTCGGCGAAGTACCCGCGCACACCGTCCGGCCCCTGCACGTTCTGCGGCCCATTGGCCAGGGCCTGCAGGTTCGTGAAGCCGAGGTTGGCGATGATCGTCGCCTCGGCCGTGCCGGGGTCGGCGGCCGTGCCGTCCCCGATGTCGATCGTGAACAGGAAACCGTTCGTATCGACGCCGTACAGTTCGCCGTCGAGAAACGTCATGCCGGTGACCACGCCGAGCTGGTTCGCGTCGTCCTGGATCAGGCCAAGGGTCGGCCCCGCGACGTCGCCGATGCGGCCGAAGGGAAGGGCCCCGTTGGCGATGCCGGTCGTCGGGTTGGCGCGGTACAGCCGCGAAAATCCCGTGTACTTGTTCGTGCCGAACTCCGTGTCCCGAACCGAGTAGTAGAGCTGGTCGTAGGTCGGCGCAACGGTGGCCGCCCGCCGCCACGCCAGCCCATCGACGATGTCGGTCGTGACCATGTTCCGATCGGGCGGATTCGGGATGTAGGTATAGGCCACCGACGTCATGGTCACGCCGGCGAACAGAACTGGGGCACTCCACGTCACCGTGACGAGACCGGCGGTATTCACGGTGCTCAGGCCATCCGCCGGCAGCGGCATCCCCGCCGGCACGCCGAACGTGGGGGTGAACGTCAACTGCCCGGTGGCATTCGAAACGAACGTCCAAGTGCCGGTGCTCGGAAGCGGATCTCCCGGCAACGTCACGGTGTATTGCAGCGTGCCCGTCGTCACGCTGCTCACGTCGACCTTGCTCGTGGCGGCCGGATGGGCGTCGAGCTGGAACGGCGTGGTCGTGCCGAACAGACCCGCCGCCTTCGAGTCCGCCGTCAGGTCGGTGACCTTCGTGGGAACGCTGTCCGCCGGGTAGTCGGGGATGTTGTCGTTGCCGACGGGCGTGACCGCGTTGGTGCGGATGTTGATCCAGCTCAGCGTCCCGGCGGTATTCGGCCCCGTCGCGCCGGTATAGGTGTACAGCCGGCCGTCCGAACGCATCGCGAGATCACCGGCAGCGATGACCAGTGACGAGTCTCCACCCGGACTCCCGGCCACGTACGTGACCACGTCATCCAGGGTGAACTTCGGAATCTGGTCGATGAGATTCGGCAACGAGAACAGCGGTCCGCCGGTCGGGGCGACGTAGGTGTAGTCGCGCAGGGTGTAGACAGGACCGTTGTCGCTGCCGGTGACGAGTTCGCCCGAGTGGTAGCCGAGCACGCCAATACGATCCTCGACCACCCGCTTGACCGAGTTCACCGGCTCGAGCCGCACCAAGGTGTTCGTCGCCGCGGATTTGAACGTCATGTCGAGGGACGCCGGCAGCCGCTCGTTCGACGACACCGCCACGTAGTAGCGGGTGCTCGCGTTCGGCACCGCGTTCGGATCGGCGGGCGGCGTGACTCCCCCCTCGCCCACGCCCGAGCCCGGCAGGCCGGTGGGCAAATGCACCGGGCCGATGAACGGGTCGAGCTTGCCGGCCGAGCCGCGCGAGACGTCCTCGAAATTCGTCTGCCCGGCCCCGGGCTGATCGTCGGCGACGTTCGAATCACGGCCGACGTAGATCAGCCGCCCGCTGGCATCGAACACCGAGAGCGTGAGGTCGCCGCGGAAACCGTCGGCGTAGTCGATGTCGAACACCGTCGACCAGGTCTTGAGCCCGTTGTTGACGCCGCCGATGGCCTGGATCTGCTCGTAGTTGAGGTCGAGCACGTACCAGTCGATGTCGGTCGCGGACGAAAGCGAGCCGGCCACGGAGATCGTGTTCAGGTCGGAGCCGAGGAGATTGCCCACGTATTGGGCATTGGCGAACGTCTCGTTGGACTGCGTGTTCTCACCGGTGGTCCCGGTGAGCGGCGATCGCTGCGGCAGCCCCTGCACGTCCACGCCCACGGTCGGGAAGCGGATGTCGGCATAACGGACCGTCGAGCCGGGCTTCTCGTCGATCTGCCGGAGCCGGAGCCGGAGTTCGTAACTGCCACTCGTCGCGCCGCCATCGACCTGGGCCGGATCCCGCAGTTGGGCCTCGTAGGCGGCCTTCGAGGCGGTCGCCGCCGTTCGCGGCTGGCTGCGGACGCGGACGTAATACTGCAGCGGCGCGTCGGACGTCGCGCCCGGGAGCACGACCCGCATCCCCGGGTCGCGCGGATTCCGCGTGTAGAAATCGCCCCCCAGCACGGGGTTCTTCAGCAGCGGCTGGCCGATGCCGAGGGTCGCCGCCGCGAGGCTGCCGTCGGTCTGGGCGTCGGCGGAGCGGGCCAGCACGGCGCCGGAGGAATCGAGCAGTTCGACCATCGCGTCGAGCGCGGGGCTCGTGTTGTCGATGTCGATCCAGACCTCGGAGCCGGCATAGCCGCTGAAGCTGTAGACGTCCATGTCGCCCGGGTCATCCAGCGCGATCACCCCATTGACCTCGAATCCCAGGCGTCGGTTGTCGTCGCCACCGAGCTCGTTCGGCGCGAGCACGCCGATGAACTGGGCGACGTCCGGAGAGAGGTTCACGTCCACGCCCCCCGTCGCGGCGGGCTCCGCCTCGCGGAACACGGCGACGTTCCGATCGTTCGAGTAGGGAAGGAAGCGGAGCCCGCGCCACTCGCCCGCGGTCGGTCGCGACGCCGAGCCGTCCCCGTTCGTGTCGGTCATGGTGACACCGATCGGATCGAGGCTCGCCCCCACCGAGTCGTCGGCGAGCGACGTGAGGATCACCGGGTAGCCGGGCTGGCCGATGACCTGCACCGTACCGCCGATCCGGTCGTCGATGTCGAGCCCGTACCCGGTGGCCGTCAGGCCCGCGGCCGTGCCGCGCAGTTTCACCACGAGGCTCGCGGTCGGGCTGCTCATCAACTTCAGGCCCGTGGCCGTGTGGAAGTTGGAGACCACGATCTCTTCCCGCAAGACGTGGACGATGTCCGTGTCGTCCCAGATGCTCTCCACCGTGATCTGGTCGCCGCGGACCACCATCCCGCTGGTGCCACCCCCGGCCGTCACCGTGTTGCCGCGGACGAGCGGACCGCGGTTGTCGTCGTACCGCGTGAATCGTCCGTTCGCACCGGTCATCCGGCCCGGATCGGCGACCTCGCGATCGTTCAGCGAGTTGGCATCGACGCTGATCAGGTCGCCGCCGTTGCCGCGGAAATCGTTGCCGACGATCACCGGCTGCGCGCCGATCACGTAAATGCCGTTGGCGTTGTTCTCGACGCGGCTGTTCGCCAGCCGCAACGTGCCCTGGTCCACCGACAGCGTGTTCGTCGGGCCGAAACCGCCCGGCACGGGCGTCTGACCACCGCCGTAGCTGATCGAGGCATTGTCGATCGAGGCGCTGGCGGCGTCGTTGACGACGATCCCGCCCCAGTCCCCGGCGAGCGGCACGTTGCCGGTGCCGCCGGTGACGACGAACGTGCCGCCGGCGCCGAAGCGGTTGTCCCTGGTGCTGGTGAGGATCACGCGCTTCTGCGGGGTCCCCTCGGCATACAGCTGCGAGGTGCCACGCTCGAGGTCGATCCGTGAGCCCTGCAGCTTGACCACCACGCCGGGATCGATCGTGAGCCGGCCGCTGGCTCGGGCCATGGGGATCTGCGTCTCGAACGTCAGCGCCACCGGCGAACCGGATGCCGTGGCGGGCCCCGACAGCTCGATGCTGTTCGTGGCCGCGTCGATGGAGGAGATCCACCTGCCGATGTCGAACACCAGATTCGTGTTCGCTGCGGTAACGGTGGCGTTGTTGGAAAGCGTGACGGTCCCCGCCGCCGCGTTGATGGAGAGGATCCTCGTTCCGACCGGGATGCCGTCTCCACTCACGAGCGCGAATGGCTCGAGGCCGATCACGTTGGCGAGACCGCTGACCACGGCGCTGCCCGCGGTCAGGCTGCCGGTCCTCTGCACGAAGGCGGACGGAAGGCCCGCCCCGGCCACCCGCATCCCGACCGCCAGTTCCGCGACCCCCGTCAGGCCGCTGACAGTCGTGCTGCCCGCCACGAGACGCCCGTTCCGCTGCAGCACCGTCTGGTAGCCGCCGACGCCGCCCGCGATCTGCAGGTTCTCGGGGATGACGTAGGTGATGTCCGGGCTGGCGAACCGGGCGGCCACGCTGAGCTTGTCGAGCGGCTGCCCGAAGGCGGTGCGGATCCTGACGAGCAGTCCGTTGATCGAGTTGTCGCGCACGAGGTTGCCGCGGATCGCCGGACCGGCCCGACCATTGCTGTCCTCGAAGCTGTTCGGATCCGCCGAGATCGCGGCGCCGGCGCTGTTGCGGACGTCGTTGAAGGCGATCGTCGGCCGGGACGACTCCAGGTGCAGCGGCGCGATCGTCTGCAGGCTACCGTCGATCGACACCTGGCCGCCGCCGTAGCGGACGGTGGCATTGCTGACGCTGTTGAGGAACACCCTCCTCGTCGCCGAGTCGGAGTCCTGCCGAAAGATGATGCCGCCCCACTGTCCGCCGGTGGCCGCCGGGCCGACACCGTCCGAGTTGCCCCCGATGGCATCGTCGTGATACGAGGTGAACTCCACGCGACTGCCGGGGGTGCCGAGCACCTGGAGCGCGGCGCCGGCACGCGACACGATCGGCGAGGAGCTGCCGACGTCGATCACCTGGTTGCGGAACTTGAACACCGCGCCCGCATCGATCATCACCGTCACGCCCTGGGGAACGGCGAACGACGTGCCGTCGGCCAGCGGCTGATTGAGGAGGTTCGTGCCCACGAGGTAGGGCGTCGCGGCGGCATTCCCGACGATCCGCACGATCGACTTGCCGCCGCCGGTAGCCGCCAGGCCGGCCACCACCGTGGTAAACGGCTTGGCGATCGACCCATCGGCCCCAGCGGCCGTGGCCAGTTTGTCCACGTAGACCGTGTTGGCCGCGGTCGAACTGCGAAACCAGAAGTTGAATGCCCCGCCGGCGAGCCCGTCACGGTCGCCGTCGAGCGGCGTGCCGGTCGCATCGACGATCGTGTTGGAGTCCTCGCCCGCGGGCGTGAACGACATCCGCAGCCGGTAAGCGCCGTCGCTGCGGCCGTTCGCGCCGCTGTTCTCGACTTCCGGGTTGAAGGCAGTGTTCCCGGTGCTCGTCACGGCGAGGAAGTAGGTGTAGGAAGCGCCCGACCCGTTGGTCGCCTCGAGGTCGAGGCCGAGGAAGGAATCGCGGCCGAAATAGTCGTCGTTGCGGGCGACCAGTTCACGCCGGCCGGTGGCCGGATCCTGGCGATAGAGCGTAAGCACGCTGTCGAGCAGGCTCGTGACAGCCTGGCTGGGACGCGCGACGACGGTCTCGGCGGCCAGCGTGCCGCGCTTGTCGAGCTGGAACGAGTAGACGTCGATGTCGGTGCCGTTGGCGGGGTAGAGCACGGACAGATGGACGAGGTCGTGGTCTCCCGGCCAGACGGTCGGAGTCTGTGCCCCCATCACCGCCGGGATGTCGTAGGCATGGCCGAGGCCGAGCGAGTGGCCGATCTCGTGCACGGCCACCCTGTGCCAGAGGCCGCCGTATTCGCTCTGCCCCCAGTCGAGCGAGCCGTTCATGATCGACATCGTCGGCCCACCGAGCCCAGCCGGGCCGTTGGGCACGGGGATGCTCGGGTCGAGTGCCCGGAGGTCGCCCGTGACGACCTTCAAGCCCGAGTCCGAGGTCTCCACGAAGCGGATGCCGGTCGCACGCGAGTAGAGTTCGAAGATTTCCCGGGCACGCTGCTTCTGGTTGTCGGTGATCGCGTTGATGAGCGGATTGCCCTGGGCATCGGCCCCGTAGATCCGCGGGAAGCAGTACGCCACGACGGCCGCCGATGCGGCACCGGTCAGCGACGAGGCCGGCATCTCGTGCGTCTCGACCGGCAGGGGGATCTCCCGATGCCCGGGCTCGTCGATCGTGCCCGGCGGGGATGGGAAGAGAAGATCGCCCGCCGGCGTGGGGACGGTCGGCCGCACGTCGATGGCGGCATTGAACGCCTGCCCGGCGAGGCCGAGGGTGCCCAGACCTGTCGCCGTGTCGAAGCTCGAGTTGGCGTCACCGGTTCCAACGGCCGCCGACGAGGAGATCTCCAGGCGATAGCCGCCGCGGGTCGCGCCACCAGCCGCACCCGTGCCATCGACGGCGCTGTAGCCGCCGTTCCCCGCGCTCGACAGGCCGACGTAGAACGTGCCCGCTGCCGGCGCGGTGTACGTCAACTGGTTGGGCACCGAGACGTTCGCCAAGAGCGGAACGCCTGCGAAATCGAACAGCCGCAGCGCCGGCGTGAACCCTGAGCCGGCTACGGGGGCAACGCGGACGGTCACCGTGGCTCCGGCCGTCAGTGCAAACTTGTAGAGATCGACGTCGTTGACGCCCGCGGCCCCGTCGC
Organism: Pirellulales bacterium; assembly: GCA_044360305.1. Taxonomy (GTDB): domain Bacteria; phylum Planctomycetota; class Planctomycetia; order Pirellulales; family UBA1268; genus QWPN01. Next base: position 7,651 of record JBIKKQ010000004.1, read on the forward strand.
CGAGGAACGAGTTGGTGACGTAGGCCGGCGTCGCCGGGTCGACCTGTTGAAAGATCGTTCCGACGCCCACGGCCTTCGCGATCGTGCCGTTGTCGTCGTCCGAACCGCCGATCTGCAGCCGGTAGAGCTTGTCGCCGAGTTCAGCGGCGAACGTCAGCGTGGCCTTGCCGGCGACCGCATCGTAGGCGACCGCCATCGGGATCTGGATGGCGATGTCCTCTCCGCTGGTTGGATCCGTCTCGACGAGCCGGTAGTTCCGCTGGTTCTGTGCCGATCCCACCATCAGCGGATCGTTGGCGTTGAAATAGACCTCGATCGTGTCGCGAGCCTGCTGGATGGCGCCGCCGACGGCCCTCGTGACCGGCTGCGGCACGACCGACACCACCTGGGCGCCGAGATCGAGCCGGAAGTCCAGGCTGTAGGAACCGCCGTTGCGGAACGATTCGGCGGGAGCGCCCGGACCGCCGGAGACCGTCTTCAGGCCACCGCCGATCGTGATCCGATAGAGGTCGTCCGGCAGCGTCTCCGCGAACCGCAGCACCACCTGGTTCTGGTTCGGGAAGTCATCGACGGCGACCAAGCCGACACCGAGGCTGTTCTGCGGCGTCATGGGGACGCTGCCGTTGTTGAAGTCTCCGTCACCACCGGCCCGGACGATCGTGATCGCGCCCAGCGTGGCGGCATCGACTTTGGCCCCGGGGCTGAACCGCAGCGTGATCTGCTGGGGCGCCTCATCGAGCGTGGCATTCGGCGCGATGAACTGCCCGACGTTCGGGAAGGCGGAGACGAAGTCGAACGCCATCACGCGGCGCTCCTCGAGTTGCTCGCCACGCTGCAGATCGCGGCTCCGCCGCTGGCGCCGTGCCATGGCCGCCTGCCGCCGCCTCGAAAACGCGCCGCCCACCGAACTCAGCCAGAAGGAACTCATGTTCGGACTCACTGGGTGTCAGACTCGTGCCACACTGATCAAATCACCGCGTCGGTTGCCGATCCAAACCCTTCGACGACACGTGCCGGACGCGCCGCGACACGCGGTCGGCCGACTGCCCATCGAATGTTCTTCGGATGCGGCCGCGAAGCCGGGCGCGGGAAAGCCCCGTAACCGCCAGACTCCCCGCCATTTTCACCAGACTGGCAGCCGCGTCCACGATTGGGCGCGTGGCGCATTTCGACCTGAATGGTGACGAGCCTGGAAGAAGGGCGCAGAAGCCACCCCGGCGGGCGGAAACGTTTTCGGCGGGATTCGCGGGCCGCGAACAACCTCTTGACCTGATACCTGCCCCGACCAGGGCAAGGCTACAGGTGCGAAACAGCCGGGTCAACGGATCGGCAAGCCTGTCCAACGGCCCGGCAGCCCCGCCCGCCCTTTCCGGCCTCGCCCGGTCCGCGAGCGGTCCTCCGCCCGGGGAAAAAGCCGCAAAGTCCGCCACATCCACCCGCTCCCCTCAGCCCCCCACGCCCCGTTCAGTCCGCAGAATCCGCCACGTCGGCGACAGATTTCCGCAATGCTGGGGGCTCCCTATCGCGCCGGGCACTCCCGGACCGGCGCACCGTATGATGCGGACACCATGAGCGTTCCCGACACCGGCGGCGTCGACCCGGCGGTCCGCATCGTCTCACTGCTCCCCGCGGCCACGGAAATCATCGCCGCCCTCGGCCTGACCGGCTCGCTGGTCGGCCGGTCGCACGAATGCGACGAGCCGACCGAGGTGACCGGCCTGCCGGCGCTGACGGCCGCCGCGATCGACGCGGGGCGCTCGAGCCGGGCGATCCACGAGGCGGTCGGCGCGGCCTATGCAACGGCTGCCGGCGGCACACCCGCGCTGTTCCGTCTCGACGCTGCCCTGCTGGCCGCGGTGCGCCCCGACCTGATCGTCACACAGGCCGCCTGCGACGTCTGCGCGGTGTCGGCCGACGACGTCGGCCGGGCCGTGCAGGCGCTGGGCCGCCCCGTGCCGATCGTGACGCTCGCGCCGACGACACTCGCCGACCTGTGGCGCGACATCCTCGCCGTGGCCGCCGCCACCGGGACGTTGCCACGCGGTCGGACGCTCGTGGCCCGACTGCAGGCCCGGTGTCGTTCGATCGCCTGCCGCGTCGAGTCGCTGGCCCGGTTGGCCGGCGGCCCGCGCCCCCGGGTCGCCGTCATCGAGTGGCTCGATCCGCCGATGGCGGCGGGCAACTGGGTGCCGGAACTGGTCGCCCTCGCTGGCGGTGAAGACGTGCTCGGCCGGGCCGGCCATCATTCACACTGGATCGGCTGGGAGGACGTCGCCCACGCCGATCCCGACATCGTCATCCTCGCCCCCTGCGGCTTCACCCGCGACCGCATCGTAGCCGAGGCAACGACAGGGGAGATCTGGCAGCGGCTGGCGTCGCTGCGGGCGACCCGCTCCGGGCGGCTGTTCGCCATCGACGGCCACCACCTCCTGAACCGTCCCGGCCCGCGGCTCGTCGACTCGCTCGAGGTGCTGGCGGCGGTCCTGCATCCCGGCTGGTTCGCGTTCCCGGCCGTGGAGCGGCACGTCACCCGGCTCGGCGGCGACTGACCGCTGCCAGCGCAACCGTCAGCGGACGAGGTCGGCCGGACGCAGGCCCTTCCTGGCGCCGTTGAATCCGAACTTCGTCGGCGTGAACTCGCCCACGACGTCCACGTTCGACTCCGCCGGGATCTTCTCCTCCAGACCCGCCGCCCAGTAGCAGCCGTTGACGACGAGCCGGCGCGTGCCGGCGGCCGCGAGGTCGCTGGCAGCGCCCATGGTGGTCGTGAACACGCGGCCCCGCGGCCCGCCGTCGATGGAATAGGACCGCACCCAGGCCACCGGCATCATCGGGTCGTTTTTCTTTCCCGCGACCGGCGCCGACTCGGGTGTCATCCCGGAGAGCACCTGGCCGAGCAGCAGGACCTGGCCATCACCGGCCAGCGGCAGCTTGACGGCGTACACGTCGGTCGGCCCCCAGCAGTCACCGTCCTTGATGCCGCGCATGATCGGGTGATCGCGGCCCGTCGGCGGCACGATGCCGCGGGTGCTCTCGTGACCGTGCGAGCCGTGGTGGGCCACCCAGTCCTCGCCCACGACGGTGGGCCCGAAGCGGTTGAGGTGCTCGTAGGTCTTGCTCTCCAGCTTGAAGGCGTGGGTCGCGGTCCGCAGGGCCACGACCGGCTTGCCGGCCCGCAGATAGGCGTCAATCTCCTTCATCTGCCCGTCGGGCAGATTCCTCCACCGGGTCGCGATCACCAAGAGGTCGGCCTTCCGCAGGGCCTCGAGGCCGGGGATGTTGTCACGTGTGTTCGGATCGACGTGGCCGGTCTTCGGATCGATTGCGTACAGGACCGTGCAGTCGAAGCCGTGCCGGACGGCGAGGATCCTGGCGAGCTGCGTGAGTGCCTCCTCGCTGCGGTACTCCTCGTCACCGCTGACGAGCACGACCTTCTTGCCCTTGCCCGGCCCGTCCGCGCCCGCCACCACGACCCACTCCGCCGGTGGCCCCGCCGGCGGCGTGGAATCGGCGACCGCGGTGCCCGCGGCACAGGCGAGGAGACAGGCGACGAGGGCGGCACGGCGCGGCACGGGCATGGCGTGAAACTCCGGTGGAACGAGTCGGGCAAGACCTCAATGTAGCATGCGGCAAGCGGCCAGGGACGGGCAGGCGGCTCGTTGGACCCCGACGCGAAAAACACCTATACCACGGCCTACGGGCCCGTAGCTCAGTGGTTAGAGCAGGGGACTCATAATCCCTTGGTCGTGTGTTCGAATCACACCGGGCCTAGTTGTTTTTGACGATTTTCGGAGAGGACAAAGTCCCAAACCCAAACTCAAACCCAAACTCGGGTGGTTCGGGAGGGCATAGTGACGGGATCGGGATCGGATCTGACGGGAGCCCGATTCCAAAGAGAGCCGACTCTGGACGAGGGCCTGATGGACGAACGCACCAACTTCTTCGTCGGCTGGGGAACGCTCGCCCTCATCAATGCGGGGCTGGCCCAAGGGAAGGGGCGGAGCGGTCTGGTGTGGTGCCTGATCTCGCTACTGCTTGGTCCGATTGCGACCTTCCTCATCGTCGTTCTCGGCAAGGTGCCATCGGCGATGGAGTGAATCAGGCCACCTCACGACCGACGCCTGGCAACGAGGGGAAACGCGGCAGGCGTTCGAATCGATTCGACAGACAAATCAATGTCGAGCAGCGGCCAGTGCAGATGGTCCGCGGTCTGGCGCTCAATGACCGAAATCTTTTCGATACTGGCGTCGCGAAACCACGGAAAGTGCTCGAAAGGCAGAAACAATTCCTCGTCACCGACCAACAGCCACAAGCCGTGCCGGGACACGTTGGTGGCTTCAACCGGGAAAGTGCTTGTTCCAGGCATCGATGATCTCCTGCAGATGGTCTTCGACCAGTTGTTGTGCCTCGCCGATAACGTGCTTCGCCAAGCCTGTCTGGGTGGCAAGTTCGACTTCGGGCGTGAGCCAGAACTTTGCCTCGCCATCCGGGTGGGAAACATGGACGTGCATTCTCACTTCTTCTCGCGAGAAGAAAAAGAAGCGGAAAGGTCCTTCCCGAAAGACTGTTGGTGTCATGCCAGTGTTCCGTGCTGCCGCCGCCCCGAATTTTAATCGACCGTTGTAGACTGGGGGATTCGACCTTCAACCTAGCCATCCCAGGGGCGAATCCATGGCTTTTTCAGCAAAGATCGTCGGTGACGAGCTTGTTCTCAGGATCCCCTTGAACGCCAAGCCCGAGAAGTCCGCCAGTGGCAAAACCCTCGTCGTTGCCTCCACCTATGGCAACAAGGAAACGGACTGCGTTGTGGACGGCAAGAAGGTCATCGTGGGGGTCAACGCCTACATCCCAAAGAAGTAGGGGCGGGCGGCCAAACCAGTGACACGCGAGCCTGTGGGAACGGGTTATGGGGTTAACCCCATAACCGGCACACCGACGTCGTTCGGAGACCATGCTGAGACGGTTTTCACTGTGCCCGACTTCGTCGAAAACCGTCGTTGCTCCCGGACGATACGGCAGAAACAGCGGGAAAGAAGATGGCATGACCGGAAAGCGGACTCGTTCTCATAATCCCTTGGTCGTGTGTTCGAATCACACCGGGCCTAGTGGTTTTTGATAGCTGAAGAGGACGCTGTTGCTCATTCTGTTGCAAATCGCATCAACGACGGTTTTCCCTGCATCGGTGGCCGCTAGATGGGCGAAGATAGCTGGCATGCCAACCCGCTTCTGGATCATCGTTGTCCTCTCGGTTCTGGCCGGGATCGCTGTCCTGCGGGCAAAGTCCACTGGCCGAAAACCCAGGTCATCCGTTCCGTGGCGTGGTCAGATCAAGCCGCCGCCACCGCCGCCGTGAATCCTGCTGGTTGTGGCACGTGACGTGCACAACGACGTGACGGTTGTTGACGTACGCGTGATCGCTTACCGTTTGGGGATGGACGCAGGACCAATCGCCGAATCTGAGTATTCAGAGCGGGGGACCCATTTTTCCGGGGCTAACTCGGTTCATCCGAGCGGGGCAACTTCGGCTCCGAGCCCGTCAGCTAACCTCGCAGGCGTTCGAGGACATTTCGGTCAGGAATCGGCATGATCAAGGCTCGTGTGTGTAGGTCATGTCGACCCGTGAACCCTTGACGGGGTTCACCTCCCTGCGGCCATAGGTCGTTTCGCTCGCGCAGAGATTACTCCTCACACTTCCGGCCAAGCAGCCCGGAGGATGGTCGCTGCGCGCGATCCGGCCCGAGCCGTGGAGAGTCGCCGTGTCCACTCAGGAGAAGGCCCCTTCGTCTCATCAACAGCATCACCACTACGCATGGTGGCTCATCATGTGCCTCTGCGGAGTGGACTACTTCAGCACGCTCGGCTACCAGCCCTCGATCGCTTTCGAGGGCGCCGGAACGATCGCCCCGGTAGCGACGTTGATCCTCGTGCTCGTGACGCTGCTCGGTGCCCTGCCGATCTATTGCCATGTGGCCGGCGAAACCCCTGACGGAGTCGGCTCGGTTGGCATGATCGAGCGGATGTTCAGCGGCTGGACCGCGAAGATCGCCGTGCTCGTTCTTGTCGGCTTCGCTGCGACTGACTTCGTCATCACGAAGACGCTCTCCGCTGCCGATGCGACAGCCCACCTGATATCGAATCCGCTCTACAGCGGGCACGTCCCCGAGTGGATGCAGGGGCAGATGCTCGTGACCATGTTTCTGCTCGTGCTGCTGGGCGGCATGTTCCTCAAGGGCTACGGCGAAGTCGTCGGAGTTGCCACGGTTCTCGTGGTCGCCTACATCGGCATGACCGCACTCATCATCACGGCGGGCGTGTGGTACCTCATCGGCCACCCCACGCTTCTGCCGCACTGGCTGAGCGAGATTGCCGCCGGGAACTACCACCTCGCACACGCGCCTTTGTCGGGCACAGGTCCGTGGGTGGCCATCGCCATCGCCTGTCTCATCTTTCCAAAGTTGGCACTGGGAATGAGCGGGTTCGAGACGGGCGTACTGCACATCCACCTCGTCCGCGGCACGCAGGCGAACCCCTCGGATGCGACCGCAAGGATTCGCCACACCCGGATGCTGCTCGTCACGGCCGCGGTGCTCATGTCCGTTTTGCTGCTCGGCTCGTCGCTTGTCACCGGCACCGACACGCTCATCCCCGCGGATGAACTTCGCCACGAACCGGTCAAGGGCAAGGCGATCGATCGGGCGCTGGCGTACATCGCCCACGGCGAGAGTCCGCACGCCGTGTGTCCGCTGTTTGGACGGGTGTTTGGCACGATCTATGACGTCAGTACGATCCTGATTCTCTGGTTCGCCGGGGCGTCGGCGATGGCGGGCCTGCTCAACATGGTGCCCCGCTACCTGCCGCGGTACGGGATGGCTCCCGAGTGGGCTGCCGCGTACCGGCCACTGGTGATCGCCTTCACGGTCGTCAATCTGATCGTCACGTGGTGCTTCCGGGCGGACGTCTCGGCGCAGGGCGGCGCCTACGCGACGGGCGTGCTCGTGCTCATGACCAGCGCGGCGATCGGTTCGCTCGTGGATGTCTGCCGCAAACCGCTTCCAGCCACTGCTTGGGCAGGAGTGGGCCGGAGGTGCACGATCGCCGCCTTCGCCCTGATCTCAGCGGTTTTCGTCTACACGACGATCGCCAACATCTACGAGCGGCCCGACGGCATCATCATCGCGTCCATCTTCATCGCCAGCGTGATGACGATCTCCATAGCCTCTCGCATATGGCGGAGCAGGGAATTGCGGCTCAAGGAGTTTCGCTTCGCTGACGAGTCGGCACGGATGCTCTGGACCGACATCTGCGCCGACGGTGGCTTTCGCGTGCTGGTGCCCCATCGGCCGGGGCATCGTACGCTCGACGAGAAGGAAGCCGAGGTGCGCCGAAAGCACCGGATTCCTGCCGCCGTGCCGTTGGTGTTTCTCGAGGTGCACTATGGGGACCCGAGCGAGTTTCACAATGCCCCGATCATTTCGGCACGACAGGAAGGCGATCGGTTCATCATCGTGGCTCGCGACGTCGCTTCAGTCTCCCACACCATCGCGCAGATCGCGATCGAAATGAGCCGGGCCGGGACACCGCTCGACATCGTCTTTGGATGGAGCCTCGGCAGTGCCTTCTGGTTGGCGGTCGGGTTCGTGCTGTTCGGTCAGGGAGACGTGCCGAACAGCGTTGTTGCCCTTCTGCAGAAAGCCATGCCGGATGCTGCACGAAGGCCGACGGTGCTTGTCGGGTAATGGGGTGTCGGCGTGCGGGCTTCGGCCCGGAGGAAGCGGCCTGCAACGGCTCTTCCCGGGGGCGGACGTCGTCCGGCTGCGGGCGGTCCGGCCCGGCCTACGCTTGCGGACTCAACGTTGACCGACACATACTCGATTCCCGCAGGACGAGCAGCTCCGCGGCGGACGAAGCAGCCTCCCACTCGCACATCCCTTGCAGGAGTTGCCATGAAGGTTCACCGTTGCGAGTTTGGTCATCGTGTTGCTCGGTGCGTTTCCGGCGCGCGCCGACGTGACGCTCTCGAAGATGTTCTCCGATCACGCCGTCCTGCAGCGTGACCTGCCTGTGCCGGTCTGGGGGACCGCCGAACCCGGCGAGCAGGTGACCGTTCAGTTGGGCGATGCCAAGGCGACGACGACCGCCGACGCACAGGGGAAATGGTCGGTCAGGCTGCCCCCGGTGAAGCTGAATGCCGTCGGCCAGGAGCTGACGGCCGCGGGCAAGAACGCGGTCACGGTCAAGGACGTACTCGTCGGCGATGTCTGGCTCTGCGGCGGCCAGTCGAACATGGAGCTGGCATTGAAAGAATGTGCCGCCAAGGAGGACATCGCGGCGGCCGACTTCCCCGCGATCCGCTGCCTGATGACGACGAATAAGCCTTCCCGGCGCAAGCCGCCGGCCGACGTCGTGGGCGCATGGGCGGTCTGCACCCCCGCCAACGCGCCCGCTTTCACGGGCACCGGGTTCTATTTCGCCCGGCGAGTGCACAGGGAAACGGGCGTGCCCATCGGGCTGGTCGATGTCAGCTTCGGAGGCACGCAAATCGAGGCGTCGATCGCGCCCGAGGGCTTCGAACTGGAACCCTGGTTGAAGCAACAGCCGAGCTATGCGGGCTCGTTGGCGCAACCGGATCACATCGCGCTCGAGGCGGTCTTCAACTCCAAGGTCAAACCCGTCGCCCCCTACGGAATCAAGGGCGCGCTCTGGTACCAGGGGGAATGGAATGGCGGTGATACCGCCTACTACCGCAAGATGCGGGCGCTGATCGGCGGCTGGCGCAAGGTCTGGAACCAGGGGGATTTTCCCTTCTATTTCGTGCAGCTTCCCAGTGCTTGGTTCCACGATCACCTGGGTGCCCCGCCGACGGGCGAGCCCGACGGCGAGGATGGCATCGGCCTGGCCATCACCCGCATGGAACAGTTGAAAAGCCTCCGCATTGCCAACACCGGCATGGCCGTGGCCCTCGATATCGGGGGCGGCATTCACCCGGTGAACAAGTTCGACGTGGGCGAACGCCTGGCGCGGTGGGCGCTCCGTGACCTGTACGGCCAGAAGGATCTCGTGGTCAGCGGACCGCTCTATCGGGAGATGACGATCGAAGGCAACAAGATCCGGCTGAAGTTCGACCACGTCGGGAGCGGATTGATGGTGGGCAGAAAGGCCGCTCGCGCGCCCGTCGTCGAGATCAAGGACGGAACATTACGTCCCTTCGCGATTGCCGGCGACGACCGGCAGTGGTTTTGGGCCGATGCAGTCATCGATGGTGCGGATGTGATGGTCTCGAGTCCTGCGGTCACGGCTCCCGTGGCCGTGAGGTACGCCTACAGTTGCGCTCCCAAGGAGCACAACCTCTACAACAAGGAGGGGCTGCCTGCCGCCGCCTTCCGCACCGACGAATGGGGGCTGATGCAACCGGAGGCGAAGAAGATCGTGCTCTTCAAGGCCTGGCCGCAGGAATGGGACGGGGACTTTCGTCTCCAGGCGCCATTCGACACGACGGTGGAGGGCACGATTCGCGGCAACACACTGGTGAGACTGCGCGTGACCCCCGCCAGCCGCCGAACCGATCTCGCGATCACGCCCCCGTTCCGCGATCCCATGGGCTTCGTGGCCGAACCGGCCGGCGGCGAGTTGCCGCTCCCGGTGCGTTTCGACGCCGCGCCGGTTTCGGAATTCCTGGGTGCGGGCAGTTCGTTCGTTTGGGATTTCGGCGATGGCGACACGGCCAAGGGAGCGACGGCACGACACACCTACGAGAAGGCGGGGGTCTACACGGCCGTCCTGCAGATCACCGACGCCACGGGCCGCACCGAAACGGTTCCTCGCGTCATCACGGTGACCGCGTTGGACACGGTCGGGCCAGCCGTCGCAGCGGCCTCGGCCCGCGGGCGAAGCGACTCCGTGGTCGTCTCCTTCAGCGAACCGGTTCGCGCGGAAGACGCGGAGCAGATTGACAACTACATCGTGACGCCCGGAATCAAGGTGACGGCGGCGTCACTGGATGCGGATGGTTCGAACGTCACGTTGACGACCACGCCGCTTGCCCGCGGCGACTATTCGGTCACGGTGAAACATATTCGTGATCGCGCCCGCAAACCCAATGTCCTGACGGAGGCCAGCAGGAAATTCCGGCATGAATCGCTGCTGGCGTGGTGGAAGCTCGACGAGGGGAGTGGAAGACTGGCGGGGGATGCCTCGGGAAACAACCTCGCGGGCAGCCTCAAGGGGGCGACCTGGGTGAAAACCGCGGGACGAACCGGCCTCGGCTTCAATGGTGAGTGGGCCATGCTGAAAACGCCGACCACGCTGGAGGATCTGGCACTCCCATTCTCGCTGACGTGCTGGGTGAATCCGGCCCCGATGCAGCGTCAATGCGCCAATATCTTTGGCAATCTGGGCGTGGAGGGAGGCGTTTCCGGGCTGCATCTGCAACAACATATCGACGATGTGAACTCCTATGTCCTGACCTGTGGCGATGGCAAGAAAGGCAAGGCCACGCCTGCCGTCTCACTGGCCGCGGATCAGTGGCAGCATCTGGCCGTGGTCTGCGATGGCGAGAACGCCGTCATCTATGTGGACGGCGTCGAGAAAGTCCGTGCACCAGTCCAGGGCGCTTTCATGCCCAACAAAAATATGACATTCGGATTGGGTTATGGAATCCTGCAGCGGAATCGGTTCTTCAAAGGCCTGTTGAGCGACTTCCGCATCTACCGTGCAGCGCTTGCGGCGGCCGAGGTGCGGTCGGTCATGCAGGAAGGGGCTGCGGAATCGGGCGGAACCGGTGCCGGGAAGCCCTGAAGCACCAACACGGGGGCCGCCCTCCTTGTGGGCCGGTCCCGTGTCTTTTCCGGACAGATCAAGCGCCACTTCCGGGATCACGTCCACCTGGCCGGCCATGGTTTTGGCCACTGCACGCAATCCAATGCCAGAGCGTCAGGGACCTCACGGGAAGGACACGGGTGTGCCCACGTGCGCTCCCAGCCGCCGGTCGGCCCGGCCCTCGACGACGGCGGCCTCGACGAAGCCCTGCGAGCCGACGAGGGCCACGGGCGTCCCCGGTGCCGCCTCGCCGTAGGTGCGGACGAGCGTCGTCACGTCGTGCGTCCCCACCCGCAGCCGGCCGGCCGCCACCAGCCGCGGCCAGACTTCCGCCGGGATGTTCGTCACCAGGTTGCCGAAGGCGTCCACGTGGAGCACCGCGCCGACGATGCCGCCGGCCGTCTCCCGGGGCTCAGGCCAGGCGAGGCGGACGAGATCGGCCACCGCGGGGCCGAGTGCATCCGGGGCCGCACCGTCGAGCAGTCGGACCGCGGCGGGCGCAAGGACGTCGCGGCCATGAAAGGTGGCGGCCGCGGTGCCGGTCGGCTCGATCTGGCGGGCGGCCGCGAGCGGCGCCCGCCGCAGGGCCCACGACAACAGCCCGTTGTCGGGCCCCAGAAACTCCTGGCCGCCGATCCGGGCCCAGACGAGCCGGCGGGCCGTTCCCACGCCCGGATCGACGACGGACACGTGGAGCGTGCCGGACGGAAACGTGAAGCAGGCCTGCCCGACGAGCCAGGCGGCGGCGCGAACGTCATGGGCGGGCAGGTCGTGGCATATGTCCACGAGCGTGAACGGCGTCCGGGCGTGCAGCAGCGCGCCCTTCATCTCGGCGACGTAGCCCGAGCCTGTGCCGAAGTCGGTGGTGAGCGTGACGATCCGACCCATGGAGACCCAGCGTACCGGGACCGGTAAAGCCGGACTCGACCCGCCGGCCCACCTCCCGTCCCGCAGGGGTGTCCGGCAGGCCCGGTCGTCCCGGCGGAGACACAAGCGAACGGGGCACCGGCGGCCGGTGGCCGCCCGCGGCAGCGGCCGAAACCGGCGTTTTCCCCGTGGTTTTCCCGCTGGCTCCGGCTGGCGGACGTCGGCACAATCCCGCTGGACCCGTCCCCGATCGAGGGTAGCCTTGCCCTGCCCCCTCCGCCGCACGAGCGTTTTTCATGTCCGGCCGCCCACATCCCCGCCTCGGCATCTCGGCCATCGCCGTCCACCAGCCCGCGTGGGAACTGGACAACGCTTGGTTCGGTGCGGCGATGCCGCGCAAGTTCGCCCACCACACCGGGATCGAGGCCCGGGGGATCTCGGCTGACGACGAATTGACGATGGGCCTTCACGCGGTGCGCCGGCTGCAGCGGGAGACGGGCTGCAATCTCGGCGACTGTCGCGGGCTGGTGTTCGTCTCGCCGTCCTTCATCCCCGCGTCGATCGCCCGGCGGCACCTTGATCCCGCCGCCGTGGCCCGTGAACGCCCCAGCCGCGCCGCCGGCCAACTGGCCCGCGACCTCGGCCTGCGCCGCTGCCGCACCATCGGCCTCAACTGGTTCTGCTGCGGCTACAGCAGGGCGTTCTCGCTCGTCAGCCGGCGCTGGGCGCCGCGGCTGGCGCTGCAGCGCGACGAGTTCGTGATCGTCGTCACCTCCAGCCGCATCAGCCGCATCACCGACTACGACTGCGTGCAGACGGCCGGGCTGTTCGGCGACATGGCCTCGGCCACGATGCTCGCGGCGACCACCAATCGCCGCCACCCGGTGCACTTCGAGATCGTCCATGCCGACGCCGAACGGCAGCCGACCGAACGGCCCGCCTTCGACTTTCACGTCCGCACCGACGTCGCGACGCCGGCCCCCGACGGTGGCACGATCCACGCCGCCGAGCGGCTCGTCTACGCCCTCGACGGCATGGCCATCGCCGAGATCGCCCCGCGGGCCATGTCGGCCGCGGTCGTCAAGTCGCTCGCCGCCACCGGACTGGCAGGGAACGACGTGGACTTCGTCGTGCCCCACCAGGCCGGCGCGGGCATCGTGCGGTTCACCGGCATGAAGCTCGACGAACTGGGCGTCCGCGGCGAACTCGTCAACGGGCTCACCCGGCGGACGGGCAATGTCAGCGCCTGCTCGATTCCGCACGCCCTCCACGAGGTCTGGACGCGGCTTTCCGGGCTCGTCGCCTGCCCCACCGCCGCCGTCGGCAGCCCGGGCAGGCCCGAGGTGCTGCAGGGCTGCATCCTGCTCCGCTCCACGGCGGCGCACGAGCGCCAGTCGCACGCCGCCTGACGGCCCCACGACCGGCCGGCGGCGGCCGGATCGCGTACGTCGTCGTCGCCCTGCGCTTCTCAGCGGCCGACGACGAACCGCAGGCAGTGCCAGTCACCGAGGGTCGTCCGCAGGGGCGCCGCCGCCAGCAGGCGGGCATATCGCTCCGCCACCGGCCCCACCTCCTCCGCCCGCAGGCCCGAGAGCACGAGGCAGCTCCCCTCCGGACCGCGACCGAGCCGATCGCGGAGCCGCTCCGCGTGCTCGAGGAGCACGGCCGGCACGATGTTGGCGAACACGAGGTCGTGGACCGTGGTCGCGGCCGGGAGTTCGCCCAGCACGCTCACCCTGTCCTGCACGCCGTTGCGCCGACAGTTGTCGCGGATGGCGTCGTGCGTGCGCCGGTCGATCTCCACCGCCGTGACGCGGTCGGCACCGCGGACGGCGGCGGCGATCCCGAGAATGCCCGACCCGCTGCCGAAGTCGAGCACGCGCGCGACCCGGCCACCCTCCTGCACCCAAGCGGCGAGCGCCGCCAGGCAGAGCCGCGTCGTCTCGTGCTCCCCGGTGCCGAAACCGCAGCCCGGTTCGATGAACAGGGTCGTGCGGCCCGCCGTCGTGCCCGCGGTCCCCTCCTCCCATGCCGGTCGCACGACGCCGAAGCCGGGCACCTCGATCGGCGCGAAGGCGTCCCGCCAGTCGGCCCCCGGCATGGCGGCGGCCAACGGCCGGATGCCCCGCGTGCGGCAGCCGGTCACCGTCGCCAGCAGGTCCGCGGCCCGGCGGGCGGCCGGCTCGTCGGCGAACCAGCAGCACACGGTCTGGGTATCGAGGCTTCCGACCCAGTCGCGATCGGGCGGCGCCGCCGCGGCGTCCACGACCAGCAGCCCGAGCACGAGGCCGAGCGCGGCCGCCTCGGCCACGCCGACCGTTCCCTCGCCGATGCCGAGCAGACCGGCATCGCCACACTCCGCCCACAGCCAGCCGAAGAACTCGTCCCTGGGAACGGTCGCGCCGCCGGGCAGCGTGAGCGTCGCAGCGACGTCGAGATCGACCGCCCAGCCGGCGGCGGGCGCGGCGTCGGTCGCCTCCGGCCCTTCATCGCTGTCGTGCGTCATCGAACCCTCCGCCGCCCATGGTACGCTCTGGCCATGCAGCCTCCAGTCCACGACGCCGCCGCGATCTACCGCTACCGCGACACGCTCGCCGCGGCCGACTGCCTGGCTGCCGCGATCGTGCACCTCGACCTGTTCACGCTCCTCGATCGCGAGCCGCTCGACCGGGCGGCGATCTGCCGGCGGCTCGGCATCGCCCCGCGGCCGACCGACGTGATGCTCACGCTCTGCACCGCCAACGGTCTCGTGGCGGCCGACGCCGGCGGCGTGTTTCGCACGACGCCGCTGGGCCGCGAGTTTCTCGTGACCGGCGCGGCCTGCGATGCCCGTCCCTACTACGCGAGCATGGCGGGACGACCCGGGGTCGATGACTGGCTCAAGGTGCTGCGGACGGGCCGGCCGGCGAACTGGCCCGGCGAGCAGGGGGAGGCCGACTGGCATGCCGCGATGCGCACCAGCGAGTTCGCCGAGGCGTTCAGCGCCGCGATGGACTGCCGCGGCCGGATCCTCGGACCCGCGCTGGCCGCCGGCATCGACCTGCGCGACGCGCGGCGACTGCTCGACGTGGGCGGCGGCACGGGGGTCTACGCGATCGCCTGCGTGGAGGCGGCGCCGGCCCTGCAGGCGACCGTGCTCGAGGCCGACCCGGTCGCCGCCATCGCCCGGCGGACGGTGGCCGGCGCGGGCCATGCCGGACGGATCGTCGTCACGAGCGGCGACATGTTCGCGATCGACTGGCCGGAGGGGCACGACCTGCATCTGTTCGCCAACGTGCTGCACGACTGGGACGAACCCGACTGCCGCCGGCTGCTCGCCCGGAGCGCGGCCCGGCTGCCTGCCGGCGGCCGGATCGTCGTCGTGGACATGTTCCTCGACGATGCCAAGGACGGCCCGCTGTGGGCGGCGGAATACTCGGTCCTTCTCGCCAGCGTGACGCAGGGCCGGCTCTACGCCCCTGCGGAGATCGCCGGCTGGGCCGCCGACCTCGGCCTCGCCGTCGTCCGGCGTCAGCCGCTGCCGCTCGGCCGCGGCCTCCTCGAACTCGCCCGGCCGGCCGCGGCCCGCGCATGACCGATCGCCGGACCGATCGCCGAACAGGCACGGCGCGCACTGCCGGGTGGGACGTCGTGCTCGGACGGGCACTGCGGCTGCGCTGCCCGCGATGCGGCGGCAGCTCGCTGTTTCGCTCCTGGTTTCGCATGCACGACGGCTGCCCGGCCTGCGGCCTGGCGTTCGCCCGCGAGCCCGGGTTCTATCTCGGCTCGATCTACGTCAACTACGGTGTCACGGTGATCGTCACCGGGGCCCTCTACGCCGCGCTCGTGCTCGGCGCCGGTCTGTCGCACGAGTGGGCGCTGGCGATCGCCGTCGCCGTGGCGGTGCTCCTGCCCGTGGCCTTCTTCCGCCACGCCCGGAGCCTGCTCCTGGCCCTCGACACGAGCGTGAACCGGCAGGCCGACCGGACGGTCGATGCCGGGCCGACGGCAACGGCCGGCGCCGGTCCGCTCCCGGACCGCCAGCTCGCGGCGCTGGCCGCCGACGACGCCAGCGCCGGCTGCCTGATGGGCGCGGTGCTGGCCCTTGTCTTGCTCTTCGGCCTCGGCATGGCGCTGGCGACGATCTGGTTCAGCGCCGCGGCCACACCCTCCGCGAACGACCCGGCAACGGAACTCGATCGCTCCCCCTGAGCCGCGCCAACGTGTGGCTTCAGCCGGCGGCCCGGAGCCGCTCGCGTGACCCGCGGTCCCGACCGCGGCCATCGTGAACCAGCGTCAGCGTCGGCTCGCCGGCGGCCTCATCCAGGGTCGCGGCGGCCGCGTCAACGGCTGCCGCGCCGTCGGTCTCGCCTTCAGCCTCGCCGCCGGTCGCGCGGGCCACGACCCGGCCCCGACCGACGCCCGCTGTGGCCGCCGCCGTGCCGGCGACCAGGGCCGTGTACAGCTCGTGGGTTCGTCGGGCCGTCTCATCCCACGAGTGGGCCTGCGTGTAGCGTCGTGCCGCCGTCACGAGCCCGTGGGAAAACTCCCGGTCTGTGACAGTCTTCTCCACCGCCCAGGCGAACTCGTCCACCATGCCGGGCGTCGCCAGGAGCATGCAGGGCTGCTCGCGGCAGATGGCCTGGAAGGCGGCGATCCGGCTGGCGACGATCGGCCTGCCCGAGGCGAGCGCCCAGGTGATCGCCCCCGAGGCGGAGAGCGCCTCGTCGCGGTACGGTGCCAGACAGACGTCGGTCGCCGCCGCGTACAGGTCCGCCGCCCCCTCCGGCAGCCAGCCGGTGATCGTCACGCGTTGCTCGAGGCCCAGCTTCTTCATGAGGCGGATGACGGCCGCGAGTGTTCGGTCCTGCGACTCGGGATGGGCACCGCCGCAGATCGCCAGATGAAACCGCTCCGGTAGCCGGGCCAGCGCCCGCACGGCGATATCGTGCCCCTTGTAGCCCCCCACGAACCCGAACATCGTCAGCAGCACGCTCGACGCCGGCAGGCCGAGCCGTCCCTTGGCCGACAACGCGTCGATCCGCAGGTCGCGGTGCGGCAGGCAGCCGTGCGGGATGACGTGGACGGACGCGGCGGGGATGCCGCGCCTGATCAGCGCCCGGCGCGTGACGAGCGTGTGGGCGATCGCCACCGGCCCCGCGGACCGCGGACCGAAATTGCGGCTGACGTGCCTGCGCCACGCGCGGCGTCTGCCCCAGGCCTTCACGGCGCCGGCCACGGAGAGCCGGCTGCCCGGCGGGAGCGATCCGAGCGGGCCTGTGTGGAAGGTGGTCACGACCGGGCGTCCGGTGGTGCGGATCAGCCGCAGCATCGTGCCGTAGTTTCGGGCCGCGGCCTTGTAGCTCACGGCGTGGCCGAACAGGCCGTGCTCGTGCTGGACGTGCACGAGGTCGTACCCCCGCGACTCCGCGGCGATGTCGGCCAGCAGATCGGTCACGTCGCCAGCGACCAGCGACTGCCAGAGGTGTGGCGCGAGCGGGTAGACGTCGTTGCGCATGCCGCGGCGGTCGAGGGCCCGGACGAGGTTGCCGCAGTAGGTGGCGATGCCGCAGTGGGTGTCCCACGTGGAGACGTGCAGGATGCGCATGGGACGTTCCTCGGCCCCGGCCGCGGCCGGGGGCTGGTCTGCAAAGGGCGCGGAGGGTAGGCCGGCATGGCCGGTCGGACAACGGCAAATCGGGCCGCCGGACGGCCTTTGAACCGGGGCCGGAATCAGTCATGCTCCCCCGCCCGAGGCCGCCGGGTGTTTTGCCGGCCGGTAACGGAGGAGCAGTCCGATGGCGCCAGCCCCACGGCCGACACTCGTCCTCTCCGGCTTCTTCGGCCGGGGCAACTGTGGCGACGAGGCCCTGCTCCAGGCCCAATACGAGCGGTTCTCGGGCCGCTACGACATCGTGATCAGCGTCGACGAGCGCGGCGCCTGCGACGGGTTCTGGGACCGCTATCCGTATGACCGCTGCCGGATCGTGCACCAGGCGAACCTCTCCGTGCTGGCGGAGCCGGCGGTGATCGGCATCCACGTCGGCGGCGGCGGCCTGCCGCACGGCTTCAACGCCGCGCAGGTCGTGCATGCCCGGAGCCTCGACAAGCCCGCCTTCCTCACCGGTGTCGATTGCCACCGGCCAGCCACGGCCGCCGCTGCGGCGGCGCTCGGCGGCTATTACGGTCTGTTCGACTTCGTCTCCGTCCGCTCGGCGGGAGCACGGGAGGCGATGGCGGCGATCGTGTCCGGCTGCCATCACGGCGCCGACTGGGCGGTCGGCCTGCCGACGGCCGGGCCGCCGCCCGCGCAGCGACGCGGCAGCGTGGCCCTGGTGCTGCGCGAGTTTCCCTTGGCCTGGATCTCGGCGGACTACGTGGCGACGGTTGCCCGGCTGCTCGACGCCCTGTCACGAAGCCACGACCGCGCGGTGCTGCTCCCGTTCTGCCCGGAGGACGACCGGTTTCTCGACCACATCCAGCCGGCCGCCAGGCTGCCGCGCGAGCGGCTGTGGTGGGAACCGGGCCGCATGCAGACGGCGATCGCGGCGGCGGAACTGGTCGTGAGCCTCGGCCGGCTGCATCCACTGGTGTTCGCGGCGAACGTCGGCACGCCGGTGGCGTTCGTCGAGCCGCTGGCCGGCGACCCGCGTTGGCCCGTCAGCGGCAAGGCGCGGCAGTTGTGCGCCGAACACGGCTGGCCGTACTACGGCGACGCGGGGACGTTCGCCGCGCAGCTCCTCCGCCAGCCGGAGGACCTGCATCCGGAGACACTTGACAGGCCCGCCGCGTTCGCCCCGGGCACGCGGGACCGGTGGCGGGAGATGGCAGACCAGCTCGAGGACCGACTCGCCGCCGCGGAAAAAGCCGTGAAAAAGCCGTTTTCTTCGCCCCGCACCGGGCAGGCGGCCTGAGCGGCCGGGGCCCGACGGGAGCGTCGAGGACAAAAATTTTGACTCGGGCGTTGACTCGGGAAACTGCGGGGCCTATAGATTCATGTGTCGAGACGGCCTCGGGCCGGGCTCGTGTTTTCAAGGAGCAGCTACTGACCGCGTGCAAATGACGTCGTGACGGTGCCACCCGGGTGTCCGGGCTGCACAACGACTCATGGCAGGGAAGTAGCGAGTGTGTGCGGTCTCTTCCGCGGCTCCTTCGGTGATTTTCCGGCCATCGTTTCGTCACGGTCGTTTGCTCGTGGTGCCACAGCCGCGGGTCCGCGGCGTGGTCAGGACCGGAAATCCCCTTTGCCAGGAATGTTTCGATGAACCGTCCCGCGTCTTCGCCCGTCGCCCTGCGTTGCCCGTCGTTTTCCCATGCCGCGCTGATGTTCCTGGCCGTCGCGGCCCTCGCTCCCGCTGCCGCCGTCGCCGAACCGGTGGTCCCCGCCATCATCTACGGCGTGGACAACGCCAACGACATCTGGGAGATCGACCCCGTCGCCAAGACGTCGTCGAAAGTCCTCGTCCAGCCCTCCGGTGGTTCCTCGAACTCGCTGGCCTACGACACCAGCCGCAACCAGCTGCTCCTCATCGGGCCGGACAACGGGCTGAAGTATTGGGTGCAGGGCAGCGGCACGACCGTCAGCGGCGTCTCGGGGACGACGTTGCCGACGCCCGACCCGAACAACGCGTCCTATTACAACAACGCCTACTGGTTCTTCGAGTTCAACTCCAATGTCCTCAACAAGGTCAACCTCAGCTACACCGGCACGGGCACCTCTGCCGTGCCGTCGATCAGCAGCATCGACACCTTTGCCATCAACGGCATGAACCTTCCCAATCCTGGTACCGGCTTGAACACGAACACGTTCGGCGACATCGCCATCAATCCGAACACCGGCATGCTCTACGCCTCCACGACGCGGGGCCGGTTTTATTCGCTGGATCTCAGTAATCCGACGAATACCTTCACGGAACTGGCCGCGGCCCTCGGCACGGAGAACACGCTCGGCCTCCAGCTCTCCTTCAACACGGACTACAGCACCCTCTACGGCCACAGCTACGAGGATGGGAAGTGGTACGAGGTGGCTCTGGCGAACGGCGCCCGGACGGAGATCGCGGGCTTCACGACGCTGCCCGATGGCGGCAAGGGCTTCCGCGACCTCGGCGGTGCCGCCGTCGCTGCCGTGCCCGAGCCGTCCACCGTGGCCCTGGCCGGCATCGGCATTGGCGGGCTTGCCTGGCGGCTGCTGCGGCGGCGGCGAGCCGCCTGATCAGCGGATCGGCCAGGCGAAGAGTCGCAGCCGATTGCCGTCCGGATCCGTGACGCTGAATTCCCGATATCCCTCGGCGTGGGTCGTGGGCTCGCCGGGGGCGGACGGCGTCGCCCCGATCCGGGCTCGAACTGCATCCAGGTCGGCCACCTCGAACGCCAGGCTCCAGCGGTCGCTGGAGCCTGCGGCCTGCGGCCGGGCGAGGATCGCCAGCCGCACGTCGCCGGCGGCGAGCAGCGCGTAGCCGTCCTCGCTGGACCGCACGAGCACCCGCAGCCCGAGGACGTCGCGATACCAGGCGACCAGTTCGGTCCACCGGGCGGTCCGCAGTTCCACCGCGTAGACCGCCGGTCGCTCGGGAATTTCTGCCGCCACGCCACTGCTCCACGGACCTGGAAGACCGACCGCCGCGACCGATCCCCTGGCGTTCTACCACATCGCCCCACCACCCCTTCACACGCTTCGCCTGCGGCTCGAACAGGCTGAAAAATGCCTGTCCGTTTTCACGGCTGTCGGGCCCTCCATGACCCCGACAGCCTTGGCCCGGCGGTGGTGAAGCCGGAGGTTCACCACGCCGGGCAGCGGCGGTCAAGGTTCACGGCTGTCGGGCCCTCCATGACCCCGACAGCCTTGGCCCGGCGGTGGTAAAGCCGGAGGTTCACCACGCCGGGCAGCGGCGGCCTTCCTGGCCGCCGGGTACGCGTGTGGGTGCACGGTGAGCCGGTCGGTGGCACGCGCAGGAGCCGGTGAACTTTGCCTGCACCGCAGGACGCACCATGCTGTTGGAGGGTGCAACGGCAAAGTCCGCCGGCGACGAGCATGCCACCGACCGGCGACGGTGTTTTCACCGCGGTCGGCCGCCGGTCGCACGGTGGTCCGGCCCTTCCGGGGGCTGGCCCCCGTGCGCGCCCCTTCTCCAAAATGGCCGCAGACCCGACAATCGCGGCTCGTTCCGGTGCCCGCCGCACGGCCGCGGCACACACGCCCCCTTTCCCAGCAGGTCCGCACCACCCCATGGCCGAGTCCCCCACAACCGCCCCCGAGCACGCGCCCGAGCCGCGGGGCACCGGCGCCGCCCTGCAGCAGGCCCGGCGCGACAAGCTCGACCGGCTCCGCGCGCTCGGCATCGACCCCTTCGGCCAGCGGTTCGACGAGGCCCTGCCGATCGCCGACGTCCGCAGCCGCGGCGAGGAACTGCCCAAGGAGAGCGATGCCGGCCCCACCGTCCGCCTCGCCGGCCGGATCATGCTCCTGCGCAGCGCCGGCAGCCTCGTGTTTCTCGATCTCCACGACCGCAGCGGCCGGATCCAGATCATGCTCGGCAAGAAGCAGGTCGGCCCCGACGCCTGGAAGATCGTCGACTGCCTCGACCTCGGCGACATCGTCGGCATCGACGGCCGGCTCGGCTGGTCGAAGACCGGCGAGATGACCGTGTTCGCCGCGGGAGTCACGTTCCTCACCAAGTCGCTGGAGACGCCCCCCGACAAGTATCACGGCCTCGTCGATGCCGACCTCCGCCAGCGGATGCGGTATCTCGACCTGATCCACGGCGACGGCGTCCGCGACCGGTTCGTGGCCCGCAGCCGGATCGTGGAGGCGATCCGGCGCACGCTCGCCGACCGCGGCTACCTCGAGGTCGAGGGACCGACGCTGCAGGAGTCGGCCGGCGGCGCCGCGGCCCGCCCGTTCACCACCCACCACAACGCCCTCGACATGCCGCTGGTGCTGCGGATCGCGCTGGAGCTGCACCTCAAGCGACTCCTCGTCGGCGGCCTGGAACGGGTCTTCGAACTCGGCCGCGTCTATCGCAACGAGGGGGTGAGCCCGCGGCACAATCCCGAGTTCACCATGCTCGAGGCCTACGAGGCCTACGGCGACTACGGCACGATGATGGACCTCACCGAGGCGATCATCGTCGCCGCCGCCAGGGCGGCGGGCGCACCGCCGCGGTTCGAGTGGCTGGGGCACACGGTCGATCTCACGCCCCCGTTTCGCCGCGCCCGCTACGATGACCTGCTGCGCGAGGCCGCCGGCTGCGATCCCGCCGACCCGGCGAGCGTCGCCGCGGCGGCGACCGCGGCGGGCATCGAGACGACCGGCCGGCATCCCGACGTCGTCAAGAGCGACCTGTTCGAGGCCACGGTGGAAAAGACCCTCTCCGGGCCAGTGTTCGTCCTCGACTATCCCGCCGCCGTCTGCCCGCTCACCAAGCGCAAGGCCGGAGCCCCGAACGTGGCCGAGCGATTCGAGCTCTACGTGGCGGGGATCGAACTGGCCAACGCCTACACCGAGCTCAACGACCCGGACCTGCAGGAGGAACTGTTTCGCACCCAGCTCGCCGGACTGCCGGCCGACGAGTCGATGGCCCGGATGGATACCGACTTCATCCGCGCCCTGCGGCACGGGATGCCGCCGGCCGGCGGCCTCGGCATCGGCATCGACCGGCTGGTGATGTTTCTCACCGCCGCGCCGAGCATCCGCGACGTGATCCTGTTTCCGATCCACCGGCCGCGGGCCGACTGACCGCGGGGGCGGCGCCGCGGCCGGAGCCGGGGAATTCCGGGCTAGGACGGGGGCCTGGGCCATGCTACCGTCCCCGCCCTGCAGCCCCCCGTCATCGGCCCCCATGTACAAGCTCCTGCTCTGCTGGCGTTACCTCCGCACCCGTTGGATCGCGTTGGCGAGCGTGATCAGCGTCACGCTCGGCGTGGCCACGATGATCGTCGTCAACGCGGTGATGGCGGGGTTCTCGCACGAGATGCAGGACCGGATCCACGGGATCCTCTCCGACATCGTCTTCGCCACCCATTCCGATTCCGGCTTCCAGGATCCCGAGTGGCACATGCGCGAGATCCGGCGGGTCGCCGGTGACGCGATCGCCGGGATGACGCCGACCGTCACCACGCCGGCGATGATCAGCTTTCAGATCCGCGGCCAAAACGTCCTTCGGCCGATCATGCTCGTGGGCATCGACGAGGCGACCCACGCGCAGGTCAGCGACTTCGGCCGCTTCCTCCAGCATCCCGACAACCGGCGTCGGCTGTCGTTCGACCTGCGCGAAGGGGGCTACGACACGATCGACAGCCAGGCCGACGGGCTGGCTCCCGAGCCGACGCGGCCCGCCCTGGGCACGGCCGGCTGGGGGCATCGGCGCCGCTGGGCCGACTGGGAACGCCTGCGGCGCAGCGCTGCCGAGGAGGCCGCGCGGCCGGAGCCGCGGACCGGCACCAGGGCCCGGCCGGCGAGCGCGGTCGGCGGCCAGGGCGAAATCGTCGCCGTCACGGCACCGGCGGCAGAGCCGGCCGACACCACGACCGGACCCGATGCGGCCCCGTCCACGGCCGACCAGCCGGCCACGACCGAACCACAGCCCGCCGGCCAGCCCGTCGATCCGTTCCTCGCCGCACGGCCCGACAGCGAGCCGCAGGCCGACCCGGCGACGGCCCAGTTCACCGGCGTCGTCCCGGGCTTCGGCCTGATGAGCTTCCGCGACAGCACCGGCATCGACCGGTTTCTCAGGCTGCCGGGGGACGACGTGAAGATCATGACCACGACGGCGGGCACGCCCCCCAAGGCGGTCAGCGACACGTTCACGATCGTCGATTTCTACGAGAGCAAGATGAGCGAGTACGACACGAACTTCGTCTTCGTGCCGATCGCCGCCGTGCAGCGGATGCGCGGGATGATCGACCCGCAGAGCGGCCTGACGAGCGTCAACCAGATCCAGATCAAGCTCGTCCCCGGGGCCAACCTGGTGGCGGTCCGTGACCGGCTGCGGCGCGTGTTCCCGGCCGATCTGTACGACATCTCCACGTGGCGCGACCGGCAGGGCCCGCTGCTGGCCGCCGTCGAGATGGAGATGTCGGTCCTCAACATTCTCCTGTTCCTGATCATCGCCGTGGCCGGCTTCGGCATTCTCGCCATCTTCTTCATGATCGTCGTCGAGAAGACGAAGGACATCGGCATCCTCAAGTCGCTCGGGGCCGGGGCGTCGGGGATCGCCGGCATCTTCCTCGGCTACGGCCTGTTTCTCGGTCTCGTCGGCGCGGGGGCGGGGCTCGTCCTCGGGCTGGCCTTCGTCCGCAACCTGAACCGGATCCGCGGGCTCGTCGAATGGCTCTCGGGCCGCCAGGTCTTCGACCCGTCGATCTACTACTTCCACAAGATTCCCACGATCGTCGATCCGGCGACCGTGGCCTGGATCATCCTCGGCGCCGTGGCGATCGCCGTGGCGGCGAGCGTGCTCCCGGCGCTGCGGGCGGCCCGGCTGCATCCGGTGGAGGCCCTGCGGCATGATTGACACGGCCCCCGGCATCCTCAGCGTCCGCGACCTGCGCAAGAGCTACCGCTCCGGCGCCGGCCTGCTGCACGTGCTGCGCGGCGTCGATTTCGACCTCGAGCCGGGGGGCTTCGTGGCGGTCGTGGGCCAGAGCGGCTCGGGCAAGAGCACGCTGCTGCAGCTCATGGGCCTGCTCGACGCGGCCGACTCCGGCGCGATCGAACTCGACGGCACGCGGATCGACCGGCTCCCCGCCCGGCGTCGCGACCAACTGCGCAACACCGCCATCGGCATGGTGTTCCAGGCCTACCACCTGCTCCCGGAACTCACCGCCCTGGAGAACGTCCTCGCCCCCCTGATGGTGCGGCACGGCGTGCTCGACTGGCTGCGGGTCCGGGCCGCAGCCCGCGGCCGCGGCCGCGAGCTGCTCGAACGGTTCGGGCTCGGCGACCGGCTGCACCACCGCCCCAGCCAGCTGTCCGGCGGCGAGATGCAGCGGGTGGCGATCGCCCGGGCCCTCGTCACCCAGCCCCGCGTGCTGCTCGCCGACGAGCCGACCGGCAATCTGGACGAGGCCACGGGGGCCGGCATCCTCGACAGCCTCTGCGAGTTGAACCGCGAAGACGGCCTTTCTATAGTGCTCGTCACCCACGATGCCGCGATCGCCGGGCGGGCCGACCGGATCGTGCGGCTGTCGGCGGGCCGCGTCGTGGAGGTCTGACGCCCGGGTGCATCCGGGCGGACCCGGCCGCCGGGCGGCGGCCGAGCATCGAGCGATTTCGGGGAACAAGACCCATGCCACGCAAGATCTTCATGAACGACCGGATCGTCCCCGAGGACGAGGCCCGGATCAGCGTCTTCGACCACGGCCTGCTGTATGGTGACGGCGTGTTCGAGGGGCTGCGGGCCTACTCCGGGCGGGTGTTCCGCCTCGACGCCCACGTCGATCGGCTGTTCGCCAGCGCCCGGGCGATCTGCCTGGAGATCCCGCTCTCCCGGCAGGCGGTCGCCCAGGCGGTCATCGACACGCTGGCCGCCAACGACCTCGCCGACGGCTACGTCCGGCTCGTGATCACCCGCGGGGCCGGCTCGCTCGGCCTCGACCCCAACCGGACCCGCAACCCGCAGGTGATCGTCATCGCCGACACGATCAGCCTCTATCCGCGGGAGTTCTACGAAAAGGGACTGCGGATCGTCACCGCGGCCACGCAGCGGACGCAGTCGGCGGCGCTCTCGCCGCGGATCAAGTCGCTCAATTACCTCAACAACATCATGGCGAAACTCGAGGGCCTGCAGGCCGGCTGCGTCGAGGCGCTGATGCTCAACCACAAGGGGGAGGTCGCCGAATGCACCGGCGACAACATCTTCGTGGTCCGGAGCGGCCGGCTGCTGACGCCCCCGCCCGACGCCGGGATCCTCGAGGGCATCACCCGCGGTGCCGTCATGGAGCTGGCCCATGCCGCCGGCATCGACTGCCGCGAAGCGACGCTCGTGCGCCACGACCTGTACACCGCCGACGAGTGCTTCCTCACCGGCACCGCCGCCGAGGTGATCCCGGTGGTCGAGATCGATGGCCGGCCGATCGGCACCGGCACACCCGGCCCGGTGACGGCCCGTCTGACCCGGGATTTTCACGCCCTCGTCCGGGCCTGACGCGGCCCGACGCGAGTCTGGCACGCACCCCGGTCGCTCACTCGTCGCCGATGGCGTCGTACCGCGACTCGTAGCCGGGCTCGCGGGAGCGGACGATCTCGGCCTCGTATTCCGCCACTACCCGGCGCTGGATCATGTCGCGGCAGGCGGCGTTGATCGGATGGGCGATGTCAGCGTACAGCCGCAGCCGCCCCTCCTCGTCCCGCTGCCGATTGCCGGGCGGCAGCTTGCCCCCGCACTGGTTGCAGTAGGTCGCACGCAGCGGGTTCCTGAACTTGCACGTCGGACAATGACCGGAGAGCTTGCGGCTCGGCATCGCCACGAACGGCCCCGCCGGGCTGGCGATGATCTTCAGGTCGCGGACCACGAACTCCGCGTCGATCGTGATCGAACAGAAGGCAAGCAGCCGCTCGGCCGCGTTCTCGATCAGCTTGATCTGCACTTCGGTGATCTGCATGGATTGCCCCCGGCCGCTGTCGCGGCATCTCCCCAGACCGCCCCACCGACCCCGCTCCTGCTCCGGTCGGTCCCCACCGGCCGGGCCACGCGCCGCCGCCCTTCCGTCCCACAGACTCCCCGAGAGCCAGATCCCTAGACCGCGGCCGCAACCGGGCGACGTGCGGTCCACCCCGGCTGCACGAGCCGGACCGTGAACACCCCGGGCCAGCGCGGCCCCGTGGCGGACTCTTCCGCCGCGAGCCGGGCCGCGATGTGCCGGGCCTCTGCGATCGTCCTCGTCAATGCGAAACAGGCGCTGCCGCTGCCGGTGAGCCGCGGCGCCCCGGACCCGGCCCGAGCCAGCGCGGCGAGCAGCAGATCGACGTCGGCGCACAGCCGCCGTGCCGGCTCCTCGAGGGCGTTGTGCATGAACGGCATCGCGGCCCGGAGGCCGCCGGTCGCCAGCGCCTCAGCGAGCCGGCGCGCCTCACCGCGCCGGCCGGCGTCGGGCGTGCACTGCCGATATACGGCGGCGGTCGACAGCCCGACGGCGGGGCAGGCGATCACCGCCGCCAGCGGCCGCAGCGCGGGCACCGGCTCGATCCGCTCCCCGCGGCCGCCGGCGACCGCCGGTCCGCCGGCGAAGAACCAGGGCACATCGCTGCCGATCGCCGCGCCGATGGTCGCCAGCCGGTCGGCGGGCCAGTCGATGCCCCAGACCGTCGCCGCCGCCCTGAGCACCGCGGCGGCATCGCTCGATCCGCCGCCGAGTCCGGCGCCCGAGGGGATGGCCTTGACGAGTTCGATGTCGAGCCGCGGCTCGATGCCCGCCTCGGCGGCGAGCAGCCGGATGGCGCGGACCACGAGGTTGCCGTCGTCCGTCGGCACGTCGCGGGCCAGCGACGCACCGCGCGGCCCGGCGAGCCGGCCGCCGAATCGGACCGTGAGCCGGATCCCCGGCTGCTGTGTCACGCGGACGCGCACGACGTCGTGCAGCGTCACCGGCACCATGAGCGACTCGATCTCGTGGAAGCCGTCGGCACGCCGCGCAAGCACTGCGAGCGACAGATTCAGTTTGGCCGGCGCACGGATGTCACAAGCCGTTTCGCCCGCCCGCGTTACCCCGCGTCGCATGGCCCTTCCCTCCAGGATGCGTCAACGCCTCCTGAACCCCCGCACACCAAGGAGGGTATCCGGTGCGGCCGTCCCGGTCAACGCGGTCCGTCCGCTACCGCCAGGAAGCGACGAAGGCCAGCGTCACCAGCGAAAGCACGAGGCCGATCGCCACCAGGGCGGCCAGGAGCAGGGCGATGCTCCGTCCGGCCCAGAGGTCGTCCTGGATCATCTCCGTGCGGTCCGCCTTGTCGAAGGAACTGTTCCAGACGGGAAAAAGCCGCTCGTCGTAGACCCAGCGGGTCCGCTCCTCCAACTGCTTCTGGCTCATCTCCACCTCTCTTCCGGGCCGCGTGCCGCGGGCCGGGTATGATTGCGGGCACCCGCAGGCGTTCCGGCCGCCGGCGGACGGGAAAATCTACCCCGCGGCCGATGCGGCCGCCAGCGGAATGCCAGCGGCCGGGTCCCCGCCCCGGCGCGACACCCCATGCACGATCCGCAGCCAGAGCCGGGGACCGCCCTGCCGCCAGTCGCAGCCACGCGGCGCGGCCACGTCCTCGACCCCGGCGCCGGCCTCGACGCTTGGCTCCAGGCCCGCGGCCAGCCCGCCTGGCGCGGGGCGGCGGTCCGGCGCTGGCTGTTCGACCGCCGGGCGGGCGCGTTCGCCGCCATGACGGACCTGCCCCGCGATCTGCGGGTCGGCCTCGAGGCCGACTTCGACCTCTGGACGACGTCGATCGCCGCCCATCACCGGGCCGACGACGGCACCGAGAAGCTGCTGCTGGCGCTGGCCGATGGCCAGCGGATCGAGTGCGTTCTGCTCCGCGACGGCGCCCGGCGGACCGTGTGCATCAGTTCGCAGGTCGGCTGCGCGATGGGCTGCGTGTTCTGTGCCAGCGGCATCGACGGCGTGATCCGCAACCTCACCAGCGGCGAGATCCTCGAGCAGTTGCTGCGGCTGGCGGCGCTCTTGCCGGAGACGGAGCGGATCAGCCACATCGTGGTGATGGGCATGGGGGAGCCACTGGCGAATCTCGACCGCCTCCTGCCTGCCCTGGCCACCGCCCAGCACCCGGACGGCCTGGGGATCTCGCAGCGCCGGATCACGATCTCGACGGTCGGCCTGCCGCGGGGCATCGACCGGCTGACGGCCGAGAATCCTGGCTATCATCTGGCCGTGTCGCTCCACGCCGCCGACGACGAGACCCGCACGCGGCTCGTGCCGGTGAACAAGACGATCGGCCTCGCCGAGATCATGGCGGCGGCCGACCGCTACTGGGCTGCCTCCGGCCGGCGGCTGACGTTCGAGTACGTCCTGCTCGGCGCCATCAACGACTCTCCCGAGCACGCCCGGCGGCTCGTCCGGCTGCTCGCCGGTCGGGCGGCGCTCGTCAACGTGATCCCCTACAACACCGTCGCCGGCATGCCGTGGCAGGAGCCGTCGCGCGAGAGCCGCGACCGGTTCCTCGACCTGCTCCGGGGGGCGGGCGTCAACGCCCAGATCCGCCGGCGCAAGGGGGCGCGGATCAACGCGGCCTGCGGCCAGCTCCGCCGGCTCGACCTTGCGGCCGCCGCCAGCGCCGCCGGAGCGGCGGTCGGTCAGACGAACCAACCGAGCAGGAGCACCGCGGCGAGCACCGCACCAAGCATGCCGCCGAGCCAGACGGTCCAGTGAACGGCGGCGTAGCCGATCGCCGCCGGGTCCTCGTGGTGGGTGGCCGCGAAGATCAGGCTCGCCAGCGCCAACAGCGGCAGCCCGAAGAAGATGCCCGGCACCCGGCCGGCCAGCTGGGCGACCATGATCGCCAGCAGCGGTTCGATCAGCATGGGATTCTGACTCCTGTCGTGAAGGGGTGGCTGGCCGGGCTCATCTCATCCTCTCCCCGGCCGGCCCGACGGCCGCGCCGCCTTGGGGCCGTCCGCCGTCTCCGCTTTCCGCGTCGCAACGCGCATCGGGCCGCCGAGGGCGTCGAATACCACCAGCATGTTGAGCAGGCCGGCGATCACGGTGTAGAGCGTGCCGATCTCGAACCGCCGGCCAAGCCGCTTCTGCCACAGCGAGAGTTCGTCGTTCAACACCTGGCCGAAGGCCTGACCGGCGCCAGGCTGGTTGAGCATGACTCCAGGAGACGTGCGGGCGAGCGTGCGGGCGTAGGCCGGCGACACGAGCTGACCCGGCCGGACCGGCGGTGCCAACCAGGCGCTGGCGAACAGTGGCTGGCAGCCGCGGTCGGCAAGAAGCCGCGCCTGCAGGGCGGCGGGTATGGCCACCGCGCCGATCCCCGACTGCCCGATGAACGCATACCGCGCGTCGCCGGGCCGCCACGACGCGTAGACGACGCGGCCGTCGCCGAGCCACATGCCGCAGGCGAGGGCCGCGACGAGCGCGGCCATGCAGATCCCCCCCTTGACCGTCCGCCCCTGGTAGATCTGGCCGAGCCCCGGCACCAGCCACGACAGGGCCGCCGCGAGGAACGGGTTTCGCAGGTCGATCCGGCTGCCGTCGTCGGGCGAAGCGACGACGTATCGGGAAACGGGTCCGGCCACTAGTCCACTGCTCCGTGTGCCCCAGCCCGACCGGCCGGTTGACCGGAGTCTATAAGAGGACGCACCGGCCGGAAAATGCCCCCCAACGCCGCCGCGACGTTGAGGGCCGGTGCGGACCTGCTACGATCGTTTCGTCCGGCAGGGTTTCCAGGTCGTCGTGCCCGACCCGACCCCGCCCCGGCGTCCCGTTCATAACGGAACCCCGCATCGTGGATCCTGTCCGCCGTCGGTTCGTTGTCGCGGCCGCCCTGCTCTGCCTCGCCGGCTGCTCGTCGGGGAGCGGCACGAAGAAAAAGTCCTCGACGGCGAAGAAGCGGCCCCGGTCGGCGGTGCCCAAGAACCGCTCCCGCGGGCCGCAGTCGCTCGAAGGTCTGATGGCGATGGACGAGTACGTGAAGGATCTCGATCACGCATCGCCGGAGAAGCGGATCGAGGCCGTCAAGCGGCTCGGTGCGGTCGGCCCGAGCGCCAAATCGGCGTTGCCCAAGCTGGAAAAGCTCGCCGCGGGGGACGACGCCAAGCTGGCCGCGGCCGCGCAGGCGGCCATCAAGAAGATCAGTCGCTAGCCGCCGAGACGGCGTACGACCCGCACGGTCGCCGGCCGGTCCGGGTCGCCCGTCCCGCGTACTTCGGCAGCGGCCGCCACGGGCCGCTCGACCGGCATCAGTTCCCGCCACGCGCGTTCGACCGTCGCCGCATCGACGGTCCCCAGGCCGTCCCCGGCCGCCGCGGCCAGTGCCAGCCGCGCCAGCCGCACCACCTGCCGGGGCATGCCCCCCGTGAACCGGGCCATCGTCTCCACCGCCTCCACGGAGAACAGCCCGGGGTCGCCGCCGGCACGCTGCAGGGCGCTGGCGATGAACGCCGCCACGTCGTGCTCTTCCCAGGGCGCGAGTTCGATCCGCACGGCTGCCCGATCCCGCAGCTCGTCCGGCAGCCGGGCGAGGCCCTCTGGCCGCGCGGTGACGACGATCAGCGTCCGGCTGAACCGGGGCTCGACCGCAGCGGCCAGCCGGGCGATGCCCTCGACCGCGTCGGCCGGCGCCCGATCCGCGTCATCGAACACGAGGGCCGTAGTCCGCTCGAGGAGCGTGTTTTCTCGCAGCCGGTTCTCCAGTTTCTGCCACGCCCTCCCCGGCTCGGCCCGGCTGCGCTGATCGAGGGGCAGCCGGTCGAGGAGCAGTTCGAGCCATTCCCCTTCGGGCAGCCCGCCGACGGAGAGCACCGCGACCTCGGCGCCGAGGCCGGCGAGCCGCCGGGCTGCCAGCGCGGCGAGGTGGCTCTTACCGACACCGGCCGCGCCGAGCACGATGCCGCACCGCTCCCGGTGGCCACAGAGCCACTCGATCCGGGCGAGCGCCTCCTCCTGGGGCAGGCCCGCGTGAAACGAGGCCGGCTCCGGCGCACCGTCGAAGGGGGGCGCGGTGAATTGGGGGCGATCGCGTAGCATGGGGGCGGAGTGTAGCGGGCCCGGGCGGCCGGGTCAGGACGAAATCAACCGGGCTTTTATCGGCACGGCCGCGCCGGTTTTTCACCGGGCGGCGGACGGCCAACCGTGAGGGGGAACATGAGCGAGCGATTTCTTCTCGCCGCCCCGCCCCGCGAAGGCCGGGCCGAACTCCGCGGCGACGAGGCCCGGCACCTCGCCCGCGTCCTCCGGGCGAGCGTGGGGGACGAGGTCCGGCTGTTCTGCGGCGACGGCGTCGAGTGGCCGGCCCGGATCGTGCGTATCGGCCGCGATGCGATCGACCTCGAGACCGGCCCGGCCATCTCCGATCCGCCCCGGTCGGGCCCGACCCGCACGATCGCGGTGGCGTTGCCGAAGGGGGAGCGGCAGAAGTGGCTGGTGGAAAAACTCACGGAGCTCGGGGTCGATCGGCTCGTGCCGCTGGAGACCGTCCGCGGTGTCGCCGAAGCGACGGCCGCCGCGCGGGCCCGGCTGGAGCGGAGCGTGATCGAGGCTTGTAAACAGTGCGGCCGAAACCAACTGCTGGAGATCGCCGCGCCCCGCTCCGTGGCAACGCTGGTTGCCGGCGCGGCGCCGGGCATCCGCATCGTGGTCGCCGATCCGCGGGGCGGGCCGCTGGCGGCGGCGCTCGTGGCGGCTGACCCCGAGGTCATCGGCCTCGTCGGTCCCGAGGGGGGCTTTACCGACGAGGAGCTCGCGGCCGCGGACTCAGCCGGTGCGGTGCGGGCCAGTCTCGGGCCGCACGTGCTGCGGGTGGAGACGGCGGCGGTGGCGCTGGCGGCGCGGCTGGTGTAAAACGCTGCTCCCGGGTCGCCGCCTGAGCGGAGGTCGATGGAGCGGCGGCAGGGACCTGCCGGCGTCGAGGATCACGGGATGGCGCTAGAGATCTCCTACGTCGAGCGGCTCGAGCACGTCGTCGATCCGGTGATCGACTTTTTGCGCCGCGATCGCGACCTGTTCGCCAGGCCGCGGATCGTGGTGCCGACGGCGGGAGCGAAGGCGTGGCTGTGGAGCGAACTGGCCCGGCGGCTGGGGGCGTCCGGCGGCGGGCTGGAGAGAACAGGCCGCGGCGACGGGATCGTGGCGAACGTGGAGATTTCATATCCCGCCACGATTTCAGCGCTGCTGGAACCCGACGACCTGCCCGCCGCGGACGACGACCCCTGGGACGTCGAGAATCTCACGTTCACGATCCTCGCCGTGATCGCGAGGAACCCCGACCCGTACGCCCCGATCGTCAGCCGGCTCGGCGGACCGCTGCTCGCGGCCCGCCGGTTCGCCGACCGCTTCGATCACTACCAATTTCGCCGGCCGGGCATGATCCTCGGCTGGGACGCCGGCCGGGCTATCGAGAGCCCGTATGCCGATGCGGAGGGGCAGGCTGTCGCGAAGCCGCTCGCCCCGCCGGACCGGTGGCAGTTCAACCTGTGGCGCGAGGTGCGCCGCTCGATCGGCCGCCTGCCGCACGCGCTCGGTCCCCGCGACCGCTCGGCGGGCGACCAGTCCCGGGCCGGCGCCGTTCCCGACGGCGTCCTCGTGGCCGGCCTCCAGGGGCTTTCGCTGCACCAGATCGGACTGCTGAAGCGGCTGGGGGATTCCACCACACGGTCCGGCGCCCCCTGCGACGTTCGGGTCGTGCTCGTCCATCCCTCCCCAGCCCTGCGGCACGACTGGGCCAGCCGGTCGCCGCCGGAGTCGCCGGGCGTCGCACCGCAACGTCTCGACGACACCCCCGATGACGGCGTCGATCCGCTCGTCGAAGCGTGGCTCCGCGGCACCCGCGAGGCCCAGTGGCTGCTGGCCTCGCAGGGGGAGCGGCCCGTTCACGCCGGCATCGATCCGCCGGCGCCGCTGCCGGCCGGAGCGCCGCTCCTGGCCCGGCTCCGGCAGACGGTGGCCGCCGGCCGCGTCAGCGGCGGCCGGGCGTTCGACGACAGCGACGCCTCGGTGCGGATCCACCGCTGCCACGACCTCGGGCGTCAGGCCGAGGTTCTCCACGACGCGATCGCGCAGGCGTTTCGCACCCTCGACGGCCTCGCCCCCCACGACGTCGTGATCGTGAGCCCGCAGATCGCGAACCTCGCCCCACACCTCGAGGCGACGTTCAACCGAGCCGTGCCGACGGGCGACGCGACCGTACCGACCATCGAACTGCCGCTGCTGGTCGCCGACCGGGGCATCCGCGAGGTCAGCCGCGGGGCCTCACTGCTGGCTTCCCTGGTCGAGCTCGTCGGGTCGCGATGTTCGGTGGACGGAATGCTGGCGGTCGCGGCCCATCCGCTCGTGCTCCAGCACTTCGGCCTCGATGACGACGACACCGACGTCTGGCGCCGGTGCATCGAACGGACGAAGGTGCGCTGGGGCCTCGACGCCGACCGCCGCACCCGGGCCGGCCTGGACCGCGCCGACCTGTCGGCCCACACGTGGCGGCTGGGAATCGAACGCATGCTGCTGGGCGCGGTCGTGCCGGATGGCAGGCCGGAGCCGGTCTTGGGAGCCGTCGTGCCGCTGAACCACGTTGCCGCGGCGGACATCGAATCGCTCGCCCCGCTGGTCACGATCTTCGGCATCATCGACGACCTCGACCGGCAGGCCGGCACGGCGAAGGCCGTCCCGGAGTGGTGCGACCTGCTGGAGTCGGCCCTCGGCCAGCTCGCCGGCGAGGACAACGACGAGCTTGCCGTGCCTCTCGGGGAGCTGGAGAACCTGCGGCGGCCGGCGGCCGCCGCGGCGCAGGACTCCGCCGCGGTCGCCGTGCCCTACCATGACGTCAGAACCATCCTCGCGGCGACACTCGCCGCACCCGTGGGCCGGCAGCCCCTGCGCACCGGGGTGATCACCGCCACGTCGATGATCCCGTTCCGGGGCGTCCCGTTTCGCGTGATCTGCCTCGCCGGGTTCGACGACGAGGCCGTCGCGGCCCGGGAGGGAGACAGCGAGGATCTCGCCGGCCGGCACCAGCTGCTCGGCGATGCCGATCCGCGCGTCGACATCCGGCGCGGGCTGCTCGACTGCGTGCTGGCGGCCGCGGACCGGCTGGTGATCACCTGCACCGGGATGGACGTGAAGAACAACGCCCCGGTGCCGCTGGTCACGCCGCTGGCCGAGTTCGTCGATTTCGCGACCCGCCACGACGTGCCGCTGGTGCAGCGAAACGACGCGACGCACTCCGCGATCGAGGTCTTCCACCCGCGGCACGCATGCAGCCGGGCCAATTTCCTCACCGGCAGTGTCGTGACGGCCGCGGAGCCGTGGAGCCACGACGCGGCCGCGCTGGCGGCGGCCCGTGCGCTCGGCGAGCATGCGGCGCGAGCGGCGGACGACGGCGCCCCCCTGACGCCGCCGACCCACGTCGAGTGCGAGTGGCTGGCAGAGTTCATGCGCGATCCGCTCTGGCCGTACGTCCGCAAGACGCTCGACATCAATCCCTGGCGGGACGACGACACGACGATTCCCGCCACGCTCCCGCTGCACCTCGAGGATTTCCAACGCCGCACCCTGCGGAACGACTACCTCGACGACCTGCTGGCGACCGGGGATCGGGCGGCGTTCACCAGGGCGTGGGCCGCAGCCTGCAAGGCCAACGGCGACGTGCCTGTCCTCGGCTTCGGCGACGACGCGATCGCCGAGATCGAGCAGTTCGCGGCGTCCCTGCTCGAGACGGCGGACGCGAAACGGCTGCCACTCGGGGACCGACACGAGGAACGACTCTCGCTCATGCTCGACGGCATCACGCTGTCGGGCACGATCGACCGCTGGTACGTCCGGGAACGCACGGCCGTCCTCCTCTGCCCGGAGGCCCGCACGTCGCTGCAGTTCACGAAACCCAAAATGCTCGCGGCCGTGCTGCTCCTCGCGGCACGGGCAACGGACCTGCCACTCACGCAGGTCATCGCGTTCAATCAGCACGAGGACTGGCATCCCGGCGCGGTGCGGGAGAACGGCAGCCCGTTGCCGGCGGCGCAGATGCGGAGCGTGAAAATCGCCGACGGCATCGACGCGGCCCGGGCGCGCCGAGTGCTGTCCGAGTTGTGCGATTTGTATCGCCGCGCCGCAGCCCGCCCGTGTGCGGCGTTTGGCGGGGTGGGCGCCGCGCTGACGACCGACGAGGCTGGCGCGCGGGAGGCGTTCGAGTCGTTCACCACCAACGCACGGTACGCGCAGAGCCTGGAGTGCGTCGTCCATGGGCAGCACCCCGCGTTCGCGGATGCGTTCGCCGACGCCCCCTCGATGGCGGAGTTTTTCCGACGCTACACCGCGGTCCGGACCTTCACCGGTCGCTACACCTACGCTCCCGAATGATCCTCGACCTCTCCAGCGACGAATTCCCCCACGGCCTCGTCGTCGAGGCGAGCGCCGGCACGGGCAAGACCTACTCCGTGGCGGCGATCGTCACGCTGGAGCTCGCCCGGCGGGACGACCTGCGGATCGGCGACATCCTGATCACGACGTTCACCCGCAACGCGGCGGCGGAACTCCGCGATCGGGTGCGGCGGCGGCTCGCGGAAACCGTGCACATGCTGCGCGGGACCCGGCCCGACGACGGCGATCCCGTCGTCGAGCGGCTGCGGCGGGCCGCCGGGCCGACCTCCGACGCCGAGCTGGCCGCGCGGATCCGCCGGCTGGAGCGGGCCCTGGTGGAGTTTGATTCGGCCACGATCTCGACGATTCACGGCGTGTGTGCCCGGGTGTTGCGGGCCGCCGGCCTGGAGGTCGGTGCGATCAGCGACGGAGATGAAGCCGGCCGCATCGTCGCGGAGGTGATCAACGACCTCGTCGTGGGCCGGGCCGCGGCCGACCAGCGCTGGAACGAAGACGCGCTGGCGGCGCTCGTGCAGGCGAAGCTCGAAGACCCGTTCGTCGAGTGGTGGTTCGACGATGGCGACCGGGACCTGACCACGGCCGACAAGACGCTGCTCGCGTCGCTGCCAGGTCTGCTCGATGCCGGCCTGCAGCGGATTCACGCGGCCCTGGCCGCGGCGCCCGGGTACGCCGACCTGCTCCGCCTCGCCCTCGCGCTCGTCTCCGACGAGACCCGTCCGGAGCTCCTGGCGGCGTTGCGGAAGCGATACCGGCTGGCGATCGTGGACGAGGCCCAGGACACCGACCGCCAGCAATGGAAGTTCTTCGAGCGGCTTTTTCCCGGAGGTGACGGCCGTGCGCTCGTGAGCGTCGGCGACCCCAAGCAGGCGATCTACGGGTTTCGCGGCGCCGACGTGCGGGCCTACGTGGCCCACGCGGCGCAGGCCCGGGCGCCGGACGGACCGGCCGACCGCCATCGCACCCTGACCACCAACCGCCGGTCGGATCAGCCGTTGCTCGACGCCCTCAACGAGGCGTTCGCCGGAAAATCCTTCGGCGAGCAGATCGAATACCTGGCGGTGGGGGCGCCGCCTGACCGGCAGACGGCGTTGATCCGGGGCATCCCCGGCCCCGTGGAGTTCGTCGAGCTGGGGGAGGCGCCGAACCAGACGCATCTGGTCGCGCCGGTCGTCGGCAAGGTGATCCAGCTGCTCGACGGGGCGCGACTGGCGCCGGCGGCCGATCCGACGGCCGCGGGGCGGCCGCTCGAGCCCCGCGAGATCTGCGTCCTCGTCCGGTCGGGGGGCGTCGGCCGGCTCGTCGAACGGGAACTTGTCGCGGCCGGCATACCGGCGGTCACCGGCGGCACGTCGAGCGTCATGCACGGCAGCATGGCGGAGGACATTCGCTCCCTGCTGGAGGCGATGGAACGGCCCTCGAGCGTCGGTCGCGTGCGCCGGGCGGCGGCGACCGTGTTCTTCGGCCGGTCGCTGGCCACTGTGGGCGTGCTCGCGGAGGACGTGCTGGAGCAGGTGCAGGACGGGCTCATGCGCTGGGGGGCGATTCTCGCCACCAAAGGGATCGCGGCCCTGGGGGCGGCCTTCGAGTCCAACGAGCCGGTCATGACACGGATCGCCCGCGGCAGTCAGGGCGAGCGAAACGTCACCGATTTCCTGCACGTCATCGAGGTGCTCGATTCCGCCGGCCCGGGAAGCGGCTGCACGCCGGAGCAGGCGCTGAAGGCGTTCACCGCGCTGGCCGCCGTCGATGAAAAGCACGACCTCGTCAGTCGCCGCGTGGAAAGCGACGCGGACGCCGTCAAGATCCTCACGATCCACGCGGCCAAGGGGCTGGAGTTCCCGGCCGTAATCGTCGCCGACCTCTGGAAGCATGCGGGCCAGCGGGGGGCGAGGAAGCCCGCCGTGTTCTACGACATCGACCACCGGCGAAAGGTCGATCTCGGGCATGCCCTCGGCAAGCCCTCGCGTCACGCCGCGGCGCGGCGGCTCGCCGCCGAGGACGAGGAGTCGCGCCGGCTCCTGTACGTCGCCGCGACGCGTGCTCGGCACTATCTGGCCGTCCTCGTGGGCCGGGGCAGGCCGGACAAGGCCGGAACGCCGCCGCAGCCGAGCACTCTCGAAGACACGATGAACCTGCCGCGGGGACTGCCAGTGGCCGGAGGCTGGCCGAGGAGACTGGGCCGAAACCTGACCCCCGCGGCGACGACGAATCTGGCCGTCGCCCCGCCGCCCACGATCACACAGACCTTTCGCCGCATGTCGTTCACGGGGCTCACCCGCTATCGCCGCCATGGGCAGGACACGGCGTTCGATCCTGAGGGGGGCGGGTACGACGAGCGCGGGGCCGGCGCGGGGCTCGGGGCCGCGGCCGATCCCGGCGGCACGCGTGCGCTGATCGATCTGCCGGCCGGCGTCGCCGTGGGCCGGCTGATCCACGAGATCTTCGAGCATGTCGACACCACGCAACGACCGCTGGCCGACGAAGTGCGGCGGGTGGTGACGCAGCGGGTCACGGCCGGCCGGCTGCGGTCCGCCCACGACGCCCTCGTGCGGATCGTGACCGACGCGCTGCAGACGCCGCTGGGTGGACCATTCGGCGCGGTCACGCTGGGCTCGATCCCGACACGGGATCGGCTCGCCGAACTCGACTTCGAACTCGGGCTCGCGCCGCTGACGGCGGGCGTCCGCGCGAACGCGATCGGCAACGTGCTCCGGGAAACGCTGGCCGACGACGACCCGCTCCGAGAATACGCCGCCACGCTCGCCGGGGCGTCGTTCGACGTCGAGGTCGGCGGCCTGCTCACCGGCTCGATCGACGCCCTGCTGCGTCTGCCCGGAAGCGATCCGGCGCGACCCCGCCTGCTGCTCTGCGACTACAAGAGCAACAAGCTCCACCGGGCCGGCATGCCCGATCCGCTGCGGGCGTATGCCCCGGAACGGCTCGTGACGGCGATGGCCGACGCCCACTATCCGCTGCAGTTCCTCCTCTACGGCGTGGCCGTCTACCGGCTGCTACGCTGGCGGCTGCCTGCGGCCGACCCCGACGACTGCATCGCCGGCGTGGTGTACGTGTTCCTCCGCGGCATGAAGGGACCGGCGACGCCGGAGGACGAACGCGGGCACCGGCATGGCGTGTTCGCCTGGCAGCCGCCACGCGGCCTGTGGCAGGCGTTGAGCGACGTGCTCGTCACGCCCCCCCGGGCAGGAGCCTCCGCATGAACGGGCCCGCGGAACTCAACGCCTATCGCGCGGCGGGCCTGATCGACCGCGACGACGTCGCCGCCGCGGCCCTGCTCGTCGGCATGGCCCGCCGGGACGGAGCCCCGGAGCCGGACACGCTGGCATGGGTGGCGATCTGCCTGGCCCTGCGGACGGTCCGGGACGGCCACACGTGCGTCGATCTCGCCCGGATCAGGGACTGGGCCGGGGACCACGATCCGACCGCGCCGGGGGGGCCCCGCTGGCCGACCGACGCGGCCCCGTGGGTCGAGGCGGTCCGCGCCGCCGACCGACTCGTGGGAAAACCAGGGGATCGCAGGCCGTTCATTCTCGACAGCCGTCCGTCGGCCGACGGCGGTGCCGAGTCGCATCGGCTGTATCTCGCCCGGTCGCTCGCCGAGGAGGAATCGATCGCCACGGCGATCCGCGCCCGGGTCACGGACGGCACGATCTCGATCCTGCTCGGCGGCCCGGGCACGGGCAAGACCACGAAGGTGGCGGCCGATCTGGTCGCCCGGTTGCAGGGGCTGAAGCCGGGGGAGCCCGGCCCGCGGCTCGGGCTGGCGGCCCCGACGGGCAAGGCGGCGGCCCGGATGACCGAGGTGTTGCGCACGCGCTGCCAGGAAGCGGGGGCCGCGCAGGACGTGATCGATCGGATCGCCGCCACGCCGGCCCGGACCGTGCACAAACTGCTCGGCTACAACCCGTCGCGGGGCGATCGCTTCGCGCACACCGCCGACAACCTGCTCCCCTACGACCTCGTCATCGTGGACGAAGCCTCCATGCTGTCGAGTTCGCTCATGCATCACCTGCTCTCCGCGATCGACCCGGCCGCGGATCTGCGGCTGGTGGGCGATCCCGACCAGCTCGCCAGCGTGGACGCCGGCACCGTCCTCGGCGACATCGCCGTCTTCGGCGAGGAATCACACGCGGCCGAGCCACTCCACGGGTGCATCGACACGCTGCGGAAGATTCACCGCTCGGAGTCGGCCAACATCCTCGCCCTCGCGGCCGCGATCCGCGGCGCCAAGGTGGACGATGCGATCCACATCCTCGGGGCCGGTGCCGACGACGTGGCGTGGATCGATCCGGCCGACGCCGCCGCGCTCGACGGACTGGAAAAGGCAGCGACCGACCATGCGCGGGCGCTGGGCAACGCCGCCGGCGGTCGCGATCCCGGGACCGGAAAATCGCCGCCCGGCCAGCAGCCGCCCGATCCGCGCGCGGTTGCCGCGGCCGTCCTACGGACAAAGGCCCGGCTTCAGGTGCTGTGTGCTCACCGCGACGGGCCGATGGGTGTCTGGGGCTGGAACGCACGCATCGAGAAGCGGCTCGGCGTCCGGTCCACCGACACCTGGTATGCCGGGCGACCGGTGATCGTCACGCGCAACAGCCGCAGCCTGGGCCTGGCCAACGGAGATGTCGGCGTGGTGGTGCCGGCTGCCGGCAGGATGGAAGCGGTCTTCGGGCTGCCGGAACAGTCGGCCCGGGTGGCCGTCTCCCGGCTCGAGGACGTCGAGACCGTCCACGCCCTGACGATCCACAAGAGCCAGGGTTCGGAGTACGGCCACGCGATCGTCGTGCTCCCCGAGCGGCCGAGCCAGATCCTCACGCGAGAGCTGCTGTACACCGGCGTCACCCGGGCCCGCGACCGGGTGACCGTGGTCGGCTCCCGCGAGGTGATCGAGGCGGCGATCAGGACGCCCATTCGCCGGGCCACGGGCCTGGCCGAGCGGCTGCGGAGCGGCTGACACGGCGGCCCCGACGGGCAGCGTTTCGTGCGCGGCTCACGGGCGCCCCGCATGACCCGCAGCAGCCGCTGCCGGCCCCTCGAGCCGCGCGGCGTGCTCGTCGTGACAGGTGAAGAAGATCACCTGCGACCGCTCCGCGAAGGCGCGGAGGATCGCGGTCGCCTCGGCCATTCGATCCCTGTCGAGGTGCACGAGCGGGTCGTCGAGCATGACGAAGCCCCGGCCGCCGTCGAGATAGACCTCCGCCATCGCCAGCCGGACCGCCAGCGCGAGCGCCCCGTTGGCCCCCTGCGACAGCCGATCATACGGCATCGGCACGCCGCTACGCTCCACGGTCGCCGGCAATTGGCCGGCGAATCCGAGGCTCGTCACCGTGCCGGTGATCCGGCTGAACAGATCGGCCACCTTGGCAGCGAACGCCACCAGCGGATCCGCCCCGCCGCCGGCGGCGATCCGGTCGAGTGCTGCGCGGATCCGCAGGTAGTCCCGCCCCCGCGCCCGGGCCCGCTCGAAGGCGCGCTGCGCCGTCCCGGCCTGCTCGGCCATGTCCTCGCTGCGCCGGTCGCCCAGCCGTTCGACGAGTCCATTCAGTTCGGCGGCCTTCACCGTGAGAGTGTCGCGGGCGGAGATCCG
The DNA here is from genome assembly GCA_044360305.1 of Pirellulales bacterium. Classification (GTDB taxonomy): domain Bacteria; phylum Planctomycetota; class Planctomycetia; order Pirellulales; family UBA1268; genus QWPN01. Next base: position 48,947 of record JBIKKQ010000004.1, read on the forward strand.
GTCCTGCTCGGCCTTTTCGAGCGCGTTCATGAACACGTCCACCGATCGATAGCCGTCGGGCAGAGCCGGCGCCGCCTCCAGGGCTGCGCTGGCCGTTGCGAGCTCGCCCGTGACGGCGGCGAACGTCTGGCCCAGCGAGGCCAGGTCGCCGTGGGTGGAAGTCCAGTTGGCGACGGATTCCTGGAGCGACCGAATGCGGGCGTCGCCGTTGCTGAGCACCTTCTGCTTGGCATCGACCTGCAGTTCGAGCGTCTGGACGTCGCGGGTCGCCGGCAACGCGGCGATGTCCCGGACGGCCGCGAGCCAGTCTTCATACGACTTCCCCTGGAGCAGACCTGCGTAGAGCTTTTCCGCATGGGCCGCGGCCGTCGCGTGGCGACGATGCGTCTCGGCCCGGTCGCGCGCGTCTTCAGACGACGTCGCCCCGCACGCCTCCACTCGGTTCGCCAGGCTGGTCTTGTCGGCCGCGAGCGACTCGAACAGGGCGTTCACGTCGTCCGTGCCGCTGGTCACGGTGAGCGTGACGCCGTCCACGACGACCTGCATGCGACCCTGCGCCGTTCCGCTGCTCACGGCAGGGCCCAGCGTCACCGGTTCGGGAGGCTGATCGCCCCGTGTCAGCGTCGCCGAACGCGTCGTGTCCGCCTCGATCCGCCAGGCGAGCGTCCGGGCCTCGATTTTGAGCGTCGCCTCCTTGATCGCACCTTCGAGACGCACGATCTCGGCGAGCACCTGCTCCCCCGGATGCCGGTGGGCAGCGGCGTCCGCCCGGGCGGCGTCCCGCTTCAGCCTCGCCTGCTCGATGGCCTCGAAGGCGGCGGCCGTGGCCGCACCGGCCTGCCTCGTGCGTGCCGCCGTCAGCTCGGCCTGCACCGTGGCAAGGTCGGTTGCATGGCCTGGCCGGGCCATGTTCCAGGCATCGATCGCCGCCTGCGCCGTGGGCCAGGCCGCGAAATCCGTCTGCAAGACTCCCTTCTCCCCATGGAGTCGTTTGACCCGCTCCTCGAGCGTCCGACGCGCGGCGAGGCCCGCCCGCAGCCCGCCGTATGCCCCCACGAACGCATCGCGCTCGCGGATGCCCTGCTCGACGTTCGCCACCTCCGCGCCGACGCGATCGATGGCCGCCTCGAGCGACAGGACGTCGCGCCGCGCGGCCTCGTGGGTCTGCCAGGCGTACCAGGCTGCGAGAACCTGACCGACGTCGCGCTTCCACGGGTCTTGGAGATCCTTCTCCCTGCCGTTCTGCCGCTCCGGCAGGCCCCGGTCGTCGTCCCAACGACCGAAGGCCTTGGCGATCCGATCGTCGAGCAACCGACGCAGCTTCTGCTCGTCCACGTCGGCGGCAGCCCCGGCCGCCGCCTGGAGCAGGTCGCGGATGTCACGGAGGTCTTTGGCGTGGGCCTCGATCCTCGCCAGCGTCCCTTCGAGTTCCGCCTGCCCCGTGAAGAGCACGTGTCGATACGTCGCCTCACCGTGCGCCAGCAGTTCGCCGAGCTTCGCCTGCACGGCATCCGGATCCCCGATCGACGTCGTGCCGTCGCTCAGGCGGCTGCCCTGTCCGGCACCCCAGCGTTTCTCGAGCGTCCACGTCGTGCCGGCACACGCGAACATGAGTGTGACCGCCGCGTAGTCGCCCGTCGGCAGCGGCAGCCACGTCCCGACCGTGTCCTCGAACTTCGACTTCGTGAGCTTCGATGGCGTGAACAGCGCATGAAAGATCGCCTGCCGGAGCGTGGTCTTGCCGAGCTGGTTCGGCCCGTGAATCACCACGAGCGGCCTGGCGAGGTCGAACGTCCTGTCGGTGAAGTGACCGAACGGATGGAGCCTGGCGGACGTGAGCCTCATGGCTTCCTCGCCTCCTCGATGAGTTCGTGGGCCAGCGTGGCCGCGTCGGGATGCGCCCCGTCGGCCAGGAGGGCCGTGAGCAGCCGGGCGGCGAGCCCGCCGTCGCTGTACAGCGTCGCGACCTGCGCCGCGTCGATCCGGTCGTGAATGTCCGACTCTTCGCTCACGTGGAGAAACCCGCTCCGCAGCGCCGCGATGCCCGCGTCGAGCGTCGCCCGATCGGCGACGGACAGCCGCCCCGACAGCTGCAGGTCGAGGACGGTGCGGGCGGGTTCGTGGCCGCGGCAAGTGGCGAGCACGTCGGCCACGTCGTCAGCGGATGTCAGCTGCCTGTCGATCCGCACGAATCGCACCGCGCCCGGCGACAGCCGCTCGTACCGCGCCACGCGTTCGCCCTCGCACTCGATCCACCACGCCGAGCCGCCGTGGCGGCAGCGGAGCGAGTCGGGCGTATGCGTGCCGGCCATGAAGAAGGCGGACTGTTCACCCGTCGCGCCGGTCGGAAACGGCACATGTATGTGGCCCAGCAGCCAGGTCGCCACGCCGGCTCGCTCGAGGGCCGCGGGCTCGATGTTGAAATACTGCCCCTCGGCGTCGAGACCGAGGCCCGTCACGTTGCCGTGGGCGATGCCGATCCGCAGACCCGCGGGCCGCTCCCGCGCGGCGGCGGCGACCCAGCCGATCGTCGAATCTTTTCCCGTCTTCGAGGGGCACGGGCAGGGAAAGAAATGCACCGGCTGCCCGGCGACCTCGTAGGTCTTCACCTCCGCGGTGGCCAGCAGGTCGATGGTGCCTGTGCCCTCGGTCTCCTGCCGAAACCGCTTCCAGACCTCGGTCTCCGGGCTGGCGTAATGGTCGTGGTTGCCCGGCACGACGATGACCGCCGCGCCCGCGAAGCCCTGCAGAATCTCCGCCGTCCTGCGGATGTCCCGCACCGTGACGCGGACCGAATCGAAGAGGTCACCGGCGACGACGAAAAACTCGGCCTGCCGCGCGTTGGCCGTCTCGACGAGCCGCGCGAGGGCCGCGAACCGCTCCTCGACCAGCGCGTCGCGGACGGTGGCGGGGTACTGCTTGAACGGCAGCCCGACATGGTTATCGGCCGTGTGCAGGATGCGGATCGGCATGGAACCTGGCCTCCGGGAACCGAGGGTGAGCGAGCGTCAGCCGGTGGACCGGCCGCCCACCGGCCGGCGAACCGATCAATCTACGATGAAACCCGCGGGCTGCGCTACGACGAAACCCGCGGGCTGCGGAACCGCCGCCCACCACGGGACTTGACCGTAATATGTACTGCCGTACACTGTCAAGCTGGCGGCAGGCTTCCTCGCGACGCCGGGGGTGCATGCCACGAGCACCCGCCAGAAAATCTTCGCTGTCGCCCGCGACGCACGGGCGGGACTCGACGACGCTCAGTCCCCCGCGGCGTCGCAGCAGGCGCACCGCTGCGGGACGTTGAGCACCAGCGTCGCGCTGTACACGGTCCGGTCGTGGTCGGCACCGCGCTCGTCGGCCGCCGTGTGGTGGGCGACGACGAGCAGGTAGTTGCCCTCGCGCGGCGTGTAGCTGCAGCGGCCCTCGGCGTCGGTCCGCCGCTCGAACTGCGGATCAAAACCCTCCGCCAGCTGTGCCCCGCGCGGGATGAACGACACCCGCTCGTCGGCCAGCGGCCTGCCGCGCAGCAGGAGCCGGACCTTGATCGGCCGGTCCGGGCCGGTGTGGAGCACGGGATGCGTCTCGACGACCAGTTCCAGCGGATGGCCGAGCGGTTCGGCAAAACCGCCGGCCGGGGCGGGCAGGCGGTCGAGCGACCGGGCGACGAGGAAATATGCCTTGGCGCTCTTCAGCGTCCGCTTCGTGCCGTGGACGCGGTCGAGCGTGTGGACGATGCCGTGCAGCCCCTCCTCGGCGGCGACGAACCGGGCCGACCAGTAGCCCTCCTTCGGCGCGTAGCCGAGATCGACGGCCCCGGGAACGAGATCGACCGTCCGGCCGCCCGGCGTGCGCACGCCGAGCGCGGCCTGCTCCAGCGTCGCCAGCTTGCCGGCGAGCTTGAAGTCGCGGTGGTCGTTGCCGTGGTTGCCGAGGGCCAGATCGACGTGCACCACGTCGTCGGGCCGGGCCACGCCCGTCGCAGTCTGCACCCAGGTGTCGTGGCCGGGTGCGACGCCGGGCACGGCCAGCGTCGCCAGCAGGAGGGCGGAGATGAGGAACGGTCTGGTCATGGAACACTCCGTTGCTGTGAAACAGGGAACAGGTTGGGTTGGGATGGTGACCGCAGGGAAACCGGGGCCGTGGGCCGCCCGTGCACGTCAATACTCGCCTGTCACCGGCTCGCCGCCGTTGATGGTGTGCAGGCCGCGATGCACGGTCCTGTCGATCGACTCGGAGAGCGCGACGACGCGGCCGTCGCCGAACAGCACCTGGGCCACGCCGACGTGAAAACTCTTCGGGCCGAAGAAACCCGACCAGTGGATGGCGATGTCGGGGATCCGGCTGTTCGGCGTCAGGAACCCGTTGGTCAGGCTGTTGCCCGCCGTCGTCGCCGCCCACGACAGGCCGCGGCCGCGCATCGACGGGCTGCCGGCGTGCCGCCACGACGTGCCGACCGTCGCCCAGCCCTCGACGAAGGCGTCGATGTCGGCCGTCGTCGGGTTGGCGTTGCCGGTGAAGGTGATCGCCTTCTGCCCGTTGGTCCAGCGGGCCGAGCCGTTGAACAGGTACTGGTAGGGGAACGGCGGCGGCGCCGTGGCGGGAAACGACACGGCGTCGGCGGTCCCGGCGGGCACGCTGCGAACCGCCTCGCTGGCCACGATCGTGCTGCCGAGGCCGTCGGTGATCTGGGCGGCCCGGACCCGCGACTCCTCGTAGACGATCCCGTCGGTGGGCGTGGCGAAGTTCCAGTGGAACCGGTTCCCGCCGGGGGCGGTGGCGCTGCCGAAGCTGACCATGTAGTTGTTGCCGGCGTAGTCGAAGCCGTTCGATTTGTTGACCACCGGGGCCGGATCGCTCGGGCAGAGCAGGATCGGGATCGGCGTGGCGAACAGCGGGGCGAACGTCGGGTTCGGCGTCTGCGACGAGAAGCTGCCGTTGAAGGCGGGCTGCTTGAAGTCGAATCGCTCGGCGATCGTCGCCTGCTCGGCGTAGGGGAGCAGCCGGGCGTGGAGCGACCAGCCCGTGCCCACCTTGTTGGTGCGGATCACCGGCGCCTCGGTGGGGGGAAAATGACCGCGGGACGACTCGTAGTTGAGCAGCGCGATGCCGAACTGCCGGAGGTTGCTCGCGCAGGCCATCCGCCGGCCGCTTTCGCGGACCGACTGCACCGCGGGGATCGTGACCGCCATCAGCACGGCGATGATCGCGATCACGACGAGCAGCTCGATGAGCGTGAAGCCCGGGCGGGCGGAACGGGGCCGCGGATGGCGGATGGCACGAGGCCCGACCGGCGCATGGCGGCCGGGCACGACGGGGTCGGAAGGCATGGAATCTCCTCGGGACGGGTACAAGACGACCGGCGACCGGCTGGGCGCACACAGCGCTCCAGTCACGGCGGCAGCCGCGCGGACGTGGCGGTTCAGGCCGTCGGGCGACGGGCCTGAGGGAGCGGACTGCCACCGGCCCTGCGACGGGCCCAGGGCAGGAGCCGGCTCACGCCGTCCGGGGAGGAGGGACGTCGGGAGGGGACGTCGCGGCGTCGGCGAACAGGTCGGCGAACACGATCCGCTGCACGAACGGCGCGGCCGTTGGGAGGGCGACCCGCGGTGGCGGAAGCGAACTTCCCGCCGCGAACCACTGCTCCACGATGCCGCCACAGGCGAGCATGGCCCGCAGCGAGACCGACCGCCCGCGGCCGGTCAGGCGTTGCCGTTCAGGGTCGGGACCGCCGTCGCGGTCGGCCTCCGGCGCGGCGGCCGGCACGGGACCGGGGGGCGTGGCCGTGGCGGCGCAGCAGCTCCGCTTCTGCGCGCAGGACGACGCCGACGTCGCGACGGGCCGCGCCGCCGGTGCGGGCCGTGCGACCGCTCCCCGGGCGATCGCGGCCCGGGCGACGGCCTCGACCCCATGGGCCCGGGCCCAGGCCAGCCGCTCGGCCTGGGAATGGCAGCAGCAACTGGAAAAGCACTGCTCCGCCGTCGCGCAGCCGCACGGCTTGTCCATGCAGGGAAAGGGCCGCGACCGATCCTTGCCGGCGAGCAGCCGCGCTGCGGCAGCATCGCCACGCCCCGCAGAAAAATCCGCCGGCAGCCCGCCGAACGGTAGCGGCAGCCCCGACGCCACGAGCGCGTAGCCCAGCACCGCGCACCAGGCGGTGGACCGCACGACCGGAGCGGGCACTCTCATGGAGAAGATGTTACCAGACGGCGGACCGCGGCGGAGAAGTGGGGCCGACGACGTGGCGACTGCTCCGAGACCCGAAAACGCTTGCCGCTCGGTCGTTGACCAGCCTATCCTTGTCGCGTTCCTTCTCGAGGCCTGGCGGGTGTGACCCGTCTCCACGACCATGACGCCCGTGCCCAGTTCGACCCTCGACACCGCGGTCCTCGACGCCGTCGTCTCGCAGTTGAGCCGCCATGCCGAGATCGCCGCGGCCTACCTGCTGGGTTCGGCGGCCGAGGGTCGGTTGCGTTCGGACAGCGACGTGGACATCGCCGTGCTGCCCGTGGCTCCCCACGGTCTACCGTTGCCGGAGCAAATCCACCTGGCCGCGGCGCTGAGTAGCGTCCTGGGGCGGGAGGTCGATCTCGGCATCCTGACGACCCGCAATCTGGTCTACGCCAAGGAGGCCGTGACCCGCGGCAGGCGCATCCTCGACCGCGACCATGCGGTCACCGCCCGGTTCGAGATGTATGCCCTTTCGATGTACGCGTCGCTCCAGGAAGCACGGCGGGAAGTGCTTCGCGCCTATGCCGCCTGACGACATCCTGCTCAACAAGGCCGCGATCATCGAGCGTTGCGTGCGGCGGATGACCGAGGAGGCGCGGGCCTGCCCCGCGCTCGATGACTTCACGCACGTCGATGCGCTCACCTTGAACATCGAACGGGCCTGTCAGGCGGCGATCGACATGGCGATGCACGTGGTGGCAGACCGCCACCTGGGGGTTCCTCAGAGCACGGCCGATGCATTCTCGCTGCTGCAACGCTCGGGCCTCATCGACGCGCCGCTCGCGGCGGCGCTCCACGGGATGGTCGGCTTTCGCAATGTGGCGATCCATCAGTACGACCAGCTTGACATGAACGTCCTCCGCTGGGTCGTCGAGTCGGGCCACAAGGATTGGATCCGTCTCGGACACGCGCTCGGCGTCGCAATTCGACCGTGACCTGAAAAAGCTCGCGGTCCGGGGCCAGAGCCGGCCGCCGTGGCGCCGGCTCACAGCGCCCGCACGTACTCGATCGCGGCGGCCAACTCCGCCCGGGCCGACCGTTCCTCGACCGGTTCGAGGCCGATCCAGCCGTGAAAACCGCGCTCCTCGAGCACCGCGAACACGCCGGCGAACTCGACCTGACCGGTGCCAAGGATCACCGACCGGCCCCGGCCCGCGAACGGTCCCGCCACGGCATCGGTGGCGTGCACGGCGGCCACGTGCGGCGCCAGTCGCTCCGCCGCCGCGGCCGGATCGTGGCCGTGCACGAGCAGCGCGCCGGTGACGAGATCGCAGGCGAGCGTCCCGTCGGGCAGCGCGGCCAGCAGCCGGGCGAGGTCGTCGGGGCTGCTGCGGCCCGCCTCGACGCAAAGCGCGGCGCCGACCCGCTGGCCCCAGGCGCCGATGTCGGTGAGCACATCCACGAGCAGCCGCCACTGCGGGCCCGCCGACTCGGGCGGAATGTCGCCGACGTGGTTGAGAACGATGCTTGCCCCGAGGTCGTACGCCAGCTGCAGCGCCTCCTTCGTGGCCGCGATCCGCCCCTCGAGCCGCTCGGCATCGGCGTAGCCGCCGCGGGTGCGAAACGCCACCGCCGACACGGAGATCCCCTCGTCGCCGAGCCACTTGCGGATCTGCCGCACGCCGGTCTGCGTCACCTGGGCCGGGTCGAGCCCGTTGCGGGCGTCGAGCTCCACGCCCCGGATGCCGAGATCGCGGGCTCGGCGCAGCGCCGTCCGCAGATCGCGGGCGAGCATCGTGGCGGGCACCGAAAGCCGGCTCGTGTCCATGGGGATTGAAGACTGACGACCGCGACGCTGGCGTGACCGGGGACCGGAACGACCCCAGGATGGTATCCTCTCCGCCATGCCCACGCTCGCCGCCGTCACGCACGAACTCGAGCAGCTCGCGCCGCTGCGGCTGGCGGCCGATTGGGACGCGGTCGGTCTGCTCGTCGGCGGGCGGCGGGACCGGGTCGAGCGGGTCATGACCTGCCTGACGCTCACGGATCGGGTCGCCGCCGAGGCGGTCGCCGAACGGGCCGATCTCGTCGTCGTCCACCATCCCATCCCCTTCCGTCCCATCGCCCGGATCACGACCGCCACCGGCACGGGCCGCGTTCTCCTCGCCCTGATCGAGTCGGGGGCGTCGATCTGGAG
>JBIKKQ010000211.1:0-5417 GCA_044360305.1 Pirellulales bacterium
GCCGCGATCTGCTTGGCGGGCCTCCGCCCGCTGGTTCGAGGCCGCCATCCCGGCGGCCATTCTTACCGTGCGCTACGACTCGGTAATCCGCCGTCGTGCGCCCAACCGCACGCAGCGGCCTCCGGCCGCGCCGCGTGCCTGCGCCCACAGGGGCAACGCCCGGCCGGAAGCCGGGCGGCTCGGCGCGGCGAACCTCGGCTTCGCCCCGCCGAGCGCAAGCCTGTCGGGGCCATGGATGGCCCGACAGGCGCTATTTACAGTATCCCGCCGTGCGTCCGCCACGGCGTCATGTGCGACGGCTGGTCGAGGAACCAGATCCGCTCCCACTCGTCCGTGATCGCCCGCAGATCCTCCGACGTGTAGATCAATTGCTGGGCCCGGCGGACAGGATCGCCCGAATACATCGGGATCAGGCAGCCGGTGCTCGACGCCAGCGCCGCGGCCACGGTGATCAGCCACAGAGCCTTCTTCATCGCAGGGTCCTCCTCACCATGTCGGGCCGCAGCGGGGCGTTCCCCGTCGCCGGTGTCGGCCGGATGCCGGGCCTCACCATCTGGATTGTGCCGGGATGTACCGCTTTCCCGAAAGCGGAGCGAGAGCGATCGGACGGCCGGCACGCGGCCGCCGACACCGGGTTTGCCCGGTCTTCCCAGAGCCCCGCGCCGCAGGTCAGCGGGCCGTGGTCCGCGGTCCGGTTTCGGAACCGCCGATTCGGGCGAGTCGGGACTCCATGCTCTTGCCGGGCTTGAACGTCACCGCCCAGCGGGGCTTCACCAGCACCGTTTTGCCCGTCTGCGGATTGCGTCCCAGACGGCCCGTCCGGCGCTTGATCTCGAAGACGCCGAAGCCACGCAGTTCGATCCGGTGTTCGCTCGCCAGGGTGTCGATCAGCGAGTCGAACGTGACCTGGACGATCTTGAGGACCTGGGCCTGCGAAAGCCCGGAACGGGCGGCGATCGTCCGGACGAGGTCCCGCTTGGTCGCGCTCTGGGGACCTGGTTCTGCCACGGACTGGCCGCTCCCGCAGCCGCCACGATCGAACCGCAGTCGTCGGGGTCATGGTGGGCTGAATGTCGGGGTGGAAGTCTAATGGGCGGAAGGGGCCATGACAATCCGCGGCCCCGGCCCGAAGACCGATCGCGGAAGCTTTTCGTCAGGTGGTATCGGCGGCCCATCCGGCAAACTTGATACAACCGTGCGCCCCGTGGAGTCGCCCGTCATGTCCCATTCGCCCGCTTCGCCCCCATCTTTCCCGGCTTCCGGTCCCGGGCCCGACCTGGCCGTCACACTGGGCCGACTCAGGCTGCCGAACCCGATCCTCGTCGCCTCGGGAACGTTCGGCTACGGTCGCGAGATGACGGGCTTCACCGACCTCCGCCGGCTCGGCGGCATCGTCCCCAAGACGATCACCCCGCTGCCCCGGCAGGGCAACGCGCCGTGGCGGACGGTGGAGACGGCCGCCGGCCTGCTCAACTCGATCGGCCTCGACAACGACGGCGTCGATGCCTTCCTCGACAAACAACTCCCCTTCCTCGTCGCCTCGGGCGCGCCGGTGATCGTCAGCATCGCCGGGGCGGTCCGCGACGAGTTCGTGACCCTCGCCGCCCGGCTCGACGGCGTGCCCGGCATCGCGGCGCTGGAGCTCAACATCTCCTGCCCCAACGTCAGCCACGGCGTCGACATGGGGACCGACCCGGAGATGTGCCGCCAGGTCGTGGCCGGCGTCCGCGCGGCGACGCGGCTGCCGGTGGTCGCCAAGCTGACCCCCAACGTCACCGACATCGCGGCGGTCGCCCGCGGCGCCCGCGACGGCGGGGCCGACGCGGTGACGGTGATCAACACCTGCCAGGGGATGGCGGTCGATTGGCGCCGACGCCGGCCGCTGCTCGGCAACGTCGTCGGCGGCCTGAGCGGGCCGGCGATCAAGCCGATCGCCCTGCGGTGCGTCCACCAGGTCCGCCGCGCGGTCGAGATCCCGATCATCGGCGTCGGCGGGATCATGACGATCGACGACTGCATGGAGTTTTTCGTCGCCGGCGCCTCGGCGGTGCAGGTGGGCACGGCGAACTTCGCCGAGCCGGTGGCGTCGATGCGGCTGCTCGACGAACTCCCGGCGGCGCTGGGGGAACTGGGCGCGGGGCGGCTGGCGGATATCGTGGGAACGCTGCAGCTGCCGCAACGGCCGGCCGCCTGTCCGCCGGCAGGCCCGCCCGCCGGCACGACGCCAGCAGGAAACCCCGTATGACCGCCCCCCAGCCGACGCCAGGATCCGCCCCCGCCGCGCCGCGCCGCACCCGGGCCCTGTCCGGCATCCAGCCGACTGGCCGGTTTCACTGGGGCAACTACTTCGGCGCCATCCGCCAGTACATCGACCTCCAGCCGGGCGCCCACCAGGCGGCCGACGAGGCCTACTACTTCATCGCCGACCTCCACGCCCTGACGACCGTCCGCGACCCGGCCCGGCTGCGGTCGCTGGTGCACGCGGCGGCCGTCGATCTCGTCGCCCTCGGCCTCGATCCGGAGCGGGCCGTGCTGTTCGTGCAGTCGGACGTGCCCGAGGTCACCGAGCTCACCTGGCTCTTGATGACGGTCTGCCCGATGGGCCTGCTGGAGCGTTGCCACGCCTACAAGGACAAGAAGAACCGCGGCTTGCCGGCCGACGCCGGCCTGTTCACCTACCCGGTGCTCATGGCCGCCGACATCCTCGCCTACGACGCCACGGTCGTGCCGGTGGGGGAGGACCAGGTGCAGCACATCGAGGTCTGCCGCGACCTCGCCGGGACGTTCAATCATCTCTACGGCCCGGTGTTCACGCTGCCGCAGCCGCGGCTCGTCGTCGGGGGGGCGAAGGTGCCCGGCCTCGACGGCCAGAAGATGAGCAAGAGCTACGAGAACACGATCGACGTCTTCGAGGAGCCGGCTGCCCAGAAGAAGAAGATCATGCGGATCACCACCGACTCGCGGCCGATGGAAGCGCCCAAGGACCCCGAGACGGACCATCTCTTCGCCCTCTACGCGCTCGTCGCCCCGGAGGCCGAACGGCAGCGGATGGCCGAGCTCTACCGGCGCGGCGGTTTCGGCTACGGCGAGGTGAAGAAGGCGCTCGTCGAGGCGGCGGCGGCGTTCTTCGCCGACGCCCGGGCCCGGCGGTCCGAGCTGGAGCGGGACCCAGCGCGGATCGAGGCGATCCTCGCCGCCGGGGCCGCCAGGGCCCGGACCAAGGCCCGCGACGTGCTCGACCGGGCCCGGCGGGCCTGCGGCCTCGACCGCACCGCGGCTGCAGCAGCTCCGGGAGGGACCCGCCGATGAACGTTCTCGGCATCGGCACCGACATCACGGAGTGCCTGCGGATCGCCCAGATGATCGAGCGGCACGGCGAACTGTTCGTGGGCCGGGTCTACACGCCGGCGGAGATCGACTACTGCCGCAGCCGGCGGATGGCGACGCAGCACTTCGCCGGCCGCTGGGCTGCGAAGGAGGCCGTGCTCAAGGCGCTCGGCACCGGCTGGCGGCGGGGCATCAGCTGGCGGGACGTCGAGGTGATCAACGCCCCCGGGGGCCGGCCGCAGGCATCGCTCCGCGGCGGCGCCCGCGAGGTCGCCGAGACGGTGGGGATTCGCTGCATCCTCGTGAGCATCTCCCACTGCCGCTCGCACGCGACCGCCTATGCCGTGGCCCTCGACGAGGTGCCGGCCACGGCCGGCGGCGAGGTGCCCTGGCCGGCGTAGCGACACCGCTTCAGGGCTTCACGGCTGCGGCTCCGCCGTGCCGGCCGGTGTTTCGATCGTGAGCGGTCCCGCCGGCTCCCCGCCGGCCGTGAATTACCCGCTGCCATGCCGGGCTGCGGGGCGTCGCTCGGCGCTCGCCTCGCAGCCACGGTTACCGGCTCTCCTCCCGTTGTTCCGCGGCCTGTTGCCCCGCTTGCTGCTGTTCCTGCCGTTCCTGCAGCCACGCCGGGATCACGAAGTCGTCGGTCGGGCTGCCGTCGGGCTCGGGGATCAGTTTCAGCTTCTCGATCACGGGAATCACGATGTCCCGCTTCTCGATCAGGGCCGAAAGCGTCCGGGGGGAGATTTTCTCGAGGTTGGGGAGGGCAAGCGGGCCTTTTCGAGTGGCGAGGGCCTGGGCGACGGCGACGGCGTCGGGGGACGCGAAGGCGGTCAGGCCGGGAAGGTGGCCGTCCCATCCGTCAGCCTCGGCGAGCACCTTGGCGGCGGCGGCGTCGATCGCGGTCAGGCCGTTGAGGGACAGGGCGCGGCCCTTGAACTCCGCGAGAGCCGCGACGGTGTCGGCGTCGAGCGTGGTCAGGCCGTCGAGCCGGATCTGTTTCGACAGGTCGGCGACCGTCATCCATCGAGCCCGGTCGCCGAACCAGCCGCTGTACCGGCTGGCGTCGCACACCAGTTCCCCGCGCCGTTCCTCGACGGGAAAGTAGCTCGCCTCCTCGTAGAGATCGTTTCCCTTCATGAGGACGATGTATCGCGAGCCTTTTTTCATGCCGTAGGCCTGCGGCGATCCCCCTTCGCAGGAGAGATGCACTCCCTTGATCACGGCGGGGGCATCATTCCCCTTGATGGTGCCGTGGATCCGCAACCGGGCGTGTCCCTGCGGCGTGAAGTCCGTGACCGTGGCGTCGACGACCGAGGTTATCTGGCGCATGCCATGCTGAAAGCCGGGAAGGTCATAGTCGGCCCGCACGGCAACCTGCTGCGCCAGCAGGAAGAGAATGGCGGCCGCGCGGAGTCTCATGCTGCGGCCCTGTGGCCGGTCGATCCGGGCCCGGGGGGCGGAGTGGAGGCGGGGGGCGGAGTGGAGGGGCGGAGCCATAGGTGTTCTCTGGGGACAGAGAGTTGTCGAGTTCGTCACGATCGCGTCAGCCGACCAATTCTCCGAGGCCGAACGAGAGCAGGTTCGCGAGCACGATTGCGCCGGCGTCGCGGGCCGCCGACCCCCGGTCCGGGGCCGGGCCCCAGACGAGCCGGAAGAGCAGGCATTCTGCCAGCGGGGCGAATGTCTCGGCGACGACGAGATACCAGCCGCGGCCCCACGGTTCCCATACAAGCGGCGGCAGGACGCAGATCACGATCGGGTAGGTGAACGCCGTGAGCGCGAGCCCGGCGATGACCCGGTCACGGATCGAATGCCGGGACGCGAGACCGACGACCAGCACCGGCAGTTCGACGACGACCGTGCACAGGTAGCCCCACGGCAGGAAGGACCACAGGGCCGAGGCGTCGGGGGGCATGTGGTCGGACCTCGCGGGCGAGCGGCGGACGTTGCCTACAGGTGGACGAGGGCCACGGGCCGTTGGCCGCCACGTGGCCCGGCAGGCGGGCGGCTTCCTTCGCCACCGGCTTGCCGACGACGCCGAAGATCAGGGGCGCCGCCAGGCGCCCGGGACGGCCGCGTCGCGAGAC
>JBIKKQ010000237.1:0-4518 GCA_044360305.1 Pirellulales bacterium
TCTGCCCTTCGGAAGCCGCACGACTCCACGCGGAGCCGGTGAGCGTTTTTCCCGCTCTCGGCGAACTTTTCGATCCACTAGCGGCGGCCGGACTTGAACCGGCGACACCCGGCTTATGAAGCCGGTGCTCTAACCAACTGAGCTACGCCGCCCTGAGCCCAAAAAATATAGCCTGCCGATCCCCCCGCGTCAGCACACCTCGCTTACACCCGGTCTTCGCACGGGTCGGTACGGCCCTCGCGCAGATCCTGCACCCGCCATGGCGGCACAAGGCCGCACGGGCCGCGGGCTACCGGCCCCCAGCCATACCACGACCGGAACGTGTGATACGCCGGGGAATGGGCGAGCGGAAACGCGTCGAAGATCGCCTTCCACTCCCGAAACCGCTCCCAATCGGCGCGGTCCGGCACGATGCCGAAGTCGAAGGCGGCGCAGATCCGCTGCACGTAGTCGGCCTTCGCCTCCGGTGTGGAGAGTTCGACCGGCGGCTGCCGTTCCTCCGGATAGACGGTCTGATCGAGCGACATCAAAGACACCTCTTCACTCGCCGAGCACCTGTCACGCGATGCCGTGCCTGCACAACCCCTCGCGATACCATTTCCGAACCGTGGCCGCCTCGGATCGCTCCGCATCGCTTGCAATCGCACTCAGGGGCCGCTGTGCCTCCAATCGCTCGACGGCGTGCAGAACCTTGCCCGCCGCCTCGCGGATGTCGTGCGTTGGGTGTTTGGCCCGATAGAGGTTCCAGCAGTCGTCAATGGTCATGAGCCCATGCAGGCAGAGTTGATGGATGTCGCGCAGATCACGCGGGGCGCCCCGCTCGACCAGCGCCGTCATTTTCGACGCCACGTTGTCCCGGAGCGTTTCGATCCGCACAGGAGGCCAGGCCGCGACTGCCGTCTCATCGAGATACCGGTCGCGGGCGGCGATCTGCAGTGAAAAAACCTTCCGCGGTCCCGCGGACAACTCGAAGCTCTCGGTCTCGCCCCACGAGCGGCGACTGGCGACCAGCCCGTGCCGATCCGCGACCATCTGCACGGCACGCGCCATCAGTTCGCGGGCCGCGTTCGTCGGCGCACTTGCCCACCACGCATCGAGGTCGAAGGTGTCGCGGTATTCCAGGTAATGGGCCAGCGCCACGCCGCCGCCGAGCACGATCTCGGCCGCCGCGGCGTCGCCAGCCATCAACTCGAGCACCTCCCGCGCGTAGGCGGAGAGATTGCTCGGGGGCACTGGCGATACGTCGGAACGCATGACCGATCCTCGTTCATGGCCAAACCTCGTTGACCGGTCCGCATTCTACCCCGGGACCGACTGCTCGCGTCTGTCCCCGCCCCGGCTGGCCGCCAGCAGGATCACCGCCCGCTTGCCGTCGGTGTGGTAGGGATCGCCCGTCAGGTTGCGCCGCGGCGCCGTGCGTTGGCAGGGCCCGACGCCCCCGACGTAGCCCGCCAGCCGCACCCGGCCCGCCGACAGCAGGTCCTCGAGGACGTAGTCCCGCGACTCGTCCACATCGGGATCGATGCGGTGCGTCGTCAGGTTCCAGGCCCGGGTCGTGAACCGCACGCCGATGTCCCGGCTCACCTGTCCCACCCACACCGGCAGCCCCTCGAAAGAAAGCGGCGCCAGCCAGAGCCGGAGATGGAGCCGCTCGTTGATCGACTTCCGCGTCCGCTGCAGGGCCACGTCCTGGTCGCGGCCGAAGAGATACAGCGGACTGACCGGCGAGTAACGGTAGTCGGCCCCGAGCAGGAACGCCCGCACCGTCTTCCAACAGGTCGCCAGCGTGATCGTCTCGCTCTCGTCCCAGCGGGCCGCGAAACAGCCGAGCAGCGTCTCGAAGTCGCCAACCACCACGAGGTTCACCGGGTCGCCGCTCCGCGAGCCCGCCGCATTCGTCGTGGCCGCCGGCAACGCCCCGAGGCGGGAGACGAACTCGGCGGGATCGCAGGCGGAGACGGCACCCGCGGGCCAGACCCGGGCGAAGTCCCGGCCGTGGTAGTCGGCCGCGATCCCCGGGACGGGCACCGTGAACACGAAGTCGGTGTCGGCACCGTGGCCGGCGCCGTCGCCGGCGATCGCCCGGCCGATGTCGGCCACCGTCGTCAGCCGGACGTGCACCGACTTCGTCCCCAGGTCGAGATCCGTGAACACGAACCCCTCGGCCGTCTCCCCCGGCCCGATCGGCCCGAGGCGAAACCCGCGATCCCGGAAAAACTCGTCCATCCGCCCGTTGGCCAGGTAGGCGGTCACGAGCTTCAGCGGCACCAGCGCCACCAGCGGCAGGAACAGCCAGCCCATCGCCCCGAACGCCGACAGCCGCCGGCCGATCGAAAAATGGTTGAGCGCCGCCGCCTCCAGCGGCGTGAAGTAGTCGGCGTCGATGCTCAGCAGCTGCAGGCGGACGCTCTCCGCGGCCCGGTTCGCGATTCGGAGGAACACCGGCTGGATGCCGCGCCGCGCCAGATCCACGCCGAACAGCCGCCGACTCTCGTCGGCCGTCAGCACCGCGACCGTGACCACGGCCCGGGCATCCTCCCGGGTCTGGGCCCGCTGCATGAACGAGTCGGTCGTCGGCTGAGGCTGATAGGGCGTGATCAGCAGCCGCCAGAGGCGGGCGGGGATGGCGCGGAGCAGCCGTTGCACACCGATCACGTCACCTGCCCTGCCTGCGGGAACGAAAGCGGCCCGGGCACCGGCCCGGGCCGCTCGCTTCTATCCGGTCGGGATCGACTCCCGTGAGGCTCACTCGACGAGCGTGCAGGAGGCCTTGACCACCGCGTCAATCTTCTCGTCCGACAGCCCGCCCTTGGCGAACGCCTGGTTCGCCTTGACGGTGCCCTCCTTGTAGCAGACCACGGTCAGGTCGGCGTCCGGAGCGATCTTCAGATTCTCGGGGCCATTCTTGGCGTCCTCCGGCACGACAAAGGCGATCCGCTTGATGCCGTGCTTCGTCGCAAACTCCGCCGCGGCCTTCTTCAGGGCCGCCTCGTCGGCACCGATCATGTTGACGAACCCGGAGAGCTTGTCGTCCTTGTGCTCGTCGAGTTCCTCGTCGAGCTTCTTGAGGAGCTTGGCAAGCCGGTCGTCGGCCGTGCGGGCGAACAGCATCACCACGGGCCGGGCCCCCATCTTGCAGCGGTAGCAGAGCTTCCGCCCATCGGCGACGCCGTCGTCCGGATTGCCCGCGACCTTGGTCACCTCGAACGCCCCGACCGTCTCGCCGACCTGCGGGCCGCTCGTCACCTCGGCGGCCGCCACGCCCGCGAACGACAGCACGACGGCCGCCATCACACCACGCACCATGGAACGCATACCGTGCTCTCCCTTGCCTGCTTTGCCTCGCGCGTCGGCCGGGCACCACGCCCGACCAGCGACCGCTTGTTCGCCGGATCGTACCGCAGGTACGATCCAGGGCACAACCTGCGGGTTTTCCCGGTCCCCGCTTTTCTCCGTTTTCCCGGAGGCCCCATGGCCACGATCACGGCGCCGCGCCGCCCCGCCCTGCCTGCGATTCGCCAGACGCAGTTGTTCATCGACGGGCAGTGGACGCCCGCCAGGAGCGGCAGGACGTTCGCGACGCACAATCCGGCCACCGAGGAGGTGATCGCTCAAGTCGCCGAAGGGGATGCGGCCGACGTCGATGCCGCCGTGCGGGCCGCCCGCAAGGCCTTCGACGAGGGCCCCTGGCCGCGGATGAACGCCCGCGAACGCGGCCGGCTGATGCTCCGGCTCTGCGAACTCATCGAGGCCGAGATCGACGAACTCGCCGCGCTCGAGTCGCTCGACAACGGCAAGCCCGTCCGCGACGCCCGCACCGGCGACATCCCCCTCGCCCTCGACTGCCTGCGGTACTACGCCGGCTGGGCCGACAAGATCCACGGCCAGACGATCCCCATCAATGGCAACTACTTCTGCTACACCCGGCGCGAGCCGGTCGGCGTGGCCGGGCAGGTGATCCCCTGGAATTTTCCGATCCTCATGGTGGCCTGGAAGTGGGGGCCGGCGCTCGCCGCCGGCTGCACGATCGTGATGAAGCCCGCCGAGCAGACCCCGCTCACATGCCTGCGGCTCGCCCGCCTCGCCCAGAAGGCCGGCATCCCCGACGGCGTGATCAACGTCGTGCCGGGATACGGCCCGACCGCGGGGGCCGCGATCGTGAAACACCCGGGCATCGACAAGGTGGCTTTCACCGGCTCGGGCGAGACCGCCCAGATCATCATGCGGCAGGCGGCCGACCAGCTAAAGCGGCTGACCTTCGAACTCGGCGGCAAGAGCCCGAACATCGTCTTCGCCGACGCCGACCTCGACGCCGCTGCGGCCGGTGCCCACATCGGCATCCACCTCAACCAGGGGCAGTGCTGCTGCGCCGGCTCGCGGCTGTTCGTCGAGGACAGGATCCACGACGCGTTCGTCGAGCGGGTCGTGGAACTGAGCCGCCGGCGGAAGGTCGGCGACCCGTTCGACCCCGACACCGAGCAGGGGCCGCAGGTGGACAAGGCCCAGTTCGACAAGATC
>JBIKKQ010000212.1:0-5413 GCA_044360305.1 Pirellulales bacterium
CGGCCTGCGCTCACTCGATGCCGACTGCGCTTCGCCATCCTGGCTTCGCTTGTCGTCACACGCCGGCTCTCGGGGCATGGGCAACCCTTCCCTGGCAACCTTCGCGTGCATGCCGCGCAGCGGTCTTCAGCCCGCTGCTGCCCCGTCGCGGGATGCGACGGTTGTAGGTCGAGGGAACCCTTGGCGTTCCCACGACCGCTCTGGCATGCAATGGCCATGGATGGCATTGCATGCCGCGTGGGTGTCTTCAGCCCGCTGCTGCCCCGTCGCGGGATGCGACGGTTGTAGGTCGAGGGAACCCTTGGCGTTCCCACGACCGCTCTGGCATGCAATGGCCATGGATGGCATTGCATGCCGCGCAGCGGGCTTCAGCCCGCTGCTGCCTTCAGCTCTGCGAGATGCTGCGCCGTGTTGACGAGCCGGTCCCAGTTCTTTTCGACGTAGTCCGGCGGGCCACCGATCTGCGCGACGACCTGGGCCACCTGCTCCGTCGGCACCATCTCGATCGCGTCCCAGGGGCAGACCTTGAGGTCGTAGGGATTCGACTTCTTGCCCGGGATGTGGACGCAGACCTCGCAGCCCACGCACCGCTCGATGTCGATCTCGCACCAGCTCTGGAGATTGTGGAACTGGTCGTACTGCTGCACCTTCACGATGCAGTCCACCGGGCAGACCTCCAGGCAGCTCTCGCAGCCGGTGCAGTTGTCGGCGTTGATGACCGCCAGTTCCTTGGGCAGTTTCTTGCGGGGACCGGCTTTGGCCATGGGGGCGACCGTCGGGGAGAGAGGATGGTGCGACGAACAGCAGTATCGTAGCCGGCTCTGCCGGGGCGTCAAAACCTGCGGGCTGGGGCCGGTCAGGCAGCCCGGCGGACGGGGACCGCCTCCTCGAAGGCGTAGCCGAACCGCTCCACGTCCTCGGCGAAATGGTCGCGGACGAGGGCGATCAGCCGCGGGGAGTAGTAGTCGCGGTAATCGCCGCGGGACGTGCGATTGGCCCGGCCCAGCGTGGCGACGACGCCGATCCGCCGGCAGACATGGGCGAAGTCCGTGCCCAGCGTCTCGAACCGGCCGAGGAACGTGACGAGCACCCGCCCCTTGCGGTCGGCCACCATCCGCGTCTGCGAGATCTTGCCGCGTCGGATCTCGTAGCGCACATACGACTCGAAGTCGGCCAACCGCCCGACGAGCCGGCGGCGATGGCTGGCGTGGGTGACGTCGTCCTGCCGGGCGGCGAGGAAGTGGTAGTACGAGACCAGCAGGTCCCAGGGGTTGCGGACGAAGGCGAACGTGAACAGGTCTTCGAACACGCCGGCCGGGAGGTTGCGGCGCAGCGTGTCGGCCGACGTGTGCGGGCGGAACTTCCGCACCTGCCACGGCGCATAGTGGTTGACGTGGATGCCGACGACCTTCAGGCAGCGATTGGCCCAGAACACGTCCGGCTGGTGGCCGTAGGGGCCGAGCGCCGCGTAGACGCTCGAGCCGCCGGTCTTCGGCACGTGGACGAAGGCGAACCGGTGACGGTGGGAGATGAGCATGGCGGGATGATCGGTCACGCCCGCCGCCGGGGCCAGAGCAAAATCCCCGGACAAAACCGGTCCTACAGCTGCTCGCCGCGGACGAGGTCCTCGGGCGTCTGCCGGGC
Source organism: Pirellulales bacterium (assembly GCA_044360305.1). Classification (GTDB taxonomy): domain Bacteria; phylum Planctomycetota; class Planctomycetia; order Pirellulales; family UBA1268; genus QWPN01. Next base: position 1,645 of record JBIKKQ010000212.1, read on the forward strand.
GCGGACCAGCCGGGCGGCACCGTTTTCGACGAGCACCTCGGCCGGCAGCGGCTTGGAGTTGTAGTTGCTCGCCATCACGAAGCCGTAGGCGCCGGCGATCTCGATCACGAGCAGGTCGCCGACCTGCGCTGCCGGCAGGCTGCGGGTGGCCACGAAGCCGCCGTCGGTCTGCGTGAAGATGTCGCCCGATTCGCACAGCGGCCCGCCGATCGCCACCTCCTCGACCGCGTCCGCGTCCGCGGCCTGCGGGCAGAGGCTCATCGGGTGGTAGGAGCCGTAGAGCACCGGCCGGGCCAGCGTGTTGAAGCCGGCATCGACGAGGACGTACTTCCGCTCCCCCTGCCGCTTGACCGCCCGGACCTCGGTGACCACGAAGCCGCTCTCGGCGGTCAGGTAGCGGCCGGGCTCGATCTCCAGCCGGATGCGGTGGCCGAAGGCGTCCTCGAGTTTCCTGCGGGTGGCGTCCCAGAGCGTGAAGTAGCCGGCCAGGTCAGCGTGGACCTCGCCGGGCTTGTAGGGGACCGGCAGGCCGCCGCCGGCCGAGATCGTCGTCAGCGAGCGGCCGATCTCCCGGGCCACGCGGTCGAGCGCGCCGGCCACCTCGGCGAGGTGGGCGAGGTCGGTGCCGCTGCCGATATGCATGTGGAGGCCGGTGACCGCGAGCCCGGCCCATTCCGCCCGGCGCAGCACGTCGGGGATGTCGCCGTGCCAGATGCCGTGCTTCGAGCCTTCGCCGCCGGTGTTCGTCTTCTGGCTGTGGCCGTGGCCGAACCCCGGATTGACCCGCAGCGTGATGCTCGCGCCGGGCACCCGCTCCGCCAGTTGCTCGATCATGTCGGCCGACCCGCAATTGACGTGGATCCCGTGCCGGGCCACGGTGTCGAGCGCGTCGCGGTCGAAGATGTCGGCGGTGTAGACGACCGGGTGGGCGGGGGGCAGGTCGGTGGCCGTGGCGGCGCCGGGGGCCGCGTGCGGCGTGTAGCCGGCGGCGAGCGCCCGGTGGATCTCGCCCGTGCTCACCGCGTCCACGAGCACCCCCTCGCGGCGCACCAGCGCCAGGATCGCGAGGTTTGAGCAGGCCTTCTGGGCGAAGCGGATCGTGTCCCAGGCGGCGAGGTCCCGGCAACGGCGCCGGATCATCTCCGCGTCGTAGACGTAGAGCGGCGTGCCGAACTCGCGGGCCATGTCGGCGACGGACGCGCCGGCGATCTCGCGGCGGATCAGGGGGCGGGGGCTGGCGGCGATCATCGGTGCGTGCGGCTGCTCCTCGTCTCAGGGGGCGAGTTCAGGCAGCGGGATCACCGGACGACGCCCCTTGGGGTCGATAGGTCTCGGAGGCCGGCCGATGACTTGCGGCCGGCTCGTCACCGTGAACACATCCTTCAGGAGCCTGATCGCCCCGGCATCGGCGGACAGCCGCGAGGCCATGCCGCGGTCGATCGGGCGAAGAAGCAGTTGCAGGGATGTGGACGGAAGCTCGGCGGCCTTCTCGATGGCCTCCAGGACCGCCGCCGTCACGTCATCCGCGCCGGCGTTGTCCATACTCCGGACCTGGGCGACCCACCGCAAGAGCGGCACGAGCGACAGATCGAGCCCGGCGAACGGCTTGGCGTTTGGGCTCGCATCGCCGCCGGCGGCGAGACCGGTGATCCGCTTCTCCGCGTCGGCGCCGAGGGCCACGACGGCCCGATCCGGGCTCACGCCCAGCGTGATCGCCACCTTCTCGCCAATCGCCTGGGCCATGGCGGCCTCGACGTTCGGCACGTCCAGTTCCACGACGTGCAGCGTGGCGGCGCCAGCCTTCCCCGTGTCGAATTTCACGGCGACGCCCTCGGGGAGCGCGTCCTTGGCCGCAAACGCCTTCTTGAGGGCGGCCTCCAGCGCCCGGCCGTCCTTGACCTTCATGCAGGCGGTGATCGCGGGCATGGCCTTGCCCGGCTCGGCCTTGGAGGCCGCGGTGTCGATCGTCAGCGAGGCGTCAACGGCATCGGTGTCGAGCATCGCCGGGAGGACGTTGCGGAGGATCGCGGGAATGATCGCCAGACCCGGGAGTCCCGCCGCATCCAGGCCCTGCACCATGTCCAGGGCCTGCTTGCGGAACGCCGCGGGAATCGCCAGCGCCGCATGGCCGGAGACGGCGGCTGGCTTGCCGTCGGCAGTGGCGGGCGCGGGCATCGTGAGCGTTGCCTGGGCCATCTCGCCGAACAGCTTGCCATCGGCCGACTGCTCCGTCATCGCGGTCCGGTTCTCGACGAACACCCGCTCCTTCTCGATGTCGATGTTCACGCCGAGCAGGAACGACTCGGTGGTGGCCAGCTGCGCGGCGACGGCATCAGCATCGACGGCCTGGCCCTGCATTGCCGCCGCCTGCCCGAGCATGGCCTGCAATTGGGCCCGCAGCCCCTCAGGCAAGCGGGCCGGAAACAGCTGGATGCCGAGCGAGAACGATTTCACGATCGGGTCGAGCAGTTCCTCGAGGCCCGCCGGCGCCGCCGGGCTGCCCTGCGGCGAGATGATCGCCCAGCCTGCCTTCTCCACGATCTGGAGCGGCGGCATGCCGGCGGGCGTGATCGTCTTCACGCCATTCTGCTCCTCGACCGGCCCGATGACCGGCGCGAGCGAGTCGAGCAATTTGCCCAGATCCTTCACCGGCACGAAGCCGCGCATAACCGGGGCTTCAGCGGGCCCCTCGGCCGTGACGACCACGCCGAGCGGCCGGGTGACGTCGAGGCCGGCGAGCCCCTTGAACTGCGTCGCCATCATCAGGGGCGTCTCGGCCAGCGCGGCGAGCCCTGGCTGATCGACGAGGCCGCCAACCCAGCCAATCTGCTTTTTGAGGTCGGCATAGGGATCGCAGGCGACGACACCGAGCACGACCGGCTCGTCGGCCGCCCGGGCCGGGGCCGAAGGAGCGGAGCAGACGGCGAACGCCACGCAGCAGGCCAGGGGTGCGAAACGCGACACGGTTCGGCAGTGCATGGGAGCCTCTCGCAGGAGGGTGGGGGCGTGGCGGACGAGAACGAATTGGAAGGTGCCGGACCAGCTGGGCCGGGGGACTACGCAGTCTAACAGAATCGGCTCCGGGACGGGTATTCGGGTATTCTCACGCGACCTGCATGTCCAACTTCCAGCCCACTTCCCGGTTCCCGGATGCGTCGGTGTCTTTCGGAACAGCATCCCCGTCGCGGCGGCCGGGCGGCATGCGGCTGCAAGTCCTGCTGCTCGTGCTCACGGCGGCGACGACGTTCGCCGCCGGGGCGGTCGGCTGGCAGCCGTTGCTGCTCGGCGTCGATGCCGGGCTCGCCGACGCGGTCGGCCTCCACTGGCGACGCGGCCTCGCCTACATGGTCGCGGTGATGGCGGTGCTCGGCGCCCACGAGGCCGGCCACGTGATCGCCGCGCGGATCCACGGCATCCCGGCGACGCTTCCATACTTCATCCCCATGCCCGTCCTGCTCACCGGCACGCTCGGTGCCGTGATCGGCATGGAGGGGTCGCGGGCCAACCGCCGGCAGCTGTTCGACATCGCCCTCGCCGGGCCGGTGGCGGGGCTCGTGGTCGCGCTGCCGCTCGTCGCCCTCGGCATGCGGCAGGGGCCGCCCGCCGCCGACAATCCGTTCGCCCTGCCGCTGGTGGCGCAGTGGCTCCTCGGCCTGGTGCGGCCCGACCTGCCGGTCGGGACCACGATCGCCCCCAACGCCCTGTTCATGGCCGGCTGGGTCGGCCTGCTGGTCACCGGCCTCAACATGATGCCGATCAGCCAGCTCGA
>JBIKKQ010000213.1:0-5402 GCA_044360305.1 Pirellulales bacterium
TTTGTCGGCTGCGACGGCGCGACAATCAGACGCTTTGTCGGCTGCGACGGCGCGAAAGCCAGCAAGCCGGAGCAATCGTCGCGCACCTGCAACGGTGCAAGCATCGCTTGCGTGGAGCCGGGCTCCGCCCGGCGACCGTAAGCCGGAGCAGACGCTGTGTCGGCTGCGACGGCGCGATAATCAGCAGGATGGCACTGCGGGCGTGAAACAGCGGGCGAAGGGACTCGAACCCTCGACATCCAGCTTGGGAAGCCGTGGGAGCCGGGCGTGAGTTGACCACCTTGTGACATCCACGTGACGTTCTAACTGGGAGGCGAACGAGTATCATCCGGGCGTTGATCAGACCACCGATCCTGGATTTTCTACGCCTCTCGAACCGAGGCCCGGCCATGCCCACCACCACTCGCCTCCTCATCGTGTTCGCTTTCCTGTTGCTCGGCCCGCTCGTTGCCACGGCCGACGAGTTGCCGGATGACATGAACAAGATCGATCGCCTGACGCCGGAGCAGGCACGCAGGCTCGTGGCGGGCTTCAGAGAACCTCCCCGCCCCGCCCCCGCCCTGTTGCTCGATCGTCTCACCACGCTCGACGCCGACACGGCCGAGGCATTGGCAGACTGGGAACCCGAGTGCGACAATATCCGTCACGTGCTGTCGCTCAACGGACTGGCTGGGCTGGACGCGGCCCCCGCAGCGGCCCTGGCCGGTTCGCGGTGGGATGTGTTGTCGCTGGATGGACTCACCGCCCTCCCGGTTTCGACGGCCCGCCGTCTCGCCCCGTTCGCCGGGCGGCTCTCGCTCAGCGGTCTCTCGGCGTTGGATGTCGAATCCGCCCGGTCGCTCGCCGAATCCAAAAGCGGTTTTTTGGTTCTCAACGGGCTGACCGCGCTCGATGCCGACACGGCCAAGGCGCTCGCGGGATTCAAGGGCGGTCTCAGCCTCGACGGCCGAATCCTCGTCGACGGCGTGGCGGCCTGGAATGTGGCGGAGTTCCAGTGCGAATTTCTGCACCTGGTGGGTGTGACGAGATTTTCCGAGCCCCTGGCCAGGGCCGTTCTGGGATTCCAGGGACGGTTGTATCTGGATGGCCGGTACACGCTCGAACCTGCGGCGATCCGAACGCTTGCGAATTTCAAGGGGCAGGAACTGATCCTTTGGGGGGTGTCCGAACTCGATGCCGAGACGGCGCGGGCGCTCGCGGCAACCACATCCTGGAAAGGCAGTCTGCCGGGCCTGGCCAGCCTGGATGCAGCCACCGCCGAGGCGCTGGCTGCGTTTGACGGGGAATGGCTGCAGCTCGACGGACTGATGCGAGTCGATGCCGCGACGGCCGAGGCGCTGGCACGATTCAAGGGCCGTCTGCTCTCGCTCAAGGGCCTGCGCACCCTCGATTCCGACGCGGCGGCGGCGCTCGCCCGCTCGAGCGCCTGGTCCGGCGCGACAGGGCAGATCACCACGCTCTCCGCCGATACCGCCAGGGTGCTGGCGCAGCGGGCCGGCAACGAGGCCGCGGCTCTTCGAGTCAATCGCCTGACCTCGCTCGACGCGGATACGGCGCGGGTGCTGGCGTCATCCGCGGCGTGGGATGGCTGGCTGCCGAATGTGCGGAAGATCGACGCCGACACTGCCAGGGCGCTCGCGGAGTTCAAGGGCGATAGCCTCCACCTCGGCGGTCTGACCACGCTCGACGCAGATACCGCCGCCGTCCTGGCCGGCATCGATCAATGGCGGGGCGAGATGCCCTCCTTCGAGGAGTTCTCCGCTCCCGACTCAGTGGCCATCGCAAAGGCACTCGCCGCGCGAAAGGGTCGGCTCCGGCTCCCCAACCTCAAGAAAATCTCCCCCAAGACGCTCTCGGCCCTGATCGAGAAGGAGGACATCGACATCCCGCCCATCGAGGCGCTGGAACTGATCCCCGAGCCGGATGGCAGCCCGACCGAGGACTTCTTGATCCCGGAGCGTTTCCAAAAGCGATAGCGACACCGACGGATCGCGCCGCCTTCCCTCCACGCCCGCCCTACGACCCGCTGGCTCGTCTCCCTGCTCCGCTGCTCCGACGGCTCGCTCTACACGGGCATACCAAACGACCTCCCGAAGCGGTTGAAGGTCCACGCTGCCGGCAGGGCGTCGAAATACACCCGAAGCCGGCTTCCCGTGCGGCTGGCCTCGAGCGAGCCCCAGCGGTCGAAATCGGCAGCCCTCAAGCGGGTGGCGGCGATCAAGAGGTTGCGCCGGGCCAGGAGTGAACTACCCTCCTTACGAAGCGGGCCGCCCTCATTCCCGCAGCATGAACACCGACTCCCGGTTGGCCGTGACAAATTTTCCGATGTCTTCGGCCCGTGCACGGAGGAGGTCAGCGATCTGATGCGTGGATGCATTCCCCAGGCGGATTTGGACCACCTGCGGAGGGTGGCCACGAACGAGCGCCCGGGCCAGGAAGTCATTGTCTTTCGTGACGATGAAAAACCCCTCGGCTTTTGCAAGTTCCCAGATGCGCTCGTCGTCATCGCCCGTGAGACCCTTGTCACGAACGTGGCAACTCCCCGGAAAGCGCGGCAGCAAGACCTGAACGAGCCGAAACGAGAGGTTCTGGTCAAGCAGCGCCTTCACGCCACCGATCCCAGAAGCCGTCGCTCGCGCTCGGCCGCGAACGCCAAGCAGGCCCGGATGTCCTCGCTCGTCAGTTCGGGAAAGTCAGCCAGGATCTCAGCCTCGGTCATGCCGGAGGCCAGATACTCAAGCACGTCAGACACGGTGATCCGGAGCCCGCGGATGCACGGCTTTCCGCTCCGCTTGCCGGGATCGATTGTGATGAGGCTGAAAAGGTTGGAATCCATAGAATCAAGTTTACGATGGGGCTGGAACGCGGCAAAGCCTATGGACCTAGGTTGATGGAGCTGGTTCTCAATCCCCGCCTTATCCCAGGCATATTCCCTCACCACCATCGAGCCATCAGCGCTCGGTGACTCGCTGCTGCTCCCGCGTCGGCTACGCCTCAGCGACCGCACAGGGTTGGCCTATCCAAGGGGGAATCCCCAACTTAAAAACTGGTATCGCCCTGGGGGGCAGGTCAGACCGAGGTCGCCGAACCCGTTGTACCAATCGTTGTACCAACTTCAGGGAACGGGGGTGCTTTGGAGGGTTCCGCAGGGCCTCGCAGTCCATCGGGCAAAAAATCTGCCCGCGCGAAGAAGCCGACGATCTCTCGTGTTTTCCACGAGATCTCGGCAAAAAGAGAAAAGCGGGCGAAGGGACTCGAACCCTCGACATCCAGCTTGGGAAGCTAGCGCTCTACCAACTGAGCTACGCCCGCGACGCTCGCGAGTGTAGCAGATCGGCCGGTCGGTCGCACGCCCCCACGGCCCCGCGGTTCCGCGGCCCCGGCACGGGTACAATCTGCCATTCCAGGGCCGGTCGCCCGTGCGCCCGCGATGGCGCCGCGGCCGCGTTCGAGACTTCGAGGAGTACGGCACGATGACGGATCATGCGGCGGGTACCGCGGCCCCGGAGTCGCAGGGCGAGGACAGGGGCGGCCGCCCACGGCGCCGGGCGCGAGCGGGCCGGCTGCTGCTCGCCACGCTGCTCGTGATCGGGGCCGGGCTCGCGTTGCTCCCCAGGATGCTGGCCAGCCCCGAACGAATTTCGCGTCTCATCGCCACGACGGTTCCCGAGCTCCAGGGCGATGTGCGCATCGGCAAGGTTCGGCTCGGCTGGCTCGGCCCGATCGTCGTCGAGGACGTCGCCGTCGTGCCCCGCGACGGCGGTGAGCCGCCGATCACCGTCGGCAGGATCGAGGTCAGCAACGGTCTCGCCGGGATTCTCCTTTCCGCGGGCGACATCGGCAGGCTGCGGGTGGAACGGCCGCAGGTCTCGATCGTCTTCGACGCCGAGCGGACGTCGAACCTCGAGGGCCTGTTCACGCCGCGGTCCGATTCCGCTGCCGGAACCGCCCGGGGGCCGCGGCGCAGCCCCGTGCGACTCGAACTCGAGGTCGTCGATGCCGTCGTGCGGATCGCCGGACCGTGGACGCAGGAGCCGTGGGTCAGCGATCCGATCGACGTCCGCGCCGCGTTGCGGCCGTCCGCCGACGGCGCGGCCAGCGAGTGGACCCTCGAGCCGGTCCGGCTCCTTGCCGACGCCAGGCTCGAGCCGGCCGTCGCCCAGGGCGTCCTCGCCTACATCGCCCCGGTGCTCGCCGACGCCACCAGGACCAGCGGCCGATTCTCGCTGCGGCTCGACGGGGGACGGTTTCCCATCGGCGACCCGGCCGCCGGAACGCTGGCCGGCGAGTTGGCAATGCACGAGGTGGTGCTCGGCCCCGGGCCGCTCGTGGCGGGCCTGGTGCAGTCGCTGCCGGGACGAATCCCGGCGCCGCCGGCCATCAAACTCGCCGACGAGTCGCGGGTGACGTTCGAGGTCCGGGACCGGCGGGTGTTTCACGACGGGCTGCGGTTCGGGCTGCCGCTCGCAAAGGCGGGCCAGCGGCTCGACATGCACTCGCGCGGGTCGGTCGGGCTCGACGACCGGACGCTCGACCTGAAACTGGCCGTGCCGATACCCGAGGACCTGCCGCAGGACCGGCCGCTGCTGGCGTCGCTGGCCGGCAAGACGGTGTCGCTCGGCATCGGCGGCGTCCTCGGCCAGCCGAAGGTCGAATTCGACGGCTCGATCGCGGCCACGGCGACCGACGTGGTCGGTGAGCTCATCGAGCGGCTGCGGAATCGCAACGCCGCCAACGGCGAGGCCGGGATCACGCCGCGGCCGGGCGCGGAGCCGCGGCCTCCGGTGCCGGCAGCGACACCGGAAGGGCCCGATCCCAACGCGGCCGCGCGGGGCGGGCCGGGAACCGACCCGACCGCGGCGGCGGTCGTGGACGTGGTCGGCGATCTGCTCGATGAGATCGCCCGCCGGCGGGCCGAGCGTCGGGCTGCCGATGGAGCGAGTCCTGATCCGCAGGGGCCGCCCCGCCGGGGAGGACGGTTGCTGCGGCGGCTGCTGCCACCCCCCGCAGGTGAGTCGGCGCCGCCCGGCCCCACGCCGCCGCCGCCGCCCGCTCCGGAAAATGATCCGCGGTAGCGATGCCTCTTTGTGTTCACCTACCCAGCGATGCAAAAAAAGCCGGGCCCCCGGAGGGGGCCCGGCTCGTCGCTTTCAGGCCCTAGGGCCGGCATGCCCTTTCCAGGCTCGCCGGACCGCAGGCAGTTCCCGAGGCGATCAGGTCTTCGCCGGAGCAGCCGGGGCAGCCGGGGCGGCGGGAGCAGCCGGAGCGGCCTCGGTCGGCACGCCCTCGGAGATCACGCCGGCACCGCCGCACTCGCCACCGGCGCAGCCGCCTTCGGCCGAAGCACCGCAGGAGTCACAACCGCTGGCAGCCGCCTCGCCGCACGAACCGCAGTCGGCAGC
>JBIKKQ010000057.1:0-18165 GCA_044360305.1 Pirellulales bacterium
AGCGTCGCCGTCATGCCCTGCGGCACGTCCACGATCATCTTCGCACGGTCGCCACCGACCGGCACGATCAGGCCCGGCTTGTCGGCCGCCTGCTCGATGGCCTCCTCGAAGGACGACCGCTCGACGGTGGCGGTGTTGTCGCTATCGACGTCGAGATCGATGGCGGGCACGCAGACCACCTGGTCCTGCCTGATCGGGTCCTGCAGGGCGTGGAGAGCGACGGCGGTCTTGCCGGGTGCGGTGGTGTCGAAACCGGCGAGCCACTGGGCGGCGCGGAGGGCTGCGGGCATCGTGCGCCCTGCGGCGGCGACGCTGAACTGGCCGGCGGCGAGATCGGAGGCCAGCCTGGTGCCGACCGGGAGGCCGTCGTTGATGATCTCCCAGACGGCGAGCTGGAAGGCCGCGGAGTCGGTCTTGTCGGCAAAGCCGGCGGCGTCGGCGGGGCCGTACTGGCGCCAGAAGTCGGCCAGCAGCCCCGCCCGGGTCGCGCCGAGCAGGGAACTGGCGGCCAGCGGTCTGACCTCAGCGAACGAGTTGGTGCCCGGCGCGACCGACTGCAGGCCGTCGATGCAGAACGACTTGAAGGCGGCCGGCACGCCGGCAGCGGCGGCGTCGCCGGTCATCGCCGACCAGCCGAGCTGCCCGACGTAGGCGGTCCTCGAGAAGCCGACGCTGCCGTCGGGCCTGAGGAACGTGACCGGGATCTGGGTGAAGCCGGAGAGGTCTCCGGAGAGGGTGGCCGTGGTGGCGAGCATGGCGCGTGATTCAAGCAGCTCGGCGCCGATCGGCCGGCGGCGGTGGGTGCGGGCTGGGCGGCACCGCTGCGCCACGGCCGAACGGCCAACGAGCGTGGCGATGAGCGAACGGGAGCGCGCGGACAGGTTGCGAAGCATGGTGGCACCGGCGGGGGGAGGAAACGGGGGGGCAGCGGCGGGACGGAGAGGAGCCCCATCCCTGCACGAGGAGATCGTGTGGGGGCGAGGGCCTCTCCGCGGGGAAAGTAACGTACCTGCGGGGGGGGGGCGTCAAGGGGCCGCCGGTGAACCCTGGCCTCATTGCACGCCACGGTCGAGCTGGTCGGCGCTGTCGGGCATGTCGCCATCCGCCGGGAACGCCGCGGCCCAGGTGGTGGACGGCCGGAGACGCGATACAGTGTTCCCGTTCGCCCGTCGCGGGCAGACCATCCAGTCCCCATACCCCAGGCTTTTTGATGACCGCGCCGTCCACCGCGCCCGCTCCCGTGATCCGCGACCTCATCGAGCTGATCGGCACGCGGGCCCTCAAACGCGGCACGTTCCGCCTCGCCTCGGGCCGCGAGGCCAGCTTCTATCTCGACGCCAAGCAGGTCGTCCTCGACGCCCGCGGGTCGATGCTCGTCGGCCGGGCGATCCTCGACCGGCTGCGGGCCCTCGGGCCGCTCCCCGACGCCGTCGGCGGGATGTCGATCGGCGCCGACCCGATCACCAGCGCCGTCGTCACCATGGCCGGCGTGGAGAATCTGCCGCTCAAGGGATTCCTCGTCCGCAAGGAGCCGAAGGACCATGGCACGAAGCGGTACATCGAGGGGCCGGTGGAGCCGGGGCAGCGGGTGGTGATCGTCGAGGACGTGGTCACGACGGCCGGCTCGTCGCTCGTGGCGATCGACCGGGCCCTCGAGTTCGGCCTCGTCGTGGATCGCGTCATCGTCGTCATCGACAGGCTGGCCGGCGGCCGCGAGGCGCTCGCCGCCCGGGGTATTCCCCTCGATGCCCTGGTCACGATCCGCGATCTCGGCATCGAACCGGAGACGGCGTGAACGGCCGGCGCCGCTTGCCCGCGGCCGGCCGGCGGGCGTAGGCTTGAACCAGTCGGTTCCGGGACGTTCGATCCGCCTCGCTGGCCCCCTCTCATGCCGACGTCGTCGCGTTGCCGCCGAATCGCTGCCTGGCTGGCGGTCGCACTGCCCGTCGCCTGCGGCCCAATCCCCAGCCGGAGCGAGCCGGCGGTGCCGGCGGCCCGGCCCGCGATCGGCAATGGCTCGGCAACGCCAGAGGAACTGGCGGCCGTCATCCTCCAGTTGGGGCACGACGACTACGCCGTCCGCGAACGGGCCGCGGCCCGGCTGGCGGGCCTCGGGGCGGCCGCGGCCGACGAACTCCTCGCGGCGGCCGAGACGAGCCCCGACCTCGAGGTGGCGCTGCGGGCGCAGGGGCTCGTCGAGGCCATCTCCCCGCTGTCGCCGGCCGACCCGCCGGCGGCGGCCGAGGCCATGGCGGCCTACGTCCGCGCGGCCCCCGATGCCCGGCCGCCGATCCAGCACAAGCTGCTCCGGCTCGAGGACGACGCCGGCATCGAGCCGCTCGCCAGGCTCGTCCGCCTGGAACGCACGCCGGCCCTGGCGGCGACCTCCGCGGCGCTGCTCGTCCAGGAATGGCGGCCCGGCGATCCGTTCTGGCCGCAGCTCCGGCCGCGCATCGCCGCCGGCGTCGCCGCCAGTCGCCGACCCGCGGCCCGGTTTCTTCGCGCGCTGGTCGCCGCCACCGATCCTGGCGCGGTGGATCGGCGACCGGCGGCGATCGCGGAGGCCACCGAGGCGCTGGCGATCCTCGAGCAGGACCGGCACCGCGATCCCGGCGCCGCGGCCGGCGGGCCGGCGCGGACGCCGCAGGAGGCGGCCACGCTGCGGCTGCTGCGCCGCGGCCTCGTCGACGTGCTGATCGCGGCCGACCGGCGGGCCGATGCGGTCCGCGAACTCGAGCGCCTGTTCCTCGCCGACCGCGACCGGGCCGAGGATGGCCAAGTCGCCGACGCGTTCACGGTGGACAACCTCGCCTGGGCGGTCGAGCACGGCCTGCCCGAGGCGGTCGAGATCGTGGAGCAGGCGGACTGGATGCCGGCCGACGCGAAGCAGGACCCGGCCGTCACCTACGCCCGCGCCGTCGCCTGGCGGGCCCGCGGTCGGGCCGATCAGGCCCGGGCGCTGGCGGACGAGGCCGCGGCGGCGATCGGAAACACCGTCGATCCGCCGAACACCCGGCTCGACGTCGCGTCGAACCTCGTGAAATGGGGGGCGGCCGACTGGGCCGAACGAGAGTTTGGCGCGCTGGCCGACGACCCGGCGACCCCCGCCGCGACCTGCGCCGTGGCCGGCATCATGCGGTCCGAGTTCCTCCACGACCAGTCGCGTCACGACGAGGCCGCCGCGGTGCTGCGCCGATTGTTCGAGGAACGGACCCGCGAGTTTCGCGCCGAGGTGGAGGGAACGCTGCGGATGATCCGCGACGATCCGGAGCTCGTCCGGGCGCGGATGGTCTACTTCGCGGCTTGCGCCGCCGGCGGCCGGGGCGACGCCGCCGGCCAGCGCCGGTTGTTGGAGCAGGCCCTGCGGCACTCGGCGCAGGACGTCGATGCCCTGATCGCCCTCCACCGGCTCGCCGGCACGCCGCGGCAGAAGGCCGAGGCCGCGGCCCGCGTGACCCGGGCGGTCGAGGAACTCGAGCAGCGGATCACCGCCCCCGGCGAGCCGGATGCCAACGCCTACAACGAGTATGCTTGGCTCGTGGCCAACACCGCGGGGGACGTGGCCAAGGCCACCCGCTATTCGCTTCGCTCGCTGGAACTCTCCCCCGACAGCGCCAGCTATCTCGACACGCTCGCCCACTGCCGCGCCGCCACCGGCAACTTCCGCGCGGCGGTTCGCACGCAGACGCTGGCGGCACGGCGGGAGCCGCACAACCTGACGATCCGGCGCAACCTCGAACGGTTCCGGGCCGAGGCCGACGGAGGACCGCGATGACGACCCATCTTCTGAGCGTGCGCGACACGCCCCTGGCGGTGCATACCGTCGGCGCCGGCATCCCCTGCGTCCTGCTCCACGGCTTCCCGCTCGACCACACGATGTGGCGCGGGCAGGAGCCGCTCACCGAGCACCTCCGGCTCATCGTGCCCGACCTGCGCGGCTTCGGTGGCAGCGCCGGCACGCCGATGGAAAGCATCGAGTCGCTGGCCGACGACGTGCCGGCCCTGCTCGACGCCCTGCACGTCACCGGCCCGGCCGTGATCTGCGGACTGTCGATGGGGGGCTACGTCGCCCAGCATGTCGCCGTCCGTCATCCCGACCGCGTCGCGGCGCTGGTGCTCGTCGACACGCGGCTCGAAGCCGACACCCCCGAGGCCCGCGCCGCCCGCGAAGACCTGTCGGCGAAGGTCGGCCGCCTCGGGCAGTCGATCCTCGCCGACGCGATGGTGCCCCGGCTCCTCGCCCCGTCGCCGGCGGCGGTCGCGGCGCCGGGTCGGGCAGCGACCGAGGCGCTGCTGCGGGCCGCGATCCTCGCGCAGCCGGTGGCCGGCATCAAGGCGGCGCTGGCCGCGCTCGCCGCGCGGCCCGACATGACCGAGCCGTTGCGGCACGTGCTCGCACCGACGCTGCTCGTGTGCGGCGAGGAGGACGCGATCACGCCGCCGGACTGCCTGCGGCGGGCGGAGGAGATCATGCCCTGCGCCCGGCTGCTGATCGTGCCGCACGCCGGGCACATGACGCCGCTGGAGGCGCCGGAGGTGTTCAATCGGGCGCTGCTGGAGTTTCTCCAGCATCCGCCGGGGGTGGGCCTGCCGGGTCTGGCCGGTCGGGACTGAGCGGCGGCCGCCGGCGGAGATCGGGCCCCTCGGGGGGCCGCGGTCGATCGCCGCGGCGCGGCCGGCGTAACGCTGGCGGATCATCCGCGAACGGCCGGTCGGCATCGGGCCCGCCGGGCGGCGGTCCATCGGGGCCCGGCCGACCTGGCTCCGGACCGTCGGGAAACCGGCCGCCGCCGGGGGGCCGGCGGCCGTCGGCATTCGGGTCGCGCGGCCGGGGCGGGCCCGGCCACTCGGTCCGCGCCTGCCGCTTCATCCACGCCTGGCGCTGCGCCGCGTCACTGGCGATGATCGCGTCGCGGTCGAGCGGATCGCTCGCCGCGATCCACAGCCGCCACAGCCGGCCGGCCTCGCGCAGGTCGTCGCGGCCAGGATCGACGATGGCGGCGGCGACCTCCTCGAGCCGGCGGCGATCCGCGGGGGGCAGGTCGGCGAACTCGCCGGCCGCGTCACGCAGCCGCCCGCGTTCATCGGGCCCGAGCCGGCCCAGTTCCTCACGCCGATCGGCGAGCGATGCCCGGCCCGCCTCACCCCACGGTCCGGCCGCGCGCAGGGCCGCGACCTGCTTCGTGTACCGGCGCTGCTCCTCCTGCAGGTCGACCCGCCCGGTGGCGAACAACAGCCGCCGCGGTGGCGCCGGCCGGGTGCGGGCGATGTCGGCGAGAAATTCGACCGAGTCGAGCTCGCGCAGCAGATCGAGATGGCGGACGAGTGGCAGGTTGTCGATCAGGAACCGATCGGCCGCGGGCAGGGTGAGACGGCCGGCCGCGAAGCCGGCAAGCAGCGACGCGACCACCGCGGCGATCGGACCGAGCCAGGGCCGCGGCCGGCGCGTTGAGCCGGCGTCGCGCGATGGCGCCGGCTCCACCTCGGCTGCGACCATCTCCAGCGTCGTAGCCGCGAGCGGCACGGGCGCCCGAGCCCGGGGAAGCACGTCGAGTATCTCCCAGGCTTCGCCTAGGGCCGCCGCTGCGTCGCGGTCATCGCCGCCATCGGCCGGTGTGATTGACGTCGGACTCACGAAGGGTCTCCGTGAAGCGAGCCGATCGCAACGCGGAGCTGGTCGCGGGCCCGAAACAGGAGCGATTTCACGGCCGGCACCGACAGGTTCATCGCGGCGCCGATCTCCTCCAGCGAGCACTGCTCGAACTTCGCCAGCAGGACCGCCATCCGCTGCCGCTCGTTGAGGCCGGCGAGCGCCGTCTGCACGACCGACCGCAGTTCCTCCCGGTCGGCCTGCCGCGCGGGCATCAGGCCGCTGGCGGCCACGGCCAACTGGTCGAGGCCGATGGCGCTCGACGTCGCCGACGCGGCTGCCGGCACACCATGCTCGCGGCGCCGGTAGGCCCGCTGCCGGAGATCGCTGGCGACGTTGGCGGCGATCGTGTGGATCCAGGTCGTGAACCGGGCCGTCGGCCGGTAACTCTCGCGCGCCCGATAGACCCGCAGAAAAACCTCCTGCGTCAGGTCCTCGGCCGTGGCATGGTCCCCCATCTGATGGAGAAACAGCGTCAGCAGCCGGTCCTGCCACAGGGAGACGAGCTCTGCGAACGCGTCGGCCGCGGCCGGGCCGCCGGCCGCGACGCGGAGCATCAACGCGGCCGAAGGATCGTCGGCACGTCCGCACGGCATGACCGCGGAATCGACCATGCGTCACCAGACGATCCGGCTCGACCCCGGGGCCGGGCCTGCGGGGGCCGGGACCGGCCCCGCAGGCCTGCATGTGGAGCGGAGGAGGATCGAACTCCCAACCTCGGCATTGCGAACGCCGCGCTCTCCCAGTTGAGCTACCGCCCCGTGCGAAACCGCGGACCATGGAAATGGTCCGGGCAATTCCGCCGGAAAACTCAAGTTTAGGCGACCGCCGGCGCGGTGTAAAGCAGCGGCGGGCCGCAGCGTTCCCCCGGCACCGGCCCCGCCCGGGGTCACGGGGCTACAATTCGGTTCCGTCCCTCGTTCCCGCGCGCATCCGCTGCATGGCCGCTCCCCCGATCGTCGTCAAAGGCGCCCGCGAGCACAATCTGCGCGACGTCACGGTGGCCCTGCCGCGCGGCCGGCTCGTCTGCTTGTCGGGCGTGAGCGGCTCGGGCAAGTCGAGCCTCGCCTTCGACACGCTCTACGCCGAGGGGCAGCGGCGGTACGTCGAGAGCCTGTCCACGTTCGCCCGGCAGTTTCTCGGCCAGCTTCCCCGGCCCGACGTGGACAGCGTCACCGGCCTGTCGCCGGCGATCTCGATCGCGCAGAAGTCGGCCGGCACGAACCCGCGGTCCACCGTGGCGACGATGACGGAGATCCACGACTTCCTGCGCGTCCTCTTCGCCCGGGTGGGCACGGCCCACTGCCCCGAGTGCGACAGCGTGCTCGAGGCCCAGCCGCGCGACCAGATCGTGGAGCGGATCCTCGCCGCCCGGAGCGGGGCCCGGGTGACGATCCTCGCGCCGCTCGTCCGCGACGCCAAGGGGGAGCACCGCGACCTGTTCGCCGACCTCGTCCGCCAGGGGTTCACGCGGGCCCGCGTCGACGGACGGATCTGCCGCGTCGAGGATCCGCCGGCGCTGGAGAAGACGCTCAAGCACCGAATCGACGTCGTCGTGGACCGGCTGATTCCCGGCGCCGCCACCCGCAGCCGGCTCGCCGAGGCGGTGGACCTCGCCCTGAAGACCGGCCACGGGCAGGTGATCGTCGCCCTCGACGCTCCGGAAGCGGCCACCCAGGACGCCGCGGCGCCGGACGCCCCGCGGCCCGCGCCGGCCGGCCGCAGAGGCCGCCCGCCGAAGGCCGCCGAGGCCGCGGACCTCGTCCTCTCCAGCCGCTACGCCTGCGTCCGCTGCGGCACCAGTTACGACACACCGGAGCCGCAGCTGTTCAGCTTCAACAGCCCGCAGGGCGCCTGCCCCGCCTGCGACGGCCTCGGCGAGATCTACGGCATCGATCCGGCGAAGCTCGTCACCGATCCCGACAAGACGCTGCGCAAGGGGGCGATTGGCGTCCTCGGCAGCTTTCGCGACATGCCGCGCTGGCTGCGCCGGCTGCTGAACGGCGTCGCCGCGCAGGCCGAGGCCGACCGCAAACTGCCCCCCGGCACGCTCCTCGACACGCCGTGGAAGGAGCTCACGCCGCTGCAGAAGCGAATCTGGCTCGACGGCGCCGGCCTCGGCGAGCTCCGCATCTCCTGGCAGCGCGGCCGGGCCGAGCGCGGCGCCAAGACCAGGTTCGAGGGGCTCAGGGCCCTGCTCGCGAACCGCTGGCGCAACGCCAAGAGCGGCATCCTCCGGCGGATGCTGGAAAAGCTGATGAGCGTCACGCCCTGCCATGCCTGCCACGGCGCCCGGCTCGGGCCGCAGCCGCGGGCGGTGCGGATCGCGACGGCCTCGGCCAAGGCCAAAGCCGCGAGCGGCGCCGAGCTGGCGATCGACGGCCTGTGCGGACTGCCGATCGCCGCGGCGGGGGAGTTTCTCTCGGCGCTCGTGCTCGACGACACCCAGGCCCTGATCGCCGCCGAACTGCTCAAGGAGATCCGCGGCCGGCTCGCGTTTCTCGACCAGGTCGGCCTCGGCTACCTCGCCCTCGACCGCAAGGCCCCGACGCTCTCCGGCGGCGAGAGCCAGCGGATCCGCCTCGCCGCGCAGATCGGCGCCGGCCTCGCGGGCGTGCTCTACGTCCTCGACGAGCCGTCGATCGGCCTCCACCCGCGCGACAACACCCGGCTCCTCGGCGCCCTCGAGGCGCTCCGCGACAAGGGGAACACGGTGGTCGTGGTCGAGCACGACGAGGAGACGATCCGGGCCGCCGACTGGGTGGTCGATTTCGGACCTGGCCCCGGCAAGCGCGGCGGCGAGGTGGTGGCGGCGGGCCGGCCCGACGACGTCGCCGCCTGCACGCGGAGCGTCACCGGCGGCTTCCTCGCCGGCCGCGAGCGGATCGACCTGCCCGAACGCCGGCGCCGGCCCGACGACCGTCGGCTGCACCTGCGCGGCGTCCGCCACAACAACCTCCAGGGGGTCGACGTGGCGATCCCGCTCGGCATGCTCGTCTGCGTGACGGGCGTGTCGGGCAGCGGCAAGAGTTCGCTGGTGGGCGACGTTCTCGAGCCGCGGCTGCGCGGCCTGCTCTCGGGCGAGCCGGTGACCGCCGGGGAATGCGCGGCGATCGAGGGGGTCGAGCATCTCGACAAGGTGATCGTCATCGACCAGTCGCCGATCGGCCGCACGCCGCGCAGCAACCCGGCGACTTACGTCAAGGTCTGGGACGACATCCGCGATCTGCTGACGATGCTGCCGGAGT
This sequence comes from Pirellulales bacterium, assembly GCA_044360305.1. Classification (GTDB taxonomy): domain Bacteria; phylum Planctomycetota; class Planctomycetia; order Pirellulales; family UBA1268; genus QWPN01. The sequence goes on from JBIKKQ010000057.1 coordinate 8,899, forward strand.
CGAAGAAGCGCGGCTGGAAGCCGGGCCGGTTCAGCTTCAACGTGGCCGGGGGCCGGTGCGAGGCCTGCGAGGGGAATGGCTCGGTCCGCCTCGACATGGATTTTCTCGCCGACGTCTGGGTGACCTGCGAGGTCTGCGGCGGGGCCCGGTTCGCCAAGGACACGCTCGAGGTCCGCTGGAAGGGGAAGAACGTCGCCGAACTGCTGAACATGGAGATCGGCGAGGCCCGCGGCCTGTTCGCCGACGCCCCCGACATCGCCCGCCGGCTGGAGACGCTGTGCGACGTCGGCCTCGACTACCTGCACCTCGGCCAGCCCTCCCCGACGCTCTCGGGGGGCGAGGCGCAGCGCGTGAAACTCTCCCGCGAGCTCTCCAAGCGGTCCACGGGCAAGACGCTCTACATCCTCGACGAGCCGACGACCGGCCTGCACATGGCCGACGTCCGCCAGCTGCTCACGGTGCTCGAGCGACTCGTCGCCGCGGGCAACACGGTGCTCGTCGTCGAGCACAACCTCGATGTCGTCAAGCGGGCCGACTGGGTGATCGACCTCGGGCCCGAGGGGGGTGCCGGCGGTGGCCGGCTCGTCGCCGAGGGGACGCCGGAGCAGGTGGCGAAGGTCAAGGCCTCGCACACGGGGCGGGCGCTGGCACCGCTGCTCGCGGCCGCCCGGGACGCGGCGAAACCGGGCCGCTCCGCCGGCGCCCGCCGTGGCCGGCCCCCCGCCGCCGCCGCGGCCGAGAAACGGATGCTGGAGGCGGCCGCCGCGTCGTCGATCGATCCCGGCCCGCCGGCGATCGCGATCCGCGGCGCCGCGGCCCACAACCTCAGGCAGGTGGACGCCGACATCCCGCGCGGCCGCACGACCGTCTGCTGCGGCCCGAGCGGCTCGGGCAAGACCTCGCTGGCCATCGACACGCTCTACGCCGAGGGGCAGCGCCGTTACGTGGAGAGCCTGTCCCCCTACGCCCGGCAGTTCGTCGGCCAGGTGCCCAAGCCGGTGTTCGAACGGATCGACGGGCTCGCGCCCGCGGTGGCGATCGAGCAGCGCGGCGGAGGCGGCACGCCCCGGTCCACCGTCGGCACGCTGACCGAGATGTACGACCACTTCCGGGTGCTCGCGGCCCGGCTCGGCGTCATCCACTGCCCCGACTGTGGCACGCCGGTGGGTGCCCAGAGCGTCGATGGCACGGTGGCCCGGCTCCTCGAGCAGCCCGCCGACACCCGGCTCCTGCTCCTCGCGCCGACCGAGCTGCGGGTCGGCCAGACTCCGGAGGCGCTGTTCGCGGCCCTGCGGGCCGCGGGGCACGTCCGCGTGCGGATCGACGGCACGACGGTGCGGCTCGACGAGAAGCCGGCCCTCGACCGGAAGCGGAAGAGCCGGATCGAGATCGTCATCGACCGGGTCGTCGTCGATCCCGCCGCCCGCAGCCGGCTGGCGCAGGGCGTCGAGGCGGCGTTCGACGCCGGCGGCGGCACGATGCTCGTGGCCCGGGCCGTGGACGGGACCGACGAGGCCGACTGGCCGGTCGATGTCTTCAGCCGCCGGCTCGCCTGCCCGGGGTGCGGTCGTGGCTTCAAGCCCTTGGAGCCGCGGCAGTTCTCCTTCAACAGCCCGCTCGGCTGGTGCCCGGCCTGCGACGGCCTCGGCACCCGGGCCGGCGTCGATCGCAAGGCGCTCGTCCGCGACGCGTCGCTGCCGCTGGCCGCGGGCGCGCTCGACCTCTGGCCCGACCTCGACGGACCGGCCGGCGGGCAGGTCGGCATGGCGATGCTCCAGAGCCTGGGGAAGGCGCTCGACCTGCCGCTAGACGTGCCGCTTGCCGACCTCTCCGGCCTCCAGCAGCGCGGGCTCTTCGAGGGCACGGGCGAACGCTGGCTCGACGTGCCGCGACCGCGCGGCGTGCCGGGCCGCGGCCCGTGGTTCTCGTTCCAGTTCAAGGGGCTGGAAACGGCCTGCGAGGAGGCGGCGCGGATGGTGGCCGCCCTCCGGTCCCGGGTCGATGCGCTGCTCGGCGAGGTGCCCTGCAGCGGCTGCGGCGGCAGCCGGCTGGCCGACGTGGCCGCAGCCGTCAGGCTCTGGGGTCGGCCGCTCGACGTCTGGTGCCGGATGCCGCTCGGCCGGCTCGAGCGCGAACTGGCCGCGGTGACGCTCACGGACAGCGACCGGCGGATCGCCGGCGACCTGCTCCGCGAGCTCTCCTCCCGGGTGTCGTTCCTCGTGGACGTGGGCCTCGACTATCTCGACCTCGCCCGGCCGGCGGGGAGCCTGTCCGGGGGTGAGCTGCAACGCATCCGCCTCGCGGCCCAGGTGGGGAGCGGCCTGACGGGCGTGCTGTACGTGCTCGACGAGCCGACGATCGGCCTCCATCCGCGCGACACGCACCGGCTGATCACGGCGCTCGGCAAGCTCCGCGACCTCGGCAACACGGTGGTGGTGGTGGAGCACGATCGCGACGTGGTCGCCAGCGCCGACCACGTCCTCGACTTCGGCCCGGGAAGCGGCCGCGAGGGGGGGCGGATCGTGGCCCACGGCGACCCGGCCGCCGTCGCAGGCGACGCGGCGAGCGTCACCGGCCCGTTCCTCGGCAGCCGCCGGGCCTGCGACGAGGTGCTGGCGCGGAAGCGCGACCGCGGCCGGCGCGAACCGGCCGGCTGGCTCAGCCTGAAGGGGATTCGGCATCGCACGCTCCAGGGGCTCGACGTCCGCGTGCCGCTCGGCGTCCTCGGCGCGGTCACCGGGCCCAGCGGCAGCGGCAAGACGTCGCTCGTGCTGGAGGTGCTCTGGCGGGCGCTGGCCCGGCGGCTGCACGCGGCCCGGGAGCAGCCCGGCCGGCACGACGCGATGCTCGGCATGGACGCGATCGACCGGGTGATCCTCGTGGACCAGGAGCCGATCGGGGCCACGCCCGGATCGACACCGGCCACCTACACCGGCGTCTTCGACCACGTGCGCCAGTTGTTCGCCAAGGTGCCCGAGGCCCGGACCCGCGGGTTCACGCCGCGCACGTTCAGCTTCAATGTCGCCGGGGGCCGCTGCGAGGCCTGCGAAGGGCTCGGCCAGCGACGCGTGGAGATGCACTTCCTGCCCGACGTGTGGGTGGAGTGCCCGGCCTGCCGGGGACGGCGGTTCAGCAGCGAGACGCTCCAGGCCGTGTGGCACGGCAAGTCGATCGCCGACGTGCTGGACATGAGCGCGGCGGACGCGGCCCGGTTCTTCGAGACGGTGCCGCAGGTCGGGCGGATCCTCCAGACGCTGGTGGACGTCGGCCTCGGCTACGTGACGCTCGGCCAGCCGGCGCCGCAACTCTCCGGCGGCGAGGCCCAGCGGGTAAAGCTGTCACGCGAGTTGGCCAAGCCGGGCACGGGGAGCACGCTCTACATCCTCGACGAGCCGACGACGGGCCTGCACTTCGCCGACATCGAGAAGCTGCTGCGGGTGCTCGAGCGGCTGGTGGACGCCGGCAACACGGTGCTCGTCGTGGAGCACAACCTGGAGGTGATCTCCGCGGCCGACTGGGTGATCGACATGGGGCCGGAGGCGGGGGCCGGAGGCGGCCGCGTGGTGGCCGAGGGGCCGCCGGAGGACATCGCGATTCATGCCCGGCTGTGGCGCGAGCGGCAGGCCGCCGGCGACGTGCTGCGGAGTCACACCGGCGAGGCCCTCGAGGCGTTCGGCCTCGTCGGCCGGCCGGCCGGTCCTCCGCCCCCTACCAGCGGGCCTCGAGGCCGGTCGTCACGCCCTGGAGCAGCACGCTCCCGTCGGCGTTGAGCCGCGCGGTCGGCGGCACGCGGGCGAGGTTGAGGTCGGTGACCGCGAGCTGGTTGGCCGGCACGGCGACGCCGCTCAGCCAGAACAGCGAATAGCCCAGCCGCCAGGCGAGCCACGGGGTGAGCTGCAGGCTGCTGTTGACGCCGATCTCGCCGAAGAACGCGGTCCCGTCGTCCGCCTGGGCCCGCACCGACTCGAACGACCCGAGGCTGTCCTGATACTTCGAGGCCTGCGCGGCCTGGTTGAGGAACAGGCCCGCCTTGCCGATGCCGTTGACGTTGAACACCGACCCGGTCCAGAGGCCGAGGTCCATGCCGATCTGCCCGCCGTACAGGTTGTTGATGGTGTCGGTGCGGAACAGGCTGGTGAACGCGTTGCCGGCGGCCACCTCGTTCACATGCAACTGCTGGTCCCATTCCACCCAGCGGAAGCCGGCCAGCCAGGTGATCGGGCACCAGCATTCCCGCTTCCGCCAGTTGAGTTCGGCCGACTGAATGCTGGCCCGGGTGAAGATGGTGGCCGAGTCGAAGACGGTGTCGGTGTCGAAGGGAAAGGTGTTGCCGGCGAGGCCGTTCTCGACAACGGCACCGGGCCGGGTCGAAGCCTGACCGGTGAAGGGCCGGACCTGAAAGTAGTTGCCCTCGATCGCGTACGTCTGGCTGAGGTTGTAGATGAGCCCGACCCGCGGACCGGCCGACATCGGCGCCTGGGCCTGGTTGACGTCGAGGGCCGTGGGGCCGACGACCAGCGTCGTCGGGTCGTAGGCGGAGAACAGCGGCCGGCTGGGGGTGTTTGCCTGCCAGAGCATCAGGGCGTCGATCTGCACCACCCAGCGCGGACAGGCGTCGCCACAGAGCCGCTGAAACAGGCCCGCATCGGGGCAGCAGCGGCCGCAGCCCGCGCCGCCGCAGTCACCGCAGCCGCCACCGCCCGCAGTGGCCTCCGCCCAGCCCGTGCCGTCGAGGCACGACCCGCTGGCTGTCGCAGGATCCCAGGCACCCTCGACGGGCCAGGCACCCTCGACGGGCCCGGCACCTTCGACAGGCCCGCTGTCTTCGCCCGGAGCCTGCATGAACGGCTGGTCGGGTGTCGTCGGCGGCACGAGGACCGACACGTCCGCGGTCCGGACGGGCCGGCGCACCGCCGGCTGAATGGCCGGCTGCGAACCGCGCTGGGGGAGGACGAAGCCGTCGAAGCCGTCTCCGTGCGCCGGGACACCGCCGGCGATCAGTCCCGTCAGCGTCAGCAGCGTGCCGCACACGACCGCGCCGGCCCGCCACGGCCGCCGGCAACCCGCCCGACCGGCGTCGCTGGAACAAACCCGATCCGTGTCACGACCGTTCATGGCGCTGCGACCCTCCCAGGAAGAAATCCCCGCAATGGTGTCGTCAACGCTTCGTGCCGGTCGTGACCGTCGGTCACGGAGTACCGGTCGCGGAAACCGGTCAGGCGGGGAAACCGGCGCAGAAATTCCGGTGTGCCCATCCCGACGCGACGGCAAGATGGGCAGGATGGGCAGGATGGGCAGGCGGCCGGCCGCGCACGGCGGCCGGCCGTGCCCCGAGCCGTCCTGAACTCAGTACGGCCTGATCAGGGCCGAAGCAGCCGACCACGGGCCTTGGCCGGAGGCATTTCGAGCGGCCACGCGGAAGAAGTAGCCGAGCCGACTGGTGAGCGTCGTGATCCGCGCCGTCGTCACGTTGCCCACGGTGAGCGGCAGCGTGGTCCACTTGGCGGTGCTGGAGTTCGCCCGGTATTGGATGACGTAGCCCGTCACCGGCGACTGCACCGAGGAGGGTGCCGCGACCCAGTTGAGCGTGATCACGCCGGCCGAACCGCGGCCGGTGACGGCGGTCGGCGCCACCGCGGGCAGCACCACCGGCGTCAGGCCCAGGGTGCCGTCCGTGAACACGCCGACCCCGTCGGCATTCACCGCCGCCACGCGGAACAGGTAGCGGGTGCCATTGGTCAGGCCGGTGACGCTGGCGGTCGTGGCCGCGGACACGGCGTCCGTGAACGTGGTCCACGATGAGCCGGCGACGTCGGTCCGGAACTGGATCACGTAGTCGGTGATCGGCTTCGGCGACGTGCCGGCCGTCCACGTCAGGTTCACAAGGCCGCTCCCCACGGTCCCGGTCAGGCCCGTCGGCGCGGCCGCCTGAACGAACGGCACCACCGGGCCCGCCTGCGTGGGTGCGGAATTGCCCGCCGCGTTCACCGCCCGGACACGGACGTAGTAGGTGACGCCGTTGGTCAGGCCCGTGATCGCCGCCGACGTCGCCGTCGAGACGCCGTCCTTGAACAGGACGAACGGGCCGGTCGGACTGGTGCTGTAGTTGACGAGGTAGTCCGTGATCGCCGCGCCGCCGTTCGACCCAGGCGGATTCCATGTGACCTCGATCCGCCCGTTGGCCCCAGTGGCCACGACGTTGGTCACCTGGCCGGGCACGGTTCGGGGCGTGATCGGTCCGGCCTCGGCGGAAACCGAACCGGTCCCGGCTGCGTTCGTGGCCGACACCCGGAAGAGATAGGCAGTGCCGTTGGTCAGGCCGGTGACCGTCGCCGACGTGCCAGTCCCCGTGCCGTCGGGGAACGTGGCCCACGACGAGCCGACGAGGTTCGTCCGGTACTCCACCACGTAATCCGTGATCGCACTGCCACCGTCCGTGCCGGGCACGGTCCACGTCAGGCCGACCTGGCCGTTTCGCGGCGTCCCGAGGAGCGCCGTCGGCACCCCCGGCACCGTCCGCGGCGTGAGCGGTCCTGCCTCGGCCGACGCGGCTCCGGTGCCGACCGAGTTCACCGCCGACACACGGAACAGGTAGGCGGTGCCGTTCGTCAGACCAGTCACGGTTGCCGAAGCCGTCGTCGAAGTGCCGTCGGCGAACGTGCTCCACGTCGCGGCCGCCGTCGTCTTGTACTCCACGACGTAGTCGGTGATGGTCGCCCCATTGGCGGCCGGCACGTTCCACGACAGCGCCACTTGGGCGTTGCCGACCACGCCAGCCAAGCCGCTCGGGGCGGACGGCGCCGCCCGCGGCGTCTCCGTCACCTCGTTCGAGTAGGCGCCGAGGCCGACACTGTTGTTGGCGGCCACTCGGAACATATAGGCGATGCCGTTCGTCAGGCCCGTCACCGTGGCCGACGTCGTCGTCGACGTCCCGTCGGCGAACACCGTCCAGGTCGCGGCCACCGTGGTCTTGTACTCCACCACGTAGTCCGTGATCGCCGCCCCGCCGTTCGACGACGGAACCGTCCACGACAACCCGACCGACCCGTTGCCGAACGTCGCCAGCAGCCCCGTCGGCGCCGAGGCGGGCATGGCCGGGGTATACGGCCCGGCGACGGCGGATGCGGTGCCGGTGCCGACCGAGTTCACCGCCGACACGCGGAACAGGTAATCGGTGCCATTCGTGAGCCCGGTGACCGTTGCCGTTGTGCCCGTAGACGTGCCGTCAGGGAACGTCGTCCAGGTCAAGGCGGCGGTCGTCTTGTACTCGACCACGTAGTCCGTGATGGCGGCGCCGCCATTGTTGCCGGGCACCGTCCAACTGAGCGCCACCTGCGCGTTGCCGGCCGTGCCCGACAGGTTCGTCGGTGCCGCGGGCACGGCCCGGGGCGTCTCGGTCACCTCGGTTGAATACTTCCCCGTGCCGAAGTTGTTCACCGCCGCAACGCGGAACCGATAGGCCGTACCGTTGGTGAGCCCGGTCACGGTCGTGGCCGCCGCGGTGCCGACCCCGTCGTTGAATGTCTGCCACGACGAGCCGACGACGTCGGTCCGGTACTGCACGACATAATCGCTGATTGGCGCATCTACGGGCGCGTCCGGCGCCGTCCACGTCAGGTCCACCGACCCGTCGCCGAACGCCGCCGCCAGGTTCGTAGGCGAAGGGAGGCCGATCAGCGAGACCGTGAACGTCGTGCTGCCGTTGGGATTGTTGTTCAGCAGCGTGTTGTTTGCCAGGTCGGTGAGGTATCCGTCCTGGCCGGACGTCGCCGGCCGCGTCGTGGCGCGGATCTCGTATTCGCCAAGCGCGAATGCCGAGGGCGACTCGAACACGACCCGGTTCGTGCTCTCCAGATACCGGAACACGTAGTCGGTTCCTTCCACCAGCGTCGTGCCGTCACGCACGATGGTGAACGCCTGCTTCACGACGGTCGTCTTGTCGATCCCCACGCCGCTGTCGTTGAGCTGGAGAATGAACTTGGCCATGCCGGTCGCCGCGCTGCCCGAGAGCGAGACGCTGTTGACCGCGGGATCGCCGTCCGTGAGCCCCTGGTCGAGCGGATCGGCCAGCGTCAGCCAGGGCTGCACGAAATCGACGCGGTCGACGGCGCCCAGGTCCTTGAACACGTTGCTTCCCAGGCCCGGCGGGCTCGCCTGACCGGGGTCGTCAGACCGCAGTTGTCCGAACAGGTCGCGGCTTGGGGCGATGATCGGCGACTGCGGCAGGCCGAGCGGCTGCGTGACGGCGACGTAGGCCGGCCGATCCTGGAGCACGTCGAGCGCGGTGTCGATGATCGGCGCCTTGGCCACGGGATAGAAGTTGCCGCGGGCGGCGTTTACGAACGGGTCGGTCGCGAGCGTCACCGCGTTCTGTCCCGCCACGCCGACCGTCTTCGTGTCGGAGAACGCCGAGAATCCGACGACGGTGCCGGCGGCGGACGTGGCATCGACCTCGATGCCGGTGGCAAGGCTGGCGAACACGTTGTTGAGCAGGGTCGGCGCGGCGTTGTCGGTCACCTGGACGCCCACCGTGCGGAAGGCGAAGGTCAGCGCGACGCCGGTCCCGGCCGCAGTCGCCGGACGCGTCAGCGTGACCTGCGTCGATGAGTCGATCGACGCGATCCGCGTGTCGGCCGGGATGCCCGTCCCGGTGACCACCATGCCGGCCCACATCCCATCGGTCCGCGGCACGGTGACGACCGACGAGTTGGCGATCGTCGTGCCGTTGACATTCACCGTAACGCCGCCATGGATCGTGTTGTTCACGATCCGACCATAGGGCACCGGTGCGGCCAGGCCCGCACTCGGATCGCCGCTGAAGAGAATGGCCGCCTCGCGGTGCGTGCTGGCGACGACGTTGTTGGCCACGACCACTCCGGGCACGAGCCGGCTCGCGTTGAGCACCGGCGTGTTCTTCACGGCGCCCATCGTGCTCGCCCCGGTGGCCGCGTCGCGGGCCGCGGCGTCGATGCGGATGCCGAACTGGTCGGCATGCGCGATGACGTTGCCCTCGATGATGAACTGCCCCTGGCCGCGAGGGGTGGTTTCGTCACCGCGAAGGTTTTGCCCCGGCGTCACGCCCGCGTAACCGGCGCCCGAATGGGCGCTGCCACGGATGAGTTCCGCATTCGTGTCGACGACGTTGTCCGGCTCCACGCTGGCGGGATTTCCCAGGATCTGGACCGCGCCGCTGGTCGCGCTGGAAAGCACGCCGTATTCCTTGCCGCGCCTGATCTCGAGCTGGTAGGCGCCCTGCAGATTCTGCTG
>JBIKKQ010000214.1:0-5248 GCA_044360305.1 Pirellulales bacterium
GACGTGAAGCTCGACTTCCAGCCGCTGGCCGCGCTGCCGGCCCGGACCGCGGCCGACCACCCGCTGCGCGTCGCCGCCGACGAGTTCGCCAAATATCTCGTCGGCATCGAGGTCGAGCGGAAGTACAAGCCCGAGACGCTGCCGCGCGTCTCGTGGGAGGAGTACCGGGCCACGGTCGGCGACTGGGACAAGCTGCCCAAGGAGCAGCGCGGGCGGAAGTTCGCCGACTATCTGAATTTCGCCCGGGCGATGGAGGTCAACCAGCTCCTGCGCCGCCCGGCCGGGCCGTTCTCCGGCGTGGTCATCTCCCCCGACGGCTTCGTGCTCACCAGCCTGTTCAATGTCGGCGCCGACAACGCGGTGATCAGCAAGAAGACCGGTGCCCCGCGGGAGTTCGCCGTCGGCGCGCCTATCGAGAAGCTCCTGGGAGATCCGGAGGGGGGCGTGGACCGGCGTGACAACGCGGTCACCAAGACGACGGTCGTGCTCGCCGACGGCACCCGGCACGAGGCCACGCTCCGGGCCCGGCACGAGCCGCTGGGAATCGCCCTTCTGAAGATCGAGGCCGACGATCTCCCGTGGCTCGACCTCGCCGGCGCCACGGTCTCGCCGCAGCTCGGCGATGCCGTTGGGATCATCGGCCTCGTCCCCGGCGAGAAGCCCGGCTACACGCTCAACTCCGGGATCATCAGCGCGCCGGCGCGGCAGCGCGGGTTCCTGTTCCAGACCGACGCGCTGTTGAACTACGGCAACTCCGGCGGCCCGGCCTTCGACCGCGCCGGCAACTTCCTCGGCCTGGCGGCCTCGCCGATCGAGCCCGACACGCTGCTCGGCCAGCTCGTGCCGCCGCAGCAGTTGATGCGTTGGACGCGGGCGCCGAACTCGGGCGTCGGCATGGTGTCCCGCGGCGACCGGATTCGCGATGCGCTGGAGGGGCTGAAGGCGGGCAAATCGGTGCAGCGGATCCCGGGGCCGCTGTTGGGCGTCGAACCTGACCAGTCGAAGGCCTTCACCGACAACGTGGTGCTTGGCGGGGTCGCCGGCGGCACTCCGGCGGAGAAGGCAGGCCTGAAGCGCGGCGACGTGATCCTCGAGTTCAACGGCGAGGAACTGCACAGCTTCGCGGCCTTGCAGGAGCGGATTTCGGGCTGCAAGCCGGGCGAGGCGGTGCAGCTCAAGATCCAGCGCCGCGGGGGTGGGCCGCGACTGGTGATCAAGGGCCGCGATGTGGAGACGCTCGACGACCTGCAGAAACTCAAGAAGGAGCTCAAGCCCGGGGAGACGTTCGAGGGCGTGCTCTCGACGGACGAGGCCCGGGAAGTCACCGTCGTGCTGGGAGAAAGTCGATGACCAGAGGCAGATACCTGTTCGCTGCGGGCGCCGTGCTGCTGGCGGCGCTCGGCGGCGCAGCCGTGCGGGCCGACCAGGCCACCGACCTCGTGCCGCTGTGCGTGAAGGTCAAGCCGGCCTATGTGTTCATCGCCGGCGGCAGCGGCGTCGTCATCAGCCCCGACGGGCTGATGCTCACCAACAACCACGTCATCCAGGGGCGGCGGACGTTCGACGTCCGGCTCGGCGACGGCAGTTCGTTCAAGGCCAAACTCCTCGGCACCGACCCGCACGGCGACCTCGCCGCCCTCCGACTGGAGCTCAAGGAGGGGCAGACCGTCCCGCACCTGCCGCTCGGCGATTCCGACGCGCTGGCGATCGGCGACGAGACGATCGCCGTCGGCAATCCGTTCGGTCTCGGCGTGATCGACCAGTCGCCGACGTTCACGGCGGGGATCGTCTCGGCGGTGCACCACGTCCAGGGGAGCTACACCGAGTGCATCGTGACCGACACGGAGGTCAATCCCGGCAACTCCGGCGGGCCGCTGATCACCATGAACGGCGATGTGGTGGGGATCAACGGCCAGATCGCCACCCGGTTCGGGCTGCGGTCGAACACCGGTCTCGGCTTCGCCATCAGTGCCAAGCAGGCGAAGCTCTGGCTGCCCCGGTTCCTTGAGGCCGGGGGGGGCGAGGTGAAGCACGGCCGGATTCCCGGCCTCGCCTTCGAGGAGAAGCAGGAGGGAACGGCGGTCCGGGTCCTCATCAGGGACGTGGCCGACGGCTCGGCCGCCGCGACCGCCGGGTTCCGGCCGGGGGACGTCGTGGTCGGCCTCGACGACGCCCCGATCCCGAGCCTCGTCCGGCTGGCCTCGGTCATCGGCATGTATCCCGAGGGGCACGAGGTGAAGGTGGCCGTGAAACGTGGCGGCGAACAGCTTCAGCTTCCGGCCCGGCTGGTCGCCCCCAAGCGGTGCGCGATCGGCGCCAACTTCGAGCGTCCCCGGGGGGACGACCTCGACGTTGTCGTCTCCAACGTCGAGGAGGGCACGCCGGCCGCGACCGCGGGCCTCAAGGAGGGGGACCAGGTGCTGGAGATCAACGGGCAGCGGATCCAGTTGCGAAACAAGAACGAGTTCAAGGCCTTCGACCGGATGCTGCGCATGGGCTTCAACGAGGGGGACGTCCTCGCCGTCAAGGTGCGGCGCAGCGAGGAAGGCAAGGACGCCGTCGAACTCGACCTCCGGCTGATCGGCAAGTGACCGGGACTGACCGCGGGTGGATCGGCGCCGAATTTCGGCGATGATGGGGGCGATGACCGCCAGCACAGCCATGCCCGTCCCCGGCTCCCTGCCCGACCGCCTGCGGGCGCTCGCCGGCCGGCTGTCGGGCGAACTGCGGTGGGACGACGTCGCCCGGACGATCTACGCGACCGACGCCTCCGAGTACCAGGAGCGGCCGCTGGCGGTGGCCTTGCCCGCCACTGACGGCGACGTGCAGGAACTGATCCGGTTCGCGGCGGCCGAGCGGGTCGGCCTGATCCCCCGGGCCGCCGGGACGTCGCTGGCCGGGCAGGTGGTCGGTGCGGGGATCGTCGTCGATGCCGGCCGGCGGATGAACCAGATCCTGTCGGTCGATATCGCCGCCCGCCGCGTCCGCGTCCAGCCCGGCGTCGTCCGCAACGAGCTCAACCGGTTCCTCGCCCCCCACGGGCTGTACTTCGGCCCGGAGACCTCGACGGCCTCGTGGGCGATGATCGGCGGGATGGTGGGGAACAACTCCTGCGGGTCGAACTCGATCGCCTACGGCTCGACCCGCGATCACCTCGTCGCGGCCCGCGGCTTTCTCGCCGACGGGTCGCCGGTGACCTTCGGACCGCTCTCGACGGCGGAATTCTTCGCCAAGGCCGCCGGCCCCGACACGCTCGAGACCCGCATCTACCGCGAGATCGCCGGGCTGCTCGGCGACGCGGACACGCGGCGGCTGATCCGCGATTCCTTTCCCCGGCCCGAGGTGACCCGGCGCAACACCGGCTACGCCCTCGACGCGCTGCTCGACGCCGGCTGCTTCGATCCGGCGAGCGACCGGCCGTTCAATTTCTGCCGGCTGATCGCCGGTTCCGAGGGGACGCTGTTCTTCGGCGTCGAGTTCGAGCTCGGTCTGATCCCGCTGCCGCCGCCGGGTGGCCTGCTCGTCGTCCACTGCCGGAGCGTGGACGAGGCGCTGCGGGCCACGCTCGTCGCCATGCGGCACCGGCGCGACCCGGCGACGCCGCCGCATCAGGGCTCCGTGGCCGAGCTGACCGGCTGCGAGCTGATCGACGACAAGATCCTCGCCTGCACCCGCGACAACCCGGAGCAGGCCCGCAACCGCTCGTTCGTCGTCGGCGACCCGGCCGCGATCCTCGTCATCGAGGTCAAGCACGCGTCGCGGGAGGCGGTGACGGCACAGCTCGCCCGGATCGAGGACGAGCTCCGCGCCGCCGGCCTCGGCTACGCCTGGCCGGTGCTGTTCGGGCCCGATGGCGACAAGGTGTGGGAGCTGCGCCGGGCCGGGCAGGGGCTCGTCAACAACATCCCCGGCGACGCCAAGCCGCGCGAGATCGTCGAGGACACGGCGGTGGCCGTCGAGGACCTGCCCGCCTACATCGCCGAGTTCGACCGGCTGCTGGCCGAGAAGTACGGCATCGACTGCATCCACTACGCCCATGCCGGCGCGGGGGAACTGCACCTCCGGCCGCTGTTCGACCTGCGGTCGGAGGCCGGCCTGCGGATGTTTCGCGACGTCGCCACCGACGTGGCCGCGCTGGTGAAGAAATACCGGGGCAGCCTCAGCGGCGAGCACGGCGACGGCCGGCTGCGCGGCGAGTTCATCCGCACGATGGTCGGGCCCGAGTGCTATCGGCTCCTCGAGCGGGTGAAACAGGTCTTCGACCCGCAGGGCATCCTCAATCCTGGCAAGATCGTGGCCACGCCGCCGATGGACGCGGCGCTGCGGATTCTGCCCGGCGTGCCCGCCCCCGAGCCGGAGACGGTGTTCGACTTTTCGGCCACCCAGGGCGTGCTCCGCGCCGCCGAGAAGTGCACCGGCGTCGGCCAGTGCCGCCGGTCGCACCTCATGGGGGGCACGATGTGCCCCAGCTACATGGCGACCCGGGACGAGGAGCACACGACGCGGGCCCGGGCCAACGTCCTCCGCCAGGCGCTCGCCGGCGGCCGGGCCGATCCGTGGAGCGATCCGGCCCTGGCGGACGTCATGGACCTCTGCCTGTCGTGCAAGGCCTGCAAGTCGGAGTGTCCCTCGAACGTGGACATGGCCCGGCTCAAGGCGGAGTGGGAGCAGCACTGGCACGACGCCCACGGCGTGCCGCTCCGCAGCCGGCTGATCGCCGGTTCGGCCGCCGCCATGCGCCGCGTCGTCGGCATCTCATCCCTCTACAACCTCGCCGTCACGGCTCCCGGCATCTCCCGGCTCGTGAAACGGCTGCTGGGCTTCGCCCCGGGGCGGTCGCTCCCCCGGCTGCACGGCACGACGCTGCGCCGCTGGTGGCGGCGCCGCGGCGGATCGCGGCCGGGCCGGCTCGGCCGCGTGCACCTGTTCGGCGACGAATTCACCGACCTGCTCGACGTGCCGCTCGGCATCCGCACGGTCGAATTGCTCGAGGCGCTGGGCTACGAGGTGGTCTGGCCCGAGCACGGCGACAGCGGCCGGGCGCAGATCTCGAAGGGGCTCGTGCGCGAAGCCCGGGACCTGGCGGCGCGGAACGTGGAACTGCTCGAGCCCGTCGTGACCGACGAGGCGCCGCTGGTGGGCATCGAGCCCTCGGCGATCCTCGGGTTTCGCGACGAGTATCCGGATCTCGTGCCCCGGCCGCTCGCGGCCGCGGCCCGCCGGCTCGCCGGTCAAACGCTGCTCATCG
>JBIKKQ010000058.1:0-17926 GCA_044360305.1 Pirellulales bacterium
GGCCTCGATCTCGTCCGCCTCCAGCGGCACGTGGCTGCAGAGATCGACCGGGCCGTCGGCCGTGACGAGGATGTCGTTCTCCAGCCGGATGCCGATCCGCTCGTCGGGAATGTAGATGCCCGGTTCGACCGTCATGACCCAGCCCGGGGCCAACGGACCGTCCTGCGGGGCGAGGTCGTGGACGCCGAGGCCGAGCGAATGACCGAGCCCGTGCATGAAGAACCGGCGGCAGGCCGGCTCGTCGGCCGAGTCGCGGGCGGCGTCGGCGGGGCTGACGAGGCCGAGGCCGACGAGCTCCTCCGCCATCTCGCGCTGCGCGGCCCGCTTCCAGTCGCGCAGCGTCGTCCCCACCGTCGCCCGGGCGATCGAGTGCCGGAGCACGCGGAGCACGGCGTCGTAGACCGCCCGCTGCCGCGGGCTGAATCGGCCGCTCACGGGATAGGTGCGGGTCAGGTCGGCGCAGTAGTTGGCATACGACGCGCCCACGTCCACGAGCAGAAGATCGCCGGCGGCGCAGACCTTGTCGTTGTCTGTGTAGTGCAGGACGCAGGCGTTCCGGCCGGAGGCGATGATCGGCTCGTAGGCCATCCGGCCGCGACGCCGGATGAACTCGTGGGCCAGCTCGGCCTCGAGTTCGTGCTCCATGACCCCGGGCCGCAGCGCGCCGACCAGCCGGCGCAGGCCGGCGGCCGTGATGTCGATCGCCGTGCGGACAAGCGCGACCTCGGCCTCGTCCTTGACGGCCCGCAGCCGGCGCAACAGCGGTGCGAGACGGGCATACCGCTGGAGCGGGTAGCGGGCCTGCAGTTGGCGGGCCATGCGCAGGTCGCGGGAATCGACGTCGATCGCCGCCCGCTCGTGCTCGTTGGCGACGAGGAACACCGTCTCCGCCTGCCCCATCAGTTGGTGCAGCGTGCCGGGCAGGTCGGCGAGCCAGCGGACCTTCGCCACGCCGCTCGTCGCCCGGGCCTTCTCCGCCGAGAGTTTTTCCCCTTCCCAGGTGGCGAGATGCTCGTCGGGGCGGCGCACGAACAGCATCTCGCGGCCGGCCGGGTCGATGGCGTCGGGGGCGAGGACGAGGACGCTCTCCTCCTGCTCGATCCCGGTCAGCCAGAACAGGTCGGCCGCGGGGTGCAGCGGAAGCGTGCCGTCGCCTGTGGTGGGGAGGACGTCGGCGGCATGGACGATCGCCAGGCTGTTCGCTGGCAGGAGTTCCGTGAGCCGGCGGCGATGGGCGGTGAACAGGGCGGGATCGATCGGGGCGTGGCGCATGCGGCGATGGGCGAGAAATGGCTGTGGGAGGCGAAGCCCCACAGCGTATCACGCGTGCCGGGGACCGTGCAGGCCCGCCGCGGTCGCTTCTCCTGACATGTCACGCAGCGTCGCCGTGTGGCCGTTTGCCGCGGCCCCAGGAGAGGCCAACGTCAATGCCCATGCCAACGAGCGGGGCGCGGGCTCGAACTGCTCGGCGCCGATCAGCCGGCGGCGGTGGGTGCGGGTAGGGCGGCACCGCTCTGGCCGCAGAGGTGACGGCGCGACAAATGCGGGACACAAAACCTGGGACGGCAGCGGATGTCGGATCGACAGGAGTGGGTCGTTCCCTACTCAAGGCGAAACTCACTGCCGCCCCGGATTGTCTGCGTACGCCCACTACGGAACGATCGTCAGCTTCTCGTCCGGCGGAAGCGTGATCGTCGCCTTCTTTCGCAGGGCGGCCAAAGCCGGAGCCGAAACGCGTTCGAGGTTCCCCAGGTAGACGGGCGCCGGAGTGCTGGCGAGGGCTTCGGCGACTGCCAGGGCGTCGGGACCGTCGAGGGTTTTGATTCCAAGCAAATGAACCGGCGGCTGACGATCAGTCAGGGCCTTGGCGAGTTGCGGTGTGAGGCGAGTTACCCCCCGAAGCGTTATCCTGTCAGAAACCGTTGCAAGCGCGGTTGCTGCCTCCGGCGTCAGCGTCTCGAGGGCCAGGATCGCCCCAGGATCCAACCGTGCGTACTCCTTCGCGATCTCGGGCGACATGGTCCGCAGTCGCGCGGTGCTCGATGACCGATGGCCGTCCGAGAAAATCTTTCTGGCGAGTGGCACCGAGTCGATCTCTTCAAGCATGAGGAGTACTGGGAATCTGTGCTTTGCCAGGATATCGCCGACGCCGGGCTCCAGCTTTCTCAGGCGGTTGAGGCTCAAGGTGCCGTCGTGCGCGAGGAGTGCCTCGGCTATCGCAGGGGTGAGCCGGGCCTTGCCAAGATCGAGGGTAGGACCAACGGTCTCGGAACCCCTCTGCACGACCTCCCCGTGCTCCGCGATCGCCTTGGCCGATTCGAGCGAGAGCGTCTCGAGATACGGAAAATCCAAGTCATAGCGAAACTCCGCGAGAATGGCGGCGATTTCCGGGGGCAGATCGATCAGCCCGACCGAGATCCCCCACGATCGCCTGCCCTTGGCCAATGCCCGAGCGGCGGCGGGCGAAAGCTCTTTGATGCCGTTCAATTCCAGCCGGTCGCCATCATGCGCGACAAGCGCTACGGCAACCTCCGGCGTGACCGACTTCAGCCCCCAGAGCCGCAAACAGCCATACCGCTGCGCGAGCATGAGGGCCGCTTCTTCATCCAGATTTGCCAGCGCGGGCAAGGTCAAAAACGTGTCTTCGTCGGGAGTGGCCAGAGCTTTGGCCACTGCTGCCGACACCTCGGTGACATTCGCGAGGGTGAGTACCCGATACTGTTGGGCAAGCTCGCGTGCCTTTTCCGGGGTGATGGTAGCTTCGGTGTAAACGAACCCGGAGGGCAGACGGTAGTCGCCGAAATAATCCCGCCTTTCTTCGTCTGAGTACGCGGGCGGGATCATGGCTAGGGCTGCCAAGAGCATCATCCGCGTGAGAAGGGAAAGCCCTCCGCGACGCCTGACCGGCATCGCTTCGTAAACATACTCGCCGAAAAGTGACATCATTCCCGATGCGTCTCCGGTGGCCGCTGCGCTGGAAATTCATACCACGCTACATCACGATCCGGCACAAACGTCAGGCCAGCAGCACGCATGCCATTGCGTACGTCCTTGTCGGCTCGAATGCTGTTGTTGACATCGAGAGCATAGTCGTAATTCCGCGGAAAGTCCCCGCCATCCCGATGACGCCTGTTGTACCCGGGTGTGCCGCCAAGGGCACCGTGCGATGCGTTGTAGGGGATTATTTTGAGTTCGGTCGTCGCCCCAGCAGCGGTTGTGATCCGATTCCCACGTGCCATGCGCACGAAGTGTGGATTGTTCAACCCGCCGTCATGCACGTCATAATCCACATTAAAAGCGTCCTCGGTTTGCCGATCGGCGGTCGGGCCGACAATCGTGATCGCTTTCACGTCGCGATGCACACGGGCCCACTGATCGTCAATCCATGCCGACATGTCTACAGGGTCATACAGGCCAACGAACGCTACCGTGCGAGGAAGATCAATTGCGGCGAGGGTCCGGAGGGCATCCGCAACTCCCAAGCCGATCATGGCGCCGCGGCTCCAGCCGACAATCGCGATCGTCGTACCGCCGCCAGCGTCGGTAATCATATTTCTGGCGTCGTCGCGTACTGGTCGAAAGATGTCATCAGAGTCGCTTCCGGTCTGCTGGTTAGCCGGCCCATGTCGATAGATCGTCATGGCAAAGGGCCAGCTGTCGGCGACGAGATTGCGGACGTGCGAGTTCCACCGAGTGCCGTCTAGCGTGTTCCGTTCATTGATTCGAACCTTGTCGACTTCCTTTGCGAGCCACGCTTCGCTGCCGGTCCCATCGATCCCGATGACGAGCGTGTTGGAGACGACGACGACTTTGACAAGGTCAGACTCGATCGGCTTGCCGCCCACGGTCAACTCGATGGAGATCGGCTGCGAGACTCCCGCAGTCGTGGCGATGCCCTCGACGTACAGTTCGACGGTTCTCTTCGCGTCGGTGAATCCGAGTGTGGTAAGATCGGCAATCGTGCCGTCCGGCACGAAGTGGCCTCCGGCGATCACGCTGGCGGTGCTTCGAGCCTCACCGGCATTCTTGGTCCAAATCCGCAGCGGCCGCTCGGCACTGTTTGCGGGGAGGCGATGATCGGGGCCTACCAGACCAGGGTCAGACGCCTTGTACGACACGTTGAGTTGCATGCCTGCAAGCGGCTGTTTGGCAGGAATCTGGACGACCAGCGGCGTGAATCGCTTGTCGGCGATGGCCCAGTCGGCATAGTCAGGGACACTGTCGCGGTCGGTATCGTTGTCATTGACGACGATTCTCTTGGGGGTTGTCGGGTCCTTTTTCTCTTCGTCGTCATCGCGCTCGGGTGTATTGAGACGGTTGTCGTTGTCGCTATCGACGTCGAGATCCAAGCCGGGGGCGACGTTCTTGATCGTCCCCCGCGCGGTCCACGGCCACCTAATCAGGTACGACGGGGATGGCAGAAGCACGAGGTCGAGCGATTCGTCGGGTTCCTCTTGGTCGTCTGGCAGCGGGAAGACGGTGATCGTCGCGCTCGCCTGGCCGGCGGGGATCGTCACCGTCTGCACGCCGCTGCCGGTGGAGAGGCCGGAGTAATCAAGGCCCGCCGTGGCGGTGCCGCCGACGGCGTACGAGACGACGAGGTCGGTCGCAGGTCCCGACGAACGCGTGAACGTGTAGGTGAGCGGCTGTTCGGCGTCTTCTTCAACGGAGTCTGGCGACACATCAACCGTCACCACGGGCAGCGTCAGGTCGGCCCCGAAGACAACGTTGTTGCTTCCGAGGCCGTTAAGCGAGACGGTGACGCGGTCGCCGATCGTGCCGACGCCGGCCTTGTTCGGAAAGAACACGTTGTAGACCGACGTCGGATCGGCGGAGCCGTAGAGCCTCGGGATCGCCGACATGTCGATGAACATCTGGTAGGCGTTGGCCGCGGGCTGGGCGAAGGCGCGGAAGGCGAAGTCATAGCTCGTGCCGCTGCCGACGCCGCCGGGGAGAAGGATGGAGTCGGGGGTGCCGGTGTAGGTCGCTCCCTGGCCGGTGCGGTCGCCGGCCTGGACGCTGATCGCCGAGCCGCGCCAGGAGGATCCCCCCTCGAACTGGACGGTGAAGTCACCTCGTTCGGAGAACGACCCAAAACTCGTGCGGCCGTCGTTTTTCAGCGAGGTGGTGCGGCCGAGGCTGTCCTTTTCGAACGAGGCTGCCGTATAGCTGTCGTTGTCGAGATCGAAGCGGAGCGTGGGCTTGAATCCGGCGATGCTGCCGCCGCTCTGGACGCGGACACCGATGCCGAGGATCGTGTTGCCGTCCGCAAACGCGTCCTTGGAGACGGCGAACGGCCCGGCCGGGGTGGGAGCGAAGCGGCCCGCTGCAAAGCCGGCCGGCGCGGGGTCGACGGCCTGGACGGGGTTGTCTGTGATCGTGGTGCTGGTGGCAGCGAACGCGAACGTGACGGTGTAGACCTCGTAGCGTTCGCTGGTTCCACCGGAGCCGTAGAGACCGCCTTCATTCGAGAGCCCGCGATACGTCCAGCCGTTCCAGGAAAGGCCGCCGTCGATCACCATGCCGGCGAGCATGGCACGGGATTCCAACTGCTCGGCGGCGATCGGCCGGCGGCGGTGGGTGCGGGTGGCGCGGCGACGCTCTGGCCGGGATGTGCGGCCGAAGAGCGCGGCGAGGAGCGAACGGGAACGGGCAGGCAGGTTGCGAAGCATCGGTGCACCGAAGGCGGGAGAAACCGGGCAGGGATCGGCGGGGCGGCGAGGATCGTCGCCCCGGCACGATCAGATCGTGAGGGGGGTGAGCCTCTGCGGAGGGATCGTAGCCTTAAGGGGGGGGGCAAGGGCCTGCCGCTTCCCGCGCGATGCGGATATGGCCCATGTTTCCATGGCACCGCGAGGGCCCGCCGCCTTTCCGGCTGTCCGCCCCGACCATCCGGTCACCTGACCGAGCGATTCGTCAACCGGGGCTCCTGTGATTCGCCCCGTCGTGGAAGGCCAGTGCCAGCCGGCGCAGCGCCTCCTCGAGCCTGGGCGTCGGGCAGGCGGTGTTGAGACGGATGAAGCCGGCTTCGCCAAAATCGCGGCCGTCGGAGGGGCCGAGACCGGCCGCCTCGCAGGCCGCCTGCGGGTCGGCGACGCCGCTGCCCCGGCAGTCGATCCAGGCCAAATACGTGGCCCGGGCCGGCAGCGACGTGAGCCCGGGGATCGCCGCCACCGCCCGCTGCACGAGATCCCGGTGGTGCCGCAGGACCGCGAGCAGCCGGCGCCGCCAGTCGTCGCCGTGCCGCCAGGCCGCCTCGGCCGCCGCGTAGCCGAGGGGATTCACCATCGGCACGAGCCCGCCACCTGCCGCGCGCCACGAGCGGCGCAGCCGCGGGTCGGGGATGATCGCCGCCGCGCAGCCGAGGCCGGCGAGGTTCCAGGTTTTTGATGGCGCGGTGAGCGTGATCGCGGTGCGCGCGGCCGGATGGTCGAGGCTCGCGAAGGGGACGTGCCCACCGCCGCCGTCGTCGAGGACGAGGTCGGACCAGATCTCGTCGCTGACCACCGTCAGGGCGTGTCGGTCGGCGAACTCGGCGATGGCCAGCAGGTCGGCGCGTGAAAAGACGGTGCCGGTCGGATTGTGCGGATGGCAGAGCCAGAACATTTTTGACCGCGGTGTAACGGCGCTGGCGAGGGCGTCGTGGTCGATCGTCCAGCGGTCGTGCTCACGGCCGAGCGGCACCCGCACCACGCGCCGGCCGGCGAGACCCGGGAGCGTGAGAAACGGCGGATAGACCGGCGTGAACGTGATGATCTCGTCGTCTGCCGCGGCGAGGAGCCGGGCGGTGAGGGCAAGGCCGGTGACGACGCCGGGGGTGGCGACGACGAGGCCCGGGTCGATCTCCCAGCCGTGGAGCCGGTGCAGGTGGGCGGCGAGGGCCGGCGCGAACCCGGGCGGGGCGTGCGTGTAGCCGAACACGCCATGCGCGACCCGGTCGCGGATCGCGGCGAGGATCACGTCCGGCGCCTGAAAATCCATGTCGGCCACCCACAGGGGGAGCACGTCGCGGTCCGCCCAACGGTCCCACTTTTCGGAGCCGGTGCCGCGGCGGTCGGGGCAGGTGGCGAAGTCGGGATCGGGGCGGAACGGGCTCATGGCCGGAGCAGTGTACGACCGCGTCGGGCGGCCGTGCCGCCGGGGGCCAGACTTACCAGCGGTAGATCGCCGCCACGCCCGACTCCGTCGGCATGGCGTTGCGGGCCAGCGCCAGGATGTCGCCCCGGTGCTCGAGCACCGATTCGGCGAGGGCGGCGAACAGATCGGGGCCGCGGGAGGCGGGTCCTCCGTCCGGCGCGGACGGATCGGCATGCTCGCCGTCGGTCTCGATGCCCCCCGTGGCCCGGTCGAACCGGCCCGGCTCGAACCGGTCGGCCTCGATGAGGAGCGTCGCCACCCGGCCGGCGACCGCGGCCCGGGCGATGTCGGAGAGATCGCCGGCCGATTGGCCGCGATCCCGGGCCTGCGCGAAGCTGGCGACCGCGCGGGCGATCCGCTGGTCGCGGGCCGCGGTCAAGAGTGGCGCGACGGCCGCGGCCAGCTCGGTCGGCGGCATGAGGTGCGGGTCCTTGGCGACGTGGTCGGCGAGCAGGTGCGGATTGGTGCTCAGGCGCCGGAATGCGGCCGCCAGCCGAGCCGCGGCGACCAGCACCAGCGGCAGCTCGGCGCGGCGCGAAACCTGCTCGCGAACGATCCGCTCCACGTAGCGGAGGAAGATCTCCGTGTCGTCGTCCTCGTCCTCCGCCTTCGAGCCGGTGCCGCCGTGGATGATGCCCTCGATTCCCATGCCGCGCTGCACGCGGTGCGGCTGGAAGGTCTCCTCGTCGATCACGTCCGCCCGCGCCAGGTATTCGCCGGCAGGCTGGCCAGGCCGGCCGACGAGCGGCACGGGATCGAGCGGGCCGATGGTGTCGCCGGTCGTGCCGTGCCAGGCGGTCCCTTCGAAGACCCGGGTCTCGCGGCTGGTGAGGGCGAGCAGGTGGAACCGCTCCAGCGCCGCCGCGATCCGCATCAGCGGCAGCGTGTGGAACCGGCCGCCGACCAGCGCGAGCGGCTGCACCGGGCGCTGGAGGAGAAACACCCGCGCCCTGCCGGCGGCGGCGAGCACGGCGAGGCCGTCGCGGGTGTGCCGCCAGAAGCGGGCATCTTCCGCGAGCGTCCGCAGGGGCTGGATGAGCCGCTCGATCCGTTCCCGGGGGTGCGTGACCGACAGCGCCATCTCCAGCGCCTCGATCATGTGGCGGAAGGCGGGCAGGTCGACGGTGTTGTCGGGGACGTTGCGGTGCGTCGGCAGGTAGACCGACAGGCAGGGCGCCGGCTGCGGTTCGAGGAGCGAGCGGACCGCGGCGAGCGACAGCGGTTCGAGCGTGAGCAGGTCGGCGGGCTCTGACACGGGGCCGGTCTCCCGCGGCCGCCGCGAGGGCGGGCCGCCGTCAGGGCGTCCCGGTTGCCGGTGTGAGAACAGGGAATGTCGGCCGTGGCCGGGCCGCCGCAGCCGGCGACCGCAGGGAGGATGGGCAGCTGCGGCCCGGCGGTCAAACCGGCCCCGTCCCGGCCGGGGGGCCGGCGGTCGGCGGCGGGTGGACAGTTGCCCGGCACGCGTCGCCGCCATCGGCTACATTCCCGGGATTGCATGCCGGATGCCGCGGCCTCGGGGACGACCGTCCCGGCAGCGGCCCGCAGGCCGGCGTGGACCAGCCATCCGCGTCGCTGCGGACACCCCGCGCGTGCGTCCCGGTTCTTTCGTCCACGTTCTCAGGAGTGACCCGATGCCCGTGCCGCGGCCCGTCGCGTTCGTTGCCTGCCTGCTGCTCGGGGCCGCGGCGTGCGGTTTCGCAGCGGCCGTGGAGACCGCGGAGCCGCCCGCGCCGCTGAAACGGCTGCTCCTGGTGTCGGTGACGCGGGGCTTCCGCCATTCCTCCATCCCCGTCGCCGAGGCGGAGATCGAGGCGCTGGGCCGCGGACAGGCCCGGTTTCACCTCGACGTTCTCCGCGGCTCGGTCGAGCAGGGGAAGGAACCCGACGAGGAGCTGAAGGCCCGGTTCGCCAAGGCCTTCGCCCCCGAGACCCTCGCCGCCTTCGACGGCGTGATCTTCGCGAGCACGACCGGGGAACTGCCGATCCCGAACCTCGACGGATTTCTCGACTGGATCAGGTCGGGCAAGGCATTCATCGGCTTCCATGCGGCCAGCGACACGCTCAAGAGCTCCGACGCCTACTGCGAGATGATCGGCGGCCACTTCGAGGGCCATCCGTGGAACGCGCCGCAGGAGCACGGCTTCGTCGTCCACGAACCGCAGCACCGGCTGGCGGGGATGTTCGCCGAGCGGTTCAGGTTCAAGGACGAGATCTACCGCTACGACCGGCGGTTCAAGCCGGAGAACGTGCGCGTCCTGATCAGCATCGACATGCAGGCCAGCAAGCCGCAGGAGCCGTACCACGTGCCCGTCTCCTGGATCCGCGACTACGGCAAGGGCCGCGTCTTCTACACGAACTTCGGCCACAACGAGGCGACGTGGCAGGACCCTGTGTTCCGCTCACACGCGATCCAGGGGATCGGCTGGGCGCTCGCCCGGTTCGACGCCCCGGCGGCGCCGAATCCCGAGGTCCAGGCGGCCGAATCCGTCAGGAGCGCGATCCCCGCCGCCGCCGCCGCCAGCGGTCGGCCGGCCGACGAGCTCCGCGCCCGAGCCGAGGCGAAAATCGCCGGGGACGCCGCCTGGGCGCCGGGCCTGCGTCCCCTGCTCCTCGACCTGCGGTTCGGCGATCGCGGCAAGGCCCTGGCGGCGTTCGTGACCGAGATCGACAAGCCATGACCACCGACCGCGATGACCCCGGAGCCGGCGGCCGGGCCCGGATCGGCCTCGGGCTGTTCGCCGTCTACGTGCTCTTGTATGCGGGCTTCATGGCACTGGTCCTCGTGCGGCCCGACTGGCTCGCGGCCCGGCCCCTCGGCGGCGTGAACCTGGCCCTCACCTACGGCCTCGGTCTGATCGTGGCGGCACTCGTGCTGGCCGTCGTCTACATGGTGGCCTGCCGGATCATCGACCGCCGGGCCGGCGGAGGCTGACCGGCCGCGGCCGGATGGAGGGAACGTGCTCTACGAGTCGTCGTGGACGGCGATCGCGATCTTCGCGGCATTCGTGCTCAGCGTCGTCGGGCTGTCGTTTTTCCTCGGCCGACGCGGGCAGACCGCGCAGGGCTACTACGCCGCCCACGGCGAGATCCACTGGTTCGTCAACGGCATCGCCTTCGCCGGGGACTACCTGTCGGCGGCCTCGTTCCTCGGCATCTGCGGGATGATCGCCTTTTCCGGCTACGACGGCTTCCTGTACTCGATCGGCTTCCTGGCGGGCTGGATCGTGGCCCTGTTCGTGATCGCCGAGCCGATCAAGGCGCTGGGCCGGTTCACGTTCGCCGACGCCCTCGATGCCCGGTTCAACAGCCGCGGCATCAAGCTCGCCGTGGCGATCTCGACGCTCGTGGTCAGCGTCTTCTACCTGATCCCGCAGATGGTCGGAGCCGGAGCGCTGATCACGCCGCTGCTCGGCCTGCCGCATGCGGCGGGCGTCGTGCTCGTGGGGGTGGCGGTGACGCTGATCGTCGTCACGGCCGGGATGGTCTCCACGACCTGGGTGCAGTTCATCAAGGGCTCGCTGCTGGTGCTGTTCTGCGGGCTGCTGACGGCGGCGATCCTCGGCCGCGGCCTGGCGGTGAACGCCGGCCAGGACGGGGATCCCGATCTTTCGCCGCAGGTCCGCACCGTCCGCCCCGACGGCACGGTGCTCGTGGACGGTCGGCCGCAGTCCCGGACCCACGACCTGCGGCCGGTGGGCACGATCCGCGAATTGCCAGCGGCGTATGCGGGCCGGACGGCGACCGGCCCGCTCGGGCCGCTCGAGTACCTGCGGGTGCTCGAGGACTCGACCGTCGTCACCTGGTCGGCCGGCCCGCCGCGCCGCGACGCCGACGGCGTCCACACGACCTACACGCCGACGGAGCGGAAGGGGGCCGACCTGCTCCGCCCGGGCGGCTCGTTCAAGGGGCTGACGAGCGGCCGGCTCGCCGACCGGCTCGATTTCGCCAGCCTGATGCTGTCGCTGTTCTGCGGCACGGCGGCGCTGCCGCACATCCTCATCCGCTACTACACGGTCAAGGACGCGGCCGCGGCCCGCAAGAGCACGATCGTGGGGATCGCGGCCATCGGCGGGTTCTACGTGCTCACCCTGTACCTCGGGCTCGGCGCGATGACCTCCGGGGCCCTCGATCCGACCGACTCGAACATGGCCGCACCGCTGTTGGCCCGGTCGTTCAGCGAGACGCTGTTCGCCGTGATCTCCGCGATCGCCTTCACCACCGTGCTCGGCACCGTCAGCGGTCTGATCATGGCGGGCAGCGGCGCGGTGGCCCACGACCTCGTCGAGAACGTCCTCGGCGTCGCCATGACCGACCACGAGAAGGTCCGCTGCGGCAAGTTGGCGGCGGTCGGGCTGGGAATCGTGGCGATGGCGCTGGGGATCCTGTTCCGCGGCTTCAACGTCAGCTTCCTCGTCGGCTGGGCCTTCAACATCGCCGCCTCGGCCAACCTGCCGGCCCTGGTGATGCTGCTGTTCTGGCGGCGGACCACGCGGCAGGGGATCGTGGCGGCGGTGACGGTGGGGATGATCGCGTCGCTGGGCTGGATCATGCTCTCGGGGGACACCTTCGAGAAGGTCTACGGGCTCCCCCGGGCGGCCTCCGTCGTCCCGTTCAGCCAGCCGGGGCTGGTGACGATTCCGCTGGGCTTCCTCGTGCTCGTCGTGGTATCACTCCTCAGCCAGCCGCGGCCCGCGGCCGCCCGCTGACCCCGGGGCCGGACCTCCCGCCACCGCCATGACACGCTCCACCAAGACCAGTGACAGGCCGGTGATCACCTGCAGCCGGGCGCACCTGCCGGCGATCCGCGCGATCTTCAATCACGCGATCCTCCACACCACCGCGCTCTACGAGTACGCGCCGCGGTCGGAGGAGGTGATGGAGTCGTGGTTCGCCGATCGACAGGCGCTGGGGGCTCCGATCCTGGGGATCGAATGGGAGCCGGGCGAACTGGCCG
Source organism: Pirellulales bacterium (assembly GCA_044360305.1). Taxonomy (GTDB): domain Bacteria; phylum Planctomycetota; class Planctomycetia; order Pirellulales; family UBA1268; genus QWPN01. Next base: position 12,092 of record JBIKKQ010000058.1, read on the forward strand.
GCTTCGCGACCTGGGGGCCGTTTCGGCCCCGCCCCGCCTACAAGTATTCGGTCGAGCACTCGGTGTACGTCGCCGAGCGGTTTCGGGGACGCGGCATCGGCCGCCGACTGCTGGCCGCGCTCGTGGAGGCGGCGCGGAACGCGGACCTGCACCAACTGATCGCGGGGATCGACGCCGCGAACTCGGCCAGCATCGCCCTGCACCGAACGCTCGGCTTCCGCTGCTGCGGCACCGTCCGCGAGGCCGGCTTCAAATTCGGCCGCTGGCTGGACCTCGAGTTCTGGCAGCTCATCCTCCCGACACCCGCCCGTCCCGTGGACGGGTAGCCGAATCGGCCCGTGGTGGCCACGGCCCGCCGCCGGGCCGGCGGCAGGGCTGGCCGGTCAGGTCCGCGGCAGCTCGTAGCCCTTGCGGTATTCCCGCGTGAACAGCCGGTTGGCCTCGGCATCGGCCGTGCGCTCGGTGGCGGGATCGACCACCAGTTCCCGCCCCAGTCGCAGCGGCGTGACGGCGAAATCGACGGCGTTGTCCCGGAGGTGGGCCTCGAAGCCGGCGAGCGTCGCCGTCACGCGGGCCTCGTCCGCCGCCAGTTTCGGCCGTGTGCCCGGGGCAACCGGTTCGCCGAGCGCGAAGGAGACGTTGCCGAGGTGCGACAGGGCGCTCGACAGATGCCCGTCGGCGATGTCGAGGTGCAGGTCCTCGTAGCGGCGGCTTTTGACCCCCTTGATGAAGTTGGCGAAATGCTGCTGGTACAGCCCCCCCTGCCAGTTCGCCAATTCCTGGCCGTCGTAGTCGAAGGCCGCGGCGGAGGAGTAGTTGGTGGAGACGACGTAGCCGGTCGTGCCCCACCAGATGTTTCCCACCCGCAGCGGCACCGCGTCGGCCGCCCGGGCGACATCGGCCTTCACCGGCAGGCCGCGGACGTCGGAGACGATGACGGCGTCGTCCCACTGGAAGATGGTCACGAGGCTGTTGGGCGTGTCGCCGTTGTCGACGTAGCCGAGCCGGCCGCCGAGGCTCACCACCCGGCGCGGGAGGTCGGTCTTGCCGAGCCCCCAGCGGGCCTTGTCGAGCTCGTGGGGGTTCTGGTTGCCGAGGTCGCCGTTTCCCGTCAGCCGGTTCCAGTGCCAGTCGTAGTGGAGCCGTTCGCGGATCGGGACGATGGCGGGCGCGGGCCCGGCCCAGAGGTCGAAGTCGATGCCCGCGGGGAGCGGGGCGGGCGTGTCCACCCGGCCGATGCTCTTGCGGCGCTTGTGGCAGACCGCGTGCGCGACCCGCACCGGGCCGATCTTGCCGCTGCGGATGAACTCGATCGCCTTGCGCATGCCGGTCATGCTTCGACTCTGCGCGCCCATCTGGCAGATCCGCCCCAGCCGGCGGGCCCAGGCCGTCATCACCCGACCTTCGTCGAGGTTGTGGCTGCAGGGCTTCTCGACGTACACGTCCTTGCCGGCCTGCATCGCCCAGATGGCCATCAGGGCGTGCCAGTGGTTCGGCGTGGCGATGGAGACGGCGTCGATGTCCTTGCGGTCGAGGAGCCGCCGGACGTCGGGCACATAGTCGGGCAGGGTGCGGCCCGCGAACCGCGGCCGCAGCTTGGCGAACGCGTTCGGGTCGCAGTCGCAGACCGCCACGAGATCCACGTCCGGGTGGGCGAGCCACTCGTCCACATGGAACCCGCCCTGGCCGTTGACGCCGATGACGGCGACGCGGACGCGGTCGTTGGGGCCGGCCGGCCGGCCGGCCGCCGGAGGCTCGTCGGCCCCCCGGGCCCCGCGCGGGGCGGCCAGGGCCAGGGCGGCGACGCGGAGCGTGTGGTCGAGAAAATCCCGGCGGTTGGTCGGCATCGGCTCGGATCCTCGGGGGGGCCGTGGCGCTGCCGCCCCGCGGCGGCGAATGGCATCCCGAGTGTACCCCGGCGTTCATGCGCCGCGCACGCGGGCTGGCGGATCAGCCGTCGCGGGCCGGGGACTTCCGCGCCGGGCGCCGGCGGGCGGGGCCGCGGGCGTCCTGCGGGTCGTCGCAGGTGACGCTGAGCAACCGGGCGGGATGGTTGCCCACCGCCCGCACGGCATGGGGAATGGCGGCGTCGAGGTAGACGCTGTCGCCGGTCTCGATCGAGATCGTGTCGTCGCCGTAGCTCACCAGCGCTTTCCCGTCGAGGACGAACAGGAACCGCTCCCCGTCGCGGGTCTCGGGGGTGTGGCGGCGCCCCCCCGGGGAGAGGTGGACGATCAGCGGATGCATGCTCCGGTTGCGCCAGCCGTTCGCCAGTTCCTCGTGGACCGACGTTCGCCCTCCCTTCGGCGCGATCCGTGCCCCCTCGCCGTTACGGACCACCACCATCTGCGGCGGAACCGACAGGCCGGCGACGAGATCGTCCACGCCGCACTCGAGCGCCGCGGCGAGGCGGACGAGCCCTTCGAGCGACGGCGAGAGCTGGCCGGTCTCCAGTTTGGAGAGCCAGCTGACCGTGAAGCCGGTGCGGCTGACCACCTCCTCGAGCGTGAGGTGGCGCGCGGTGCGGAACGACCGGACGCGGCGGCCCAGATCAGAGAGATTCAGGGTGTGGCTCATGCGGGGCTTCAAGTATGCCCACGCTAAGCGTCACCCGCAAGAGGGGACTGCCCGCTGATCGGTCGATGCGGCCCCCGCAGGCCGGCGCGAATCCCCCGGGAATGGGGGTCAGGCGCCGGGCCGGCGGAAGTGGCGGTAGGCCTGAAGCACGTCGTTGAGGTCGGCCGAGATCTCGACCTCGTCGTCGGCGAAGTCCGACAACCAGGTGCGATTGCTGGCCACCGCGTCGGCGAGGAGCGGGAGCACCTCGCCGAGCGAGACCCGGACCCTGTCCACCGGCGCCGACTTCACCACCGACAACCCGACCGCTTCGCCATCGGGACCGTTGTAGACCCGGAATTGACGCATGGCCATTGGCACACTCCCTTGCCTCGAGGCTTCTCGTATTCGCCTGCCGCCGGCCCCTGCCCGTGCCGGGCGGGCCGTCCTCATGACGGCGAGCCGGCGGCGTCCACCCGGTCTTATCGGCACGGGGGGTCGGCAAGGTTTGGCCGATTTCCCGGGCTGTGCGGGGTTCGCCCGTCACCGCCGTCACAATCGGCAAACCGGGGGTTTCGGGCCGGGGTTCAGGCCCGTGCGTCGGGCGTCCGGTCGATCAGGCGTCCGGCGCGGAAGGCATCGCCGATCGACTTCGGCACCAGCGCCTCGGCCCCGATCAGCCGGGCCCGATTCTCGGCGGTGGCGGCCTTCATCTCCTGTTCCCGGGCGATCGCCACGCTGCGCCGCTCCTCGGCCTTGGCCCGGGCGACCCGGGTGTCGGCTTCGGCCTGGTCCACCTGCAGCCGGGCGCCGATGTTTTCCCCCACGTCGATGTCGGCGATGTCGATCGAGACGATCTGAAACGCCGTCTGGGCATCGAGCCCGCGCTCCAGCACCGCCTTGGCGATCTTGTCGGGCCGCTCCATGACGTCGAAGTGGCTTTCGGCCGAGCCGATCGACGTGATGATTCCCTCGCCGACCCGGGCGATGATCGTCTCCTCGGTGGCACCGCCGATCAGTTGCTGAAGGTTGGTCCGCACCGTCACCAGGGCGCGGATTTTGAGTTCGACGCCGTTCTTGGCCACGGCGGAGAGCGTCGTCTTGCCGCTGGCGGCGTCGGGACAGTCGATGACCTTGGGGTTGACGCTCGTCTGCACGGCGTCGAGGACGTCGCGGCCGGCGAGGTCGATGGCACAGGCCCGGTCGAAGTCGAGGTCGAGGTCCGCCCGCTGCGCCGCGATCAGGGCCCGGATCACGCGCGGCACGTCGCCGCCGGCGAGGTAGTGGGCCTCGAGCCGGCGCGGCGTGATGTCGGCGCCGAGGCCGGCCTGCGTCGCCATGATCCGCGCCTGGACGATCGTCCGGGCGTTGACCTTGCGCAGGCTCATGCCGATCAGTTCGAGGAACGACACGCGGGCCTTCGACCAGAACGCCTGGAACCAGAGCTGGCCGTAGGAGAAGACCAGGAACAGCATCAGGAGGGCGAACAGACCAAGCAGGATGCTGGCGCCGATGATGACGGGCATGGGGATCGCTTCGGCGGCGGGCAGGCGTTCGGCGGGCATGGCGGTGCACTCGGGCGGGTGGAACGGAGCGGACGGAGGCTCGCGGTCGGTGTCGTGTCCGCGGGCCCTGACCTCCGGCAAGACTAGTTCCGGGTTGGCAGCGAGGAAAGCGGCCCGTCAGGACGCGATCCAGCCGCCGCCGAGCAGCTGGTCGCCGGCATAGCAGACCGCCGGCTGACCCGGCGAAATCGGCCCCGGCGAGGCCTCCGGGCCGCCGGTGAACCGGGCACTGAACCGGCCGTCGGCCCGCGGCGTGACCACCGCGGGGGCGGCGGCCCGCTGGGCCCGGCACTGCACCAGGCAGGGAAACGGACCGTCGGGGATGGGGGCGATCCAGGTCGCCTCGTCGGCATCGAGTTCGCGGTCGGGTACCTCGGCCCGCGGCCCGACGACGACGCGGCACGACGCGGCCTCGATCCGCACGACGTACAACCGTTCGCCGGTCGCCACGCCCAGGCCGCGCGACTGGCCGACCGTGAAGTGCTCGATCCCCGGGTGCCGGCCGAGGATGCGGCCGGCGGTATCGACGATCTCACCGGCCCGGGAGCCTCCCAGCCGCGCCGCCACGAGCGCCGCGTGCTGCCCCGGGGCGACGAAACAGATCTCCTGGCTGTCGGGCTTGTCCGCCGTGGCGAGGCCGAGGTCCGCCGCCCGCCGCCGCACCTCCGCCTTCGCCAGGCCGCCCACCGGGAGGAGCATGCGCCGCAGCCGGTCGGGGCGGACATCGAACAGGACGTACGACTGGTCGCGGGCGGCGTCGTGGCCGCGGCGCAGGATCGGCACGCCGTCGGCGGCCTGCTCGAGTCGGGCGTAGTGGCCGGTGGCCACGTGCGTGGCCCCGATGGCGTCGGCATGCTCGAAGAGCCGGCCGAACTTGAGCCAGGCGTTGCACCGCACGCACGGATTGGGCGTCCGGCCCCGGCCATACTCGCTGGCGAAGGAGTCGATGATCCGGCCGAAGTCGGCGGTCAGGTCGAGCGGATAGAGGGGGATGCCGAGCCGGTCGGCCACCCGGCGGGCGTCGAGCGCGTCGGCGACGCCGCAGCATCCTTGGTGGCCGGGCCGCGCAGCCGGGGCGGCATGGCCTGTCGGCGCGGCCAGCGGCGGCGTCGCCTGCCGCATGAACACGCCGACGCAGTCGTATCCGGCGGCGACGAGCAGGGCCGCGGCGACGCTGGAGTCGACGCCCCCGGACATGGCGACGAGGACGCGGGTTTTGGCGGAGTGCTGCATGGCACTCCATCGTACTCCCGAGCGTCGCGGCGTCGTAGTCGCCCCGGCCCGGTCATGTGCCGGGGTTGCCCCTGCCACGACGCCGGACGCTCGCACCGGGCCTCCAGCCCGTTGCTCCCTGCATGTCCGCTGCGCTTCGCCAATGCCACCTGACTTGGTCACGGTCCGGGGTTGCCCATGCCCGCTCGCCGGACGTTCACTCCGGCCCTCCAGGCCTCCGCTCACTCGATGCTGCCTGCGCTTCGGCATCCATGCCTGCGCTTGTCAGCAACGCCGGCTCCCTGGGCATGGACAACCCCTCACGGATACCACCGCCAAAAACCACCCGGAGACCAAGCACCAGGTTGTACGGCCTTGCAAGTTTTCGCGCCGTCGCATCCGACACAGCGTCTGCTCCGGCTTGTGGTCGCCGGGCAGAGCCCGGCTTCCGGTGGTCGGCCGAGGCCAGTAAGGAAGGGCGGGTGATTGGGGCAGAGTGGTT
>JBIKKQ010000215.1:0-5180 GCA_044360305.1 Pirellulales bacterium
CCACCGCGCGCCGCAGGGGCATCGGGCGGCGGGCCGCGCGGTTGTGTCACCCGTTTCTACCGGTTTCGTCAGGCGGGAAACGGATCGGGGAATGCGGCCCATGCCTCCGGCCCGCCGGCCATCTCGTGATCGTCGAGGCAGCAGTGCCCGAGCCTGGCGACGAGGTCGGGGGCGAGCCGTGCGCCAATGACGACGAGTTCCTGCCTCCGGTCACCCCACGGCTCCTGCCAGACGGGGGCGATCTCCTCCTCGGCGACGTCATCCGGCCACTCCGCGCGCGGTGCCGTCGCCAGCCACGATCCGCCGTGCTGCAGGCTGGAGACGACCCCTGCGCTCGACCAGATGGCCGCATGGTCGTGCCGCGTCGCCAGCCAGACGACGCCCTTGGAACGGATCACCCCCTGGAAGGCCGGCCCGGTGATGAGGTCCCAGAACCGGCCGGGATGCAGCGGCCGGCGCGCCTGGAAGACCTGACTGGAAATGCCGTACGTCTCCGTCTCGGGAACGTGCGTGCCCGGGGCTTCCGCCAGCCAGCCGGGATGATCCGCGGCCGCGTCCATGTCGAACAGGCCGGTGTCGAGGACGGCTTCCAGGGGCACGCGGCCGTGGTCGGCGCGGACGGTGACCGCCCGCGGATTGAGCCTGCGCAGCAGCGCCTCCAGGTAGTCGACGTCGTCCGGCGGCGCGAGATCGATCTTGTTGATCACGATCACGTTGGCGAACTCCACCTGGTCGACGAGGAGCTGGACGAGATCTCGGGAGTCGTCGGCGTCGAGACCGATGCCACGGTCGCGAAGTTCCTCGCGCGAGCAGTAGTCGTCGAGGAAATTCGCCGCGTCCACGACGGTCACCAGCGTGTCGAGCCGGGCACGCGCTGACAGGCTCTCCCCCTGTTCGTCGACGAAGGTGAACGTCTCGGCGACGGGCAGCGGCTCGGAGACGCCCGTGCTCTCGATGAGCAGCGCGTCGAACCTCCCTTCGCGGGCGAGGCGGGAAACCTCCGCGAGCAGGTCCTCGCGGAGCGTGCAGCAGATGCAACCGTTGGAGAACTCGACGAGTTTCTCCTCGGTGCGGCTCAGCCGCGCCGCCGGCGCTGCGAGCTGGCCGCCGACGAGCTGCGCGTCGATGTTGACCGCGCTCATGTCGTTGACGATCACGGCCACGCGCAGCCCGGAGCGGTTGGCGAGGATGTGGTTGAGGAGCGTGGTCTTGCCGGCGCCGAGGAAGCCGGACAGGACGGTGACCGGCAGGCGCCGGTCGGCGGACGGGATCGTGCTCATGGCGGGGCTCCGGTCGGGGGTCGGGGGCAACGCCCGCATTCTGTCCAATACGCAATAGAGTTGCAAGTATCCCCAGCCCGTCGACCGCTGATTCGGCCCCGGCTACGGACACGCGTCGCGTAGGGCGTCGGCCTGGCGGCGGATGGCGCGGAGGTCGGCGGCCGGCTTGCGGTCGACGTTCTTGAGCTGCATCGTCATCCGCTGGTTCGTGGCCAGCAGTTTCCGATGGCGGGCGAGGAAGTCCCAGTACAGCGTGGTGAACGGGCAGGCGTCGGGGCCGGTGGCCTGCGTGGGGCGGAACCGGCAGCCCTTGCAGGCGTTGCTCATCCGGTCGATGTAGGCGCCGGACGCGCAGTACGGCTTCGACGCCATGACGCCGCCGTCGGCGAACTGGCTCATGCCGAGGGTGTTGGGCAGTTCGACCCACTCGACCGCGTCCACGTACACGGCCAGGTACCATTCGTGGACGCGGCGCGGCTCGACGCCGAACAGGAGCGCGAACAGGCCCGTGACCATGAGCCGCTGGATGTGGTGGGCGTAGCCGTGCGCGAGCGTCTGGCCGATCGCGTCGCGGAGGCAGTTCATCTCGGTGACACCGCTCCAATACAGGTTCGGCAGCGGCCGGTCGGCGCCGAGGGCGTTGCGGTCGAGGTATTCCGGCATGAACTGCCAGTAGATCCCGCGGACGTACTCGCGCCAGCCGATCACCTGGCGAACGAAACCCTCGGCGGCCTCCAGCGGCACCCGCCCCGCACGCCACGCCCGCTCGGCGCCGGCGACGACGTCGCGCGGGTCGAGGAGCTTCATGTTCATGGCCTGCGCGAGCCGCGAATGGTAGAGCCACGGTTCGCCGGTCCAGATCGCGTCCTGGTAGCGGCCGAAGTTCGCGAGGCGATGCGCGAGAAAATCGTCGAGCGCCCGCCGGGCGTCGTCGGGCGTGACCGGCCAGTCGAACGAGTCCAGGCTGCCGGGATGGGACGCGAACCGGGCGTTGACGAGATCGACGACCGCGCGGGTCGTGGCATCGGGCGCGAACCGCACCGGCGCGGGAAGCACCCCCGGCCCCGCCTTCGGAAACGCGCCCCGGTTCTCGGCGTCGTAGTTCCATTGGCCGCCGGCGGGCTCGCCGTCGTCCATGAGGATGCCGAACTTCTCCCGGAGCGGCCGATAAAAATATTCGAGCCGCAGCTGCTTGCGGCCCGCGGCGTGCGCGGCGAAGTCGTCCCGCGAGGTGAAAAAGTGCCGGTCGGTGCGGATGTCGAGGGGAATCCCCGCCGTGTGGGCGGCGCCACGCAGCGCTTCCTGCACCCGCCACTCGCCCGGCTCGACGACGACGAGGCGGTCGGGTTTTTGTCCGGCTTTCGTCAGCCGGACGAGGCTTGCCGCGAGCGCGGCGGCAAGCGACGCCGGCTCCTTGGGCCGCGGCTTGGCGGCGAGCTCCGTGTAGTCCACGGCGTAGCCGCGGGCCTCGAGCCGGTCGCGGAAGTGCCGCATGCCAGCGAGAAAAACCGCGATCCGGGCCTTGTGGGTCCAGACGTGGGTCGATTCCTCGGCCACCTCGGCCATCCAGACCCGGTCCCGGGCGGCCTCGAACCCGTCGAAGGCGGCACTCCGCTCGTCGAGCTGGTCACCGAGCACGAGGACAAGATGGCGCGGCATGGGAGCCTGGGGCGGGAGCGGAGCGGGCGGAGCCGGGCCGACTCATGCTACCGCCCGCCGCCCGACTGACGGGCGCGGGGCCGAATTCGGGGCCGGGCGCCGGTTGGCCGCGGACCGGGCCCAAGACAGGGGGGCGGTCGAAAACCGGGAAAAGAGACGAAATAAGGTCCTTTTTTGCTTTCGTCTCCGAGCTTGCCTTCGGTTCTCCGGCCGCTAGACTATCTGCAATGGCGATGCACATGGTGTGCGTCGCCGGCCACATTCAGCGTTCCCCCAGGAACTGCTCGTGACCGCGTCGTGATCCCGGGTTCAGGCAGGCTGCTGGAAGCATTCCGGCAGTGGCCATGAACGGCCCCCAAACGGGCCGAGGATCCGTCTTCTCGCGGCACGCCTGCCCCGCCCGGTCTCCGGTCGAGGCACATCTTCGCCAGAAAAGATTTCCCCCTGGTCTTGACGTGGTTTCGGCGGTCGCTATAAACGCAAATTAGTTGCACATGCAAACCAATAGCACATCGCGGCGGGTCGGTGGTCGGGCGCCGCGGGGTTTCACACTGGTCGAGTTGCTCGTCGTGATCGCGATCATCGCCGTCCTAATGTCGCTGCTGCTGCCCGCCGTGCAGATGGTCCGTGCCTCCGGCCGGAGGACGCAGTGTGGCAGCAACATGCGGCAGGTTGGGCTGGCGATGGCGCAGTTCTGCGACACGCATCGCGGCCGCTTTCCGTACACGTCGCACAACTCGGCCAACGACGAAAAGCAGTCGTGGGTCTACACCATCGCCCCGTTCCTGGAAAACGTCGACGTCGTGCGGATCTGTGGCGACGACCCCAAGGCTACGGAACGGCTCGCGGAGCGGCTGACCAGCTACGTGATGAACGCCTATCTGACCGACGAGCCCCCGACGCTGCGGAAGACGAACATCAACCATCTCCAGGAGTCCTCGAAGACGCTGGTGGCGCTCGAGATCGCCGGACAAAAGGCGGCAATCATCGACAACGATCACGTCCACAACCATGGCTGGTTCACGACGCTGACCGTGGCCCGCAAGCAGGTGCTCGACAGGATCCGCGCCGACATGGCGATCGATCGCCACGCCGGGTACTCGCACCTGCTGTTTGCCGACTGGCATGTCGAGTCGGTGTCGGCCGACACGATCGCCGAATGGGCGGCCACGCAGACGCCGACCAACAACTTTTGCCTGCCGAAATGACCGCCCCCCCGTGATTCAGGAGTTGCAGACGTGAAGACATCCATAATGACCGCCCCCCGTAATTCAGGAGTTGCAGACGTGAAGACATCCATCATCCGCCTGTTCGCCGCCATACTCGTGGCCTGCTTCGCCTCATCCATCCGGGGCGAGACGATTCACTACGACGTGTTCGTGACTGGGTCGGGAACGAGTCTGGTGATCGGCGGATACGATGACGACGCCACCACGGCGACCATACCGGCCGGGCAGATGCGGGTGTTCGGCGGTGAGGTCGTGGGCTCCGGATCCGCCTCCCCCTACCAAAGTGCCAGCCCCGGCGAGCCGGGTTTCCGAGCGGTCAACCAGGGGTCTCTCAACAATCCAGCGCTGACCACGCCCGCGAACGTCTACACCGCCCTGCCGGCGGCAACGCCGCTCACGTTCTCCTTCCTGCCAATCACGATCGGCAGCGACACGCGAAACCTCTTCTACTGGAACGGCGCCGGCTCAGTCGCCTTCGCTCCGGTGGCCAGCGACGTGACCCTCGACCTCTCCAAGCTGGGATTCGGCGGGTGGACGCGGGGCATCAACGGCGCCTCAGCAAGCGTCATTTCGGGCACATCGATCCAGGACACGGGGAGCGGCGGCGCGGTCCATACGCACCTCTTCACTTCGATCGGCAGCGCGGGCCAGGCCCCCGACCAGGGGTTCTATCTGTACTCGCTTCAATTGGAAATGACGGGCTACACCTCGTCCGACCCGCTGTACTTCGTCTTCGGCGCCCTCGATCCGGGCGCCATCCAGGCCCCGTTTGGGAACTTGGCTGAATTCGAAACCGCCCACGGCCTGGCGGAAGTCTGGGTTGAAGACAACCTCGCCGTCGTGCCCGAGCCGTCGAGCCTGGCATTGGCCGGGATCGGGGCGGTCGGTGCCGGCCTTGCGGCGCTGCGATCTCGGCAGCGTCGGTCCCGGCAAAAAGCCGGAAAAAACCTGGCCTGAAGCCCGCGGACGGCATTTTCGATGCGGCCGGTTAGGCCGGCCGCTCCAGTGCGGT
>JBIKKQ010000059.1:0-17878 GCA_044360305.1 Pirellulales bacterium
AGGAGCGTGAGGCGGGCTCAATGTCGCGCCGTCGCAGCCGACAAAGCGTCTGCTCCGGCTTGGGGTCGCCGGGCAATAGCCCGGCTCCACGCAAGCGATGCTTGCACCGTTGCAGGTTCTTCGGAGCCGGCGGATCGGCGGAAGCTCGAGAAGCGTGAGGCGATCGTGCCTCAGCGACGAGACTTCTGCCGGCCACCGGCGGTTTGGGCCGACTGACTTTCACACCGTCGCAGCAGCGCGCGGCTCACCCCACCCAGCTCGCCACCAGGAGCGCAGCCGTGATCACGACCACGCCGACGACGTCGAGAATCGCGCCCGAGGCCATCATCGACCGGAGTGGAATCCGACCCGACCCGTAGACGATCGCGTTGCATGGACTGCTGACCGGCATCATGAAGCCCAGGCTGGCGGCGAAGGTCGCCGCCAGCGCCACGCCGACGGCGTCGCTCCCCGCCGCCCGGGCCACGGCGATCACCACCGGCACCACCATCGTCGCGCTGGCGACGTTGCTCGTGAACTCGCTCGTCAGCGCGGCCACGACGGCCGCCGCCGCCACCAATGCCACGCCGGCCCACGGTCCCGCCGGGATCCAGTGCTCGATCCCGCCACCGACGGCGGCGGCAAGGCCGGTCGAGAAGCAGAGTTCGCCGAGCGCCAGGCCGCCGCCGTAGAGGAGAACGATGTCCCAGTCGATCCGCGCCTCCTGCCAGCGGAGCACCGGTCGGTAGCGGCCGGCCGCTGAACGGCCCCCGGGCAGGACGAACAGCAGGGACGCGCCGACGATCGCCGCCACGCCCTCGGGAAGCCGGGCCTGGAGCCAGGCCACCACCGGGTGATCCCGGCCGAGCAGCCCGAGGAGCACGCCCGGCACCACCCACATCGCGACCGTGATCACGAACGCCACCACCGTCGAAACCTGGGCGCTGGTCCACGGCCCGAGCCGGGCCCGCTCGACCGCCACGTGCCGCGACACGCCCTCCAGCCGTTCGACGCCGGCGGGAAACAGCCGGGCGAGGATCAGCACGGCGGCGACGCCAAGGATGGCGACGACGGGCAGGCTGATGGCGCACCAGGCGGGAAACGAGATCGCCGTGTCCAGTTCGGTGCGGATGAACCCGAGGCCGATGAGGTTCGTCGGCGTGCCGATCGGCGTCGCCAGGCCGCCGATCGAGGCCGCAAAGGCGATGCACAGGTAGAGGCTCGTGGCGAACGTCGGCGCCGGCCGGGCGGCCGGTTCCGCCGCCTCTTCGATCGCCGCCACGAGGCCCGCCACGATCGCCATCATCAGCGCCGCCGTGACGGTGTTGGAGATGAAGCTGCTCGTGAGCATCGACACGACCGCGACGGCAGCGAGCATCCGGCGCGGCCGCTCGCCGACCCACGGCACGGCGAGCACGGCGTAGGCCAGCCGCCGGTCGAGCCGCTGGATGCGGAACGCCTCGGCGAGCAGGAACGACCCGATGAACAGGAAGATGAGCGGATCGGCGAACGGCCGAAACACCTCCTTCGCCGGCGCCACCCCGAGGAGCACGCAGGCGGCGGCCCCGAGCAGGGCCGTGACGGCCAGCGGCAGCGCCTCGGTGAACCAAAGCACGATCACGACGGCGACCACCGCAGCCAGCGACCGGGCTTCAGGGGAAAGATTCATGCCGCTGCGTCTCCTCGCCGGTCACGCCAGCCGGCTGCCGGCCACGATCCGCAGGCCGCCGACCACCGCGCCGCCCGCGCCGCGGATCGCCGGCGCGGACCGGTCGGCGAGCAGCGCGGCGGCGCCGGCCGGCAGGTCCGGCAGGTGGCGGCCGAGCAGGGCCGCCATCACGACCTCCGCCGCCCGGCTGGCGCCGTCGACCGCCTTGACGGCGATGCCGAGCCCGGCCGCCGGTATCGCCGCGCACCACACCCCCTCCGCGCCCCCCTTGGTCACGGCCCGCGGACCAACCGCCTCCATGACGAGCGTGTCGAACCGGTCGCTGCCGGCGACGAGCCTGGGGTGGACGGCGATCGCGGCGCACATCCGGCGGGCCGCCTCTCGGCGCGGCTCCGGCAGCACGTCGGGGCTCGCGAACCGGGCCCAGGCGAGCGCCAGCCGGTCGAGCGGGATCGCGAACGTCGGAATGCCGCAGCCGTCGATCCCCAGCCGGTCGGGCCCGAGTGGCAGCCCGGTCAGGTCGGCGAGGGCCCGCGTCACCAGCCGCTGCACGGGATGGTCGGCCGCGGTGTAGCCCCGGAGGTCGGCGTTGAGGTGCCGCGCGACGAGGAGAAATGCTGCATGCTGGCCCGAGCAGTTGTGCTCGACGGCCGTCGGCTCTTCCCCGCGCCGGACCAGATCCGCGGCCGCGGCGGCCGCGAACGGCAGGTGCGTGCCGCAGGCGAGTTCGGCCACGCCGCACGCGGCCTTGGCGAGAATCCCCCGCACCAGTGCGCGGTGGTCCGCCTCGCCGGAATGCGATGCCGCCGCGATCGCCAGCTCGGCATCGCTGACCGCGAACCCTTCGGCAGCCCCCGTCTCGACCACGGGCAGGGCCTGGAGCGGTTTCACGGCCGACCGGGGAAACACCGCGGGCGACGCGGCGGACGCACCGTCGGCCGGCCGGTCGTCCGGCGCGGCGACGGCCCAGGCGACGGCGTGGACGCTCTCGCGGAGACCACCACGGGTGGCCTCGACCTCGACGATCCCGTGCCGCAGTTTCACGTCCACGTCGCGGCCTACACGGGGCCGCCCGGCGGTGTCGTCCGTCAGTAGGTCTTGCCGAGCGCGGCCTGGGCGGCCGCCAGCCGGGCCACCGGCAGCCGGAACGGCGAGCAGCTGACGTAGTCGAGTCCCACGTGGTGACAGAAGAGCACCGAGTGCGGATCGCCGCCGTGCTCGCCGCAGATCCCGAGCTTGATGTCCTTGCGGGTCTTGCGGCCGCGTTCCACGGCGATCTGCATCAACTGGCCCACGCCCGTGGCGTCGATCGAGGCGAACGGGTTGGCCTTGAAGATCCCCTCCTCGGTGTACTTCTGGAGGAACGAGCCCATGTCGTCGCGGCTCATCCCCAGGCAGGTCTGCGTGAGGTCGTTGGTGCCGAAGGAGAAGAACTCCGCCGTCTCGGCGATCTCGTCGGCCGTCAGCGCGCCGCGCGGGATCTCGATCATCGTGCCGACGAGGTACTTGATCTTCTGCCCCGTCTCCTTCTGGACCTTTTCGGCCACGGCGTGGACGATCGCCACCTGGTTGTCGAGCTCCTTCTTGAAGCCGACGAGCGGGATCATGAGCTCCGGCTTCACCTTGACGCCGTCCTTCTGCACCTTGGCCGCGGCCTCGAACACGGCCCGGGCCTGCATCTCGGAGATCTCCGGATAACTGATGCCGAGGCGGCAGCCGCGGTGGCCGAGCATCGGGTTGAACTCGTGCAGGGCGTGGACCCGGGCCTGCACCGTCTCCAGCGGGAGCCGGAGCTTGCGGGCAAGGTCGGCCTGCGCCTTCTCGTCGTGCGGCACGAACTCGTGCAGCGGCGGGTCGAGGAAGCGGATCGTGGCCGGCCGGCCGTCGAGGGCGCGGAAGATCCCCTCGAAGTCGTCCCGCTGGAAGGGCAGGAGCTTGGCGAGGGCCTCGCGTCGGGCCTCCTCGCTGGCGGCGAGGATCATCTCGCGCATCGCGTCGATCCGATCCCCCTCGAAGAACATGTGCTCGGTTCGCGTCAGACCGATTCCCTCGGCTCCGAAGGCGATCGCATGCCGGACCTGCTCGGGGGTGTCGGCGTTGGTGCGGATGCCGAGCTTCCGGTGCTTGTCGGCGAGCTTCATGATGAAGTCGTAGTACTGGAAGACCTCCGAATCGGCCGGCTTCATCGTGCCGGCGATCAGCACTTGCTTGAGCTCGCTGTCGGCGGTCTTGATGCCGCCGGCGAACACCTCGCCGGTGGAACCATTGATCGAGATCGCGTCCCCCTCGCGGAGCTTCTTGCCGGCGCAGGTGAGCGTGCCGGCCGCGTAGTCGATCTGGATCGCGCCGGCACCCGCCACGCAGACCTTGCCCATCTGCCGGGCCACGAGGGCGGCATGGCTGGAGACGCCGCCGCGGCTGGTGAGGATTCCCTCGGCGGCGATCATGCCGCGCAGATCCTCGGGGCTGGTCTCGACGCGGGCGAGGACGACCTTGGTCCCCTTGTGGGCGAGCTCCTCGGCCCGGGCCGCCGAGAACACGAGCTGCCCGGTCGCGGCGCCGGGGCCGGCGGGGAGGCCCGTGGTCAGGAGCCGGCCCCCCTTCTTCGCCGCCTCGTAGTCGTGGCGGTCGAAGATCGGGGCCAACAGCTGGGAGAGCGCGTCCGGATCCGCCGACTGGATGGCGTGCTCGGCCGTCATCAGCTTCTGCTTGACCATGTCGTGGGCGATCTTCACATAGGCCAATGCCGTCCGCTTCCCGTGCCGCGTCTGCAGCATGTAGAGCTTTTTCTTTTCGACGGTGAACTCGAAGTCCTGGACGTCGCCGAACTTCTTCTCCAGCGTCGCCCGGACCTTCTCCAGCTGCTTGTAGGTGCCGGCGAACATGGGCTCATGGGCCATCTCGGCCACGGGCTTCGGCGTCCGCACGCCAGCCACCACGTCCTCCCCCTGGGCGTTGACGAGATACTCGCCGTAGAAAACGTCCTCGCCGGTGGCCGGGTCACGGGTGAAGGCGACGCCCGTGGCGCAGTCGTCCCCCATGTTGCCGAACACCATGCTCTGGACGTTGACCGCCGTGCCCCACTCGTCGGGGATCTTGTACTTGCGGCGATAGATGATCGCCCGCTCGTTCATCCAGCTGCCGAACACGGCGCCTACGGCACCCATCAGCTGCCCGAACGGCTCCTGCGGGAACGTCTTGCCGGTCCGCTCCTTGATGAGCCGCAGGTAGCGGCTGATGAGTTCGCGGAGGTGCGCCTCGGTGAGGTCGGTGTCGTCGTGGATCCCGAGTTGGTGCTTCAGCCCCTCCATCGTCTCCTCGAAGGGGTCATGCTCGTTCTCGTGCCGCTTCTGCACGCCCATCACCACGTCGCCGTACATCTGGATGAAGCGGCGGTAGGAGTCGTAGGCGAAACGGGGGTTGCCGGTGGCGGCGGCGAGGCCCTTGACGGTCTCGTCGTTGAGGCCGAGGTTCAGGATCGTGTCCATCATGCCCGGCATGCTGTCGCGGGCACCCGACCGGACGCTGACGAGCAGGGCGTTCTTCGGATCGCCGAACTTCTTCCCCGTCTCCTTCTCCATGAGCTTCATGGCGGAGGCGACCTCCTCCTCGAGGCCCTTGGGGAACTTCTTGTGGTTCTCGTAGTAGTCGATGCAGACCTGCGTGGTGATCGTGAACCCGGGGGGCACCGGCAGCCCGATCTTGGTCATCTGGGCGAGGTTCGCCCCCTTGCCGCCGAGGAGCGGCTTCATCGAGCCGTCGCCGTCGCACCGCTTGGCGCCGAAGTAGTAGATCATCCGTCCCGACTTGCCCCCGCCTCCCGGCTTCCGGGCGGTCTTCTTGGCGGACTTCTTTCCGAGGGAGGTGGCCATAGGCTGTCAGAGACCTTTCGCGGGGGAATGACGACGGGAAACCCGGCGGCCGCCAGCGGGTCGGCGGAAAACCGGGAGAAAACGCCGCGAATCTACGTTCGCCCGGGGTCGTCGTCAACGCGCGCGGTCGCCGGCCGGGACCGCGGGGCCGGGGCCGCAATCGGGGTGGTCCGGCGGCTGGTCGGGACGACGGGCCGAACAACGCCGGTCACGGGATTGCGGCCGCCATTCGGCAGCGGTCAACATCCACCCTGCGACCTGGCCTTTGACAGTGGCGAGGTTATGGTTTCTGTTCGTCCTGTCGGCGGTGCGACGCCGCGACGGTTGCTCCAACTCCGCGAGCCCAGCCCATGATCCGCCTGCAGCTGCGATCCCTGTTTCATCGTGCGGCCCGGACCTCCATGCGTCGCACGCTGCGGCGGCGGCCTCCCGTCGCCCTCGAGCGGCTCGAGGCCCGGCTCACCCCCGCGGCCACGCTCCTCGACATCGCGGCGAACCGTCCCGCCGTCGAGCCCGGCTTCCCGGCGTATCCGCAGCTGCCGATCCCGGCCGGCGCCACGCTCGTCGACACGAGCGACTCCGGCCTCCAGGTGCTCTTTTCCAGCACCGACCCCAACGTGGTCGCGGGACAGGAGACGGTGCCGTTCCCCGACATCGCGAACCTGTTCTGGATGGACCTCTCCGCCGGCCTCGACAATCCGACGATCCGCCTCGTCACCCACTTCGCCGGCAGCACCAGCGCCTCGACCGGCTATACCGGGATCGGCACCGGCCTGGTGATGCCGTTCGTTCCCGGCACGGCCGACCTGAGCGGCGACGGCCAGACCGTGGTCTTCGACTCGTGGATCAACGCCCACGACTACGACGCCAGTGTGCCGGCCGCCAACGACCAGCCCTCGAACGCCTACCTCGCCTTCGCGATTCCCTTGGGCGGCGGCTCGCTCCAACTCATCAACGTCGAAGGGCACGGCACGGCCGACGTCTTCGCCTGGCACGCCCAATCCCCCGATCCCGCCAACAACATCGTGGCGGTGAGCCTCCTCAACGCCGCCGGCAAGGCGGCGGCCGTGAATCAGGCCGCCGTCTACCCGGCCGGCTTCCCCGTCCCGGATCCGACGAAGCCGATGGTCACCGGCGTGTTTCCGGTCGAGCCCCCGCTCGGCTTTAGCCCGGTCTGGCAGGCCTTCGAGCCGACCGAGGCGGACACGACCAACCACGGCGTCTCCGACGACGGCAAGCGTGTGCTCTACGCCACGAACGTCCCCGCCCAGTGGATCGACACCGTGAACCCGGGGATCGTGGACAGCGCCGACGCCACCGTCGCGCCGGGCTGGACCCTCGACGGCTTCCTCGTGGACCGCGTCGACCTGCCGTCGGCGGCGGCGCTCGAGGCGTCGGGGAGCACGCAAACCGTCACGAAGTATGTGGACGGAGCGACCGTGCGAGCCCTGGGGAGTTACCAGAGCAACCTGCCCTGGGGCACGGGCGTGATCCCGGCCGACGTGTTCGTGGCCCAGTTTCTGCAGATGAGCGCCGACGGCAACCGGGTGGTCTACAGCTCGCGGGTGCCGTCGAACGTGCTCGTTTCCGGCACGACCGACACGAACTTCTCCCTCGACGTCTTTGCCTACGACGTCAAGGATGACAAAAACATCGTCGTGAGCACGCGGGCCGGCCAGCCCACGGTCGCCGCCGGCGCCGGCCAGGCCGACTATCCGACCACGGCCCCGCCCACGGTCTTTAGCCTCGATCTTTACAGCTCGCAAAACCACGCCGTGAGCCGGGACGGCACGACGATCGCCATCACCTCGACGGCGGCCAATCTCGTGTCCAGGTTCGTGGACAACAACGTGACCTTCCGGCCCAACGGTTTCGTCGTCGGCCCGCCGCCGTCGGGGGGCGCGTGGCTGCAGTTCAAGCAGCACGCCCCGTGGGACATCTACGCGGTCCGCCCCGACGCCCGCACGGCGTTCCTCGTGAACACGCCCGACGGCACCGCCAACACGAACCTCAACGCCACGTTCGGCGGCATGTCGGCCGACGGCACGACGCTCCTGTTCGGCACGGCGGCCAACAACTTCTACACGCCGGCCTTCGGCAAGCCCCCGTACCTCCCGTTCGCCACCGGGCCGGTGCCCAAGAACTTCCTCCTCGGCGGCTTCAGCAATCTCTGGGCCCGCAAGGTGGACGCGGGGACGACGATCCTCGTCACATCGAGCTGGCGGAACAACTCATCCGGCAACCAGGCGACGCTGGCCTCGGCGGTGCTGCCCGGGGCCCGTGACCTCCTCCCCAACGTGAGCGAGACCGGCCGGTTCGTGATGTTCCAGAGCAGCTCCAACAACCTCGCCGCCGGCATCAACGACCGGACCTTCAAGGGGGGCGTGTTCCTCCGCGACATGACGGCGGGCGTGACGACACTGGTCTCCACGACCGCGACCGGAAACGTGCCGTCGGCCGGCAGGTTTCTCGAGTATGCGTTGTCCACGCCCGACGCCGCGGGCACGACGCGCACGTTCCTCGGCGGCACCGGGGGCGGCGACATGCAGGGCCGGTTCCGCACCGAGGAGGTCGCGCCGCTGACGGCGCACGTCTACGCCGCCGATTATCCGCTCGCGGTGCCGGCGAGTGCCGCGACCAACCGCGACCTGTTCAGCGTCTCGGCCGCCGGATCCCAGGCCCGCACGGTGGTCGAGTACCGCGGCACGGAGCCGACCGTGAAGGCCTCGCCCGGCGCGGTTCTGCCCGGCTCCTCCGGCCCGTGGCGGACCGCCACCGGCGACGTGAATGGCGACGGGGTCGCCGACTATGTCTACGGCGCTGGCCTCGGCGGCCGGAACACGGTGGTCGTGATCGACGGCCGCACGAACGCCGAGATCTTCCGGGTCAACGCCTTCGCCGGCGGCACCCTGCTGGGCGTGTTCGTGGCCACCGGCGACGTCAACCGCGACGGATACGCCGATGTCATCGTCGGCACCGGGGGCGGACGGCCCGCGCGGGTGGCGGTGTACGACGGGAAGCGGGGCAACGTGCTCGCCCAGTTCGCGGCGCTCGGCGGCAGGGCCGTGGCAGTCCGCGTCGCCGGCGGCGACGTTGACGGCGACGGCTATGCCGACATCGTCGCGGCGAACGGCGCCGGCATGCGATCGACGGTCGAAGTGTACGGCGGCAAGCGGCTCGTCGACGGGGCCACCGCGGCCCAGGCGCGGCTGGCGGCGTTCGCCGTCTCGGCCACCCCGGGCCGGCCCGCGGGCACGCAGAGCGTCTACGTGGCCGCGGCCGACATGACCGGCGACGGCAAGGCGGAGATCGTGGCGACGTTCGACGGGGCGGCCACGGCCACGATCCTCGACGGGCTCTCCGGCCGGGTGATCTCCTCGACGAACCTCGGGCCGAGTTTCGCGAAGGGGGCCACGGTGGCGGCCCGAGCAGGTCGGATCATGGTCGGGTCGGTGGCGGGCGCGGCCCCGGCGGTCCGGGTGCTCGGCTATGCGAACCTCGTCTGGACCATCGGCGTGGTGCAGTCGCCGAAGCTCCCCGGCATCGCCGCCACGAACAAGTTCGGGATCTTCGTCGGCTGACGGCGGCCCGGGCCCGCCACGGCAGCGGCTCATTCAGGCTGGCCGGAAATCCGTCGCAGTCGCCCGTAAACCTGAACGACCGGTACGGCCTGGCTCGCAAACGGTCGCTATACTGGTGGGCGTCCGCGCCGGACGGCGAACGTGACGTTCGGAGGGTAAGCGAATGGCTAGCGGCGACACTGGAAATGTCGTGCCCCGAAAGGGGTTGTGGGTTCGAGTCCCATGCCCTCCGCTTGAAGACCTGTGACCGATGATCTGCGCGGTGAGCCGCGACCGTCGGCCACGGGTCACCGCGTCGCGCGCAATGTCTCCAGCCAGGAGACGGGTTCGGCGACCGTGAGCGTCGCCGCCAGGTCGGCCGGCACCAGCGGCAACGGCTGCCGGCGAAGTTCCTCGACGTCCGCGGCATCGAATGAGACGTCGGTGCCTTCGATGCCGCGCATCGGCACCGTGTCCGGCGTCTTCGAGAGCACGAGCCCCGGCACCGTGCTGTCGTCTGCGAGGACGGCCACATAGCTGTCGTAGCCGTGACTGATCGCCGCCGAAGGCGCGAGCACGGCCTCGTAGAGGGCCTCCCGGGACAGTTTGTTACCGGGAGCATCCAAGAGTTGACACTTGCTTGGGCACGGTTCGGGGTTGCCCACGCCCCGTCGCCGGAGCCGACGCCGGGACGGCGCGTCAAACCCACACGCCGCTGGATGCGGCGATCGCCGGCCGAGGAAACCCTCGGCGTTTCCTCCGATCGGCCAAGCGGAACGAGGCCATGGCACGACCGGGTCTACGGAAAACCGTCCGCCGCCGCTGGATGCGGCGGCAGCCGACCCGGGAAACCCTCGGCGTTTCCCAGGTCGGCGAAGTGAAACGAGGCCATGGAGGGCTCGTTTCACGTAAAAAGTCAGACGTCGAGATTCTTCACGTCGAGCGCGTGCTTCTCGATGAAGTCGCGCCGCGGCTCCACCTTCTCCCCCATCAGGATCCGGAACAGGTCGTCCGCCGCCGCCGCGTCGGCCATCGTGACCCGCAGCAGCGTCCGGTTCTTCGGATCGAGCGTGGTGTCGCGCAGCTCCTCAGCGTTCATCTCGCCGAGCCCCTTGAAGCGGGTGATCGACAGGCCCTTCTCACCCGCCCGCCGGACCGCGGTCAGCAGCCCGCGCAGATCCTGGATGCCGATCTCGTTGTCCCCGCGCCGCAGCGTGTACCGCGGCTGGTCGCTCCCGGTCCGGTCCTGGGGGAGCAGGCTCTCGATACCGAAGCCCATGCTCTCGAGCTCCTTGAGGCCGGCGTTGATGCTGCGCACCTCGTGGAGATCGACGACCACGAGTTGGTCGTCGCCGGTGCCGGGGGCCGTGCCGGGCGTCGTGTCGCCAGCCGCCACCGCCTCGTCCATCCGGCCCACCGTCAGCGCCCCGCCGGTGGCCATCTCCTTCCCCTTCACGAACGCCTCCAGTTCGTCGCGACTGGTGAACCAGCGCTCCTCGAGGCCGTAGTAGACGTGGTACATCGGCAGCCGGCCCGACTGCGGGTCGCGCCGGCCGGCATGGTCGCGCAGGCTGACGCCGCGCTTCTCCAGGGCGACCAGCGCGTCCTCGAGGCCGGCCAGCGTCCGGCAGAGTTTCTGCATCGCCTCGCCGGCGATCTCCCGGCCGTCGCCGGGCAGGAACACGCCCTCGCCGAGTCCCTGGTCGAGGAGCTGGGTCTTCATCTCCTCCTCGGTCTGCACGTAGTACACCGTCTTCTTCGAGCGCACGCGGAACAGCGGCGGCTGGGCGACGTACACGTGCCCCTCGGCCACCAGCCGGTACATCTGCCGGTAGAAGAAGGTCAGCAGCAGCGTGCGGATGTGGGAGCCGTCCACGTCGGCATCGGTCATGATCACGATCTTGTCGTAGCGGCGCTTGGAGAGGTCCGACTCCTCGCCGATCCCGGCGCCGATCGCCGAGATCACGCTCCGGACCTCCTCGTTTGCGAGCACCTTGTCGTCGCGGCTCTTGTAGGCGTTGATGATCTTGCCGCGCAGGGGGAGGATCGCCTGGTACTCGCGGTGCCGGCCCCCTTCGGCCGAGCCACCGGCCGAGTCCCCCTCCACCAGATACAGCTCGCACCGCGCCACGTCGCGGCTGGTGCAGTCGCGGAGCTTGCCCGGCAGGCCGCCGCCGGAGAGGGCCCCCTTCCGCTCGCGGAGCAGCTGTTTCGCCTTCTTGGCCGCCTCGCGGGCCTCCGCCGCCAGCACCCCCTTCTGGACGATCGCCTTGGCGCTCTTGGGGTTTTCCTCAAGGTACTTCCCCAGGTAATCGCCGACGGCCGAGTTGATGATTCCCTCGACCTCGCCGTTGCCAAGCTTGGTCTTCGTCTGCCCCTCGAACTGCGGATGCGGCACGCGGACGCTGATCACCGCGGTCAGCCCCTCGCGGACGTCTTCGCCGGTGGGGATCAGGTCCTTGTACAGGCCGCTCTTCTTGCCGTAGGCGTTGAGGGCCCGGGTGAGCGCCGCCCGGAAGCCGGAGACGTGCGTTCCCCCCTCGGTCGTGGAGATGTTGTTGACGTAGCTGTGGAGGCTTTCGGTGTATTCGCCGGTGTACTGCAGGGCGATGTCCCACGACACCCCCTCCGCCTGGCCCTTGATCGTGATCACGTCGGCATGCACCGCGTCGCTCGCCTTGTTGAGGTGCTCGACGAATTCCTCCACGCCGCGCTCGTAGAAATACTCCTCGGTGTTGCCGGCGGCGGCGTCGGTGAAACCGATCCGAACCCCCGAGTTGAGGAACGCCAGTTCGCGCAGCCGGCGCGAGAGGATGTCCCAGGAGAACTTCGTCTGCGGAAAGATCTGCGGATCGGGCTTGAAGGTCGTCTTCGTGCCGGTCCGCGTGGTGCTGCCGATCGTGCGGACCGGGCCGGTCGGCTCGCCACGCTGGTACTCCTGCTGCCAGACCTGGCCGTCCCGGGAGACCTCGACCTCGCACCACTCGGAGAGGAAGTTGACGACCGTGACGCCGACGCCGTGCAGGCCGCCCGACGTCTGGTAGGCCCCCTTCTCGAACTTGCCGCCGAACTTGAGCACCGTCATCACGCCCTCGAGCGTGGAGACGTCGCGCTCCATCTCCTCGGAAAGCTGCGGGTGGCGGTCCACCGGGATGCCGCGGCCGTCGTCCTCGACCGTGACGCTGCCGTCCACGTTTACCGTCACGGAGACGTGGTGGGCATGGCCGGCCATGCACTCGTCGATCGAGTTGTCGACGACCTCGTAGACGAGGTGGTGCAGGCCCCGAGTGGTGTTGTCGCCGATGTACATGCCGAACCGCTCGCGAACGTGCTCGCGGTCCGACAGGTGCTTGAGGTCCGCCGACGTGTAGTCCTGTTGTTTCGCTTCATCAGCCATCGCAGTCCTCCCTCAGTCCCGTTGTCCGACATCGGCCAGCAGCCGGCAGCGGATGTCGCTGATCCCCGCCGCTGGCACCAGTTCCGCGAGTCGCGCGAGCACGTCCCGCTTCTGAAATCCCAGTTCCTGCACCAACGCCGAGTGGCTCACGAACACCTCGAGCACGCCCCGGCGGACGAGCCCGGGCTGCGACGCCTCACGCAGCGGTCCTGCCACCGCCTGCCGCCAGGCCTCCGCCAGCCCCTCGGCCGCGCGCTCCCGGTCGTAGCCCGTGCGGGCCATGAGCCGCGACATCAGCCGGCCGATCGAGGTCGGACCGGACGGGAGCGGGGGACGGGGAGGGGTGAACGCCATGCGGTCGCTCTCGGAATCGGTCAGTCCGCCGCCAGCGGCATGATCACGTAGCCGTAGCCATCCTCGGTCCGGCAGACGCAGGCGCTTTGCGAGTCGGTGAGCTCCACGGAGATCGAAGCGGCGGGGTCGAGGACGCGCAGAAAATCGATCATGAACCGGGGATCGAGCTTGATCCGCACCGTGGCCCCGGCATGGTCGATGGGGAGTTCCACGCGGCTCTCCCCGCTCTCGGCAGAGCGGCCCGCGAGCACCAACTGGCCGGCCTCGAACGAAAAATCGACCCCCTTCGACTGCTCGCTGGTGACGATCGCGGCCTGGCGGACGGCCGCCAGCAAGGGGCCACAGACGAGTGGGACGCGCGCCGCGTCCGGCCGGTCGGGAAACACGTCCCGCCAGCGCGGAAACCGGCCGTTCACCAGCCGCGCGGAGATCGTCGTCGGCCCGATCCGCACGAGGAGTTCCGTGTCCCGGACGGCGATCTGCACCGGCACGTCGGCGGCCCCGAGGCAGCGCTCGATGAGCTGCATCGCCCGGGCCGGAACGATCGGCTGCGCGGCCGCCGGCGTGCCCCCCTGGGCCTTGGCCGGTCCCTCCATCTTCGCCAGCCGCCGGCCGTCGGTGCCGACGGCGATCACGGCATTGTCAGCCAATTCCAGCAGCACGCCGCCGAGCGCGTAGCGGCTCGACTCGTTGTCTGTGGCGAACACCGTGCGCCGCACGATTTCCCGCGCCAACTGGGGGGTGATCTCGAAGCAGGCATCGCCGGGAAAGGTCGCGACGGCGGGGAATTCGAGTGGATCCTCGGCCGGCAGGCGAAACTCGCTGCGCGGCGCCTTGACGACCGTGGCCGTGCCGTCGCTGTGGATGTCGAACACCGTGCCCGGCGCACTCTCCCGGACGATCGCGGCCAGCCGGCCGCTGGGAAGGAGCACGGCGCCGGGCGCCGCCACCTCCACCCCCTCGACAACGACCCGGATCCCAACCTCGAGGTCGGTGGCCGAGAGCACCGCTTCCTCGCGGACCGCCTCGAACTTGACGTTCGAGAGCACCGGTTTCGGCGACCGCGCCGGGACCACCGCGGTCGCACTCTGCAACGCGGCGAGCAACGGTTCTCGCGTGCAACGAACCTTCATGGGAACCTGCAGTCCTCGGGGATCGCAGAGCCGCCGACCGACGGCCCGACAGGGGGAAATCGAAACCCTTACTGTACCCGATAAATCCCCGGAGAAAATGGCCTGCCGCGACCGGTCCAGGCCGGTTTTTTGTTCCTTGTATTCAATTTTTCAGAGATCATGACAGGAAAGGACAGTAGTGGTGCAAGATGAGTAGGAACAAGACAATGGCACAATTCCACGACCTGCGAAAAACGGCCGAAAGAAGCGATTTTTATGTCGGTGAGGTGTTGGTTCAGTGTTGCCGAGATGTCGATTTGAGTGTGACTCCCGGCTGGTTCAGGGCATGAAGAGTGTCGGGGGAGTGTTCGCGAGACGCCGGGTCAACCGTCGACGGATCGTCGTGATGGCCGCGGGTCGGTGTCTGACCCGATGTCGGCTCGCCGCGATCCCGCGTACGACCGTCCAGCCGACGGCGAATCGACATCGTTCAGGCACCACTGCCTGAACCGACCAAGGCCGATTGCCAACGCCGAGTCGAAGCCGCGTCCCGGCTGCCTACGGCGACCGCCGGCAGAGCCTGGCGAACACCCGTTCCAGCCGGCCCAGGGCCTGGTCGACGTTCGCCTCGGTCGTGACCGCCCCGAGGCTGAAGCGGACGACGGACCGCGCCGTCTCCGCGTCGAGGCCCAGCGCGAGGATGGCCGCCGCCGGCTCGCTCGATCCGCTCGCGCAAGCCGTGCCGCTGGCGCATTCGACCCCCTCGAGGTCGGCCGCCATCACGAACGCCTGCCGATCGATCCCCGGCAGTGCCATGACGAGCAGGTTGGCGGCCCGGACACCTTCCGCGGCGACGACGCATGCCGGGATTCCCGCCTGCCCGGCCACGGACACGAGCCGCACTGCGAACCGGTCGCGCAGACGGCTCATCCGGTCCGCGACGGTCGCCCGCTCGGCGACGGCGATCTCCAGGGCCCGGGCGAAACCGGCGGCCAGCGACACGGCCTCGGTTCCCCCGCGCAGGCCCGACTCCTGCGGTCCGGGCACGACGCCCGCGAACGGCACGTCCGCCCGGACGATCGTGGCGCCGATGCCGCGCGGGCCGCCGAATTTGGTCGGGGCGAGGGCCAGCGTGGCGAAGCCGGCGGCAGCGAACGACACGTCGTGGCAGAGGATCGCCTGGGCCGCATCCGCGTGGACGAGCATTTCCCGGTCGGCATCGCCGATCGCCGCGACCCGGACCATGCCGCGTGGCTCGACAGTGCCCGTCTGGCCGCAGACGAGCGTCAGGGAAAGGATCCGGGGGCGGGGGGCATCCTCGGGAAACGTCCAGCCGCGATCGATCGCGCCGGTCGGTTCGAGCATCGGCTCGAACACCCGCCAGCCGCGGTCCCCGAGTTCCTTGGCCGTCGCGCGCACGCTGGCGTGATCGCGGGCAGACGAGGCGATGCACCCGGCGGTGCCGGCCTGCCCGGCGGCCATGCCGAGGAGGGCGAGCCGGTTGGCCTCGGTCGTGCCGCTGGTGAACACCAGCCGGTCGCGGCCGCTGCCCGTGGCCCGGGCGCCGACGAGCGCGAGGATGCGCTCGCGGCACTCCTCCAGCACCCGCCTGGCCCGCCTGCCCGCCGCGTGCGGGCTCGACGGATTGGCCCACGCCTCCGTCGCCGTGCGGGCCAGCTCCTCGGCCACCTCGGGTCGCAGCGGCGTGGCCGCGGCGTGGTCGAGGAACACGGGACCGGCCGCGGTCATCGGTTCGGTCCGCTGGCCACCGGGTCGGGCCGGTTGCCTTCGGTCGTGGTGGCTGGTGGTTCTTCGGCCTTGTCCGGCGCCGGCGGCCGGGCCGTGGCAGCGGCGTCCGGCAGCCGTGTGGCCGGGCGCAGGGGATCCGGGATCGCCACCGGTCCACGGTGGTCGGCGAGCGCCCGAACCACGTCCGCCGGGAGCTGCTCGAGGCCTCCGAGGGACAGTTCGCCGGTGTGAACAGCGAGGGCCCGGGCCGACTCCACGGACAGGCTGCGAACGCCGTCGAGCGCCAGCGGACCGGCGTGGATGGCCAGGGCCAGGGCAGTCTCCGGGGCGAGCTCGTCGAGTCCTGCGAGCGACAGCCAGGCACTGGTCCGGCTGCCAGGGTTCGGCGGCGCGAACGCGTCGATCATGTCTCGCATCAAGTCGCCATCGGCATGGCTCTCTACCAGCATCGTCCGCAGCCGGCCGATGAGTATCGCCGGATCGCCCGCTTCCGTAGCCGGCTGCTGCCGGCCATGCATCGCGAGCGCCGTGGCCGTCGGCAACGGGAGGGCCTTCAGGGCGTCGAGTGCGATGCCGGCTCCGTGGGCCGCGAGGATTTTCGCGGCGTCGACGTCCAGACTCGCGACCTCGTCGAGGAGGAGCGGCCCGCCCCGCTTGGCGACGAGAGTGCGGGCCTCCTCCGCGGTGAGTGCAGGCGGGTCCGCCGCGCCGCAGCGGAGCGGCGGAAATAGCGACACCACCACCGCCACCGTCGCCAAGAAACACCCGCGCGCCATGCGGCCCGGTTGACCAGCCAGGGACACCAGCATCGGCATCGGCCCTCCGCAAACGATACGAAAACCCTTTCCAAGATATCGCGTGCCCCGGGCTACCGCCCGGCCGGTGTGAGAATTTCATGAGCGACACCTGGCCATCGGCGTTGGCCGGCACGGCAGCGGGGGTGGCGACGGGCCCGTGGCTTCCGCTGACGGGGCGTCTTAGACTCCTGTGATTCCCCGGCGTTCGTCCCGGGCGTGCTCGAGGGTGCTGGGATGCTGGCGACGATGCTTCGGAAGGTCTCAAACTCGGCGTGGTGGCCTTCGGCGACCGGCTGGCGTCTGCCGACGTTCGTCTTCGCCTGTCTCGTGGCGGGCGTGGGCCACGCCCAGGGAGAGCGAAAACCGACCCCGCCCCTGCCCGACCAGCTCGACGTGCGGGTCGAGGCGGCGGTCGCACAGGCCGAAACCCTCCGCGCCGCCGGCGATTTCGACCGGGCCCTGGAGACGCTGCGGTCGGCGAGCAGCCTCGTCAAGAAGACCAAGGGCAACGACCACCCCGACCTGCTGCCGATCCTCGACGCCGCCGGGCAGATTCTCTTCGCCCAGGGGAAACTCCCCGAGGCCGAGGTACCCTTAACGCGGGCCGTAGCCCTGCGCGATCCTTTGATCGAGGCGGGGCAGGAGCAGTACGGCGTGCCCCAGGCCGCGGCCCTGCTGATTCTCGGAAAGATCCATGCCGCGGCGGGGCGTGTCGATCGCATGCTGGGGACGATGAAGCGGGCCCTGGCGATGCTCGACGCCGCCGTGGGTCCGGAACATGCCTTCACGCTCCAGGCCCGCGACGAACTCGTGCGCGCGGTGGACATCCTGCAGAAGGACCTGGAGCCGGAGCACGAGGTGACGGCGCGGGCGAACGCGGAGCTCGCGGAGGTGTATGCGGCCCTCGGTGACCACGCCGCCGCGGCCGCCGCACGAAAACGGCAGTACGAGCCGCGGGCCGGCCACCTCGGTGCCGGCCACGCCTCGACGCTCGCTGCTGCGGGGGAGTATGGTCGGGCGCTGGCCCTGGCGGGCCAGTGGACGGAGGCGATCGCCGTGGTCAACGCCGCGGCGGCGGCGGGCGAGAAGGATGCCGGCTGCGATCGCAATGCCCTGGCCGAACTGCTGCGAGACTCGGCCCGGCTGCATCTGGCGGTCGAGGACTATTCGCCGGCCGAGGAGGCGGTGCGGCGGGCGTTGGTGCTGGACGGCGGAAAGGACGGCGGCGGGGAGGACGCTGCCGCGCTCGACGAGATCATGCTGGTGGATATTGCGGCGGCCCGCGGTGAATTCGACCGCGCCGACGAAGCCGTCACCCGGCTCGTGGAACGTTTGAAACAGCGGGCTGCTGCCGGGGGGGCGACGGCGACGCGGAGTCTGCGGGTGGCG
>JBIKKQ010000216.1:0-5174 GCA_044360305.1 Pirellulales bacterium
GGGCCGTTGGCCGACGGCCGACCGCTGCTCCTCGAGGACGCCCGCCGGGGCGACGGCGACCCGGTCCGGGGCGCTGAGTTCGTCGGGCACGATCGACACGCCTCCCGCGGGGGCCAGCAGGACGCGGCCCTTCCAGACCACGTTCACGGCGCAGGGCATGCGCCGCGGGGGTGGCAGCGTCTCGGTGGCCACGGTCCGCTCGTCCCGCAGGCCGCCCGCGTCCCAGCCGATGGCGGCCGGCCAGCCCTCGCGCCGGAGGAACGACGCCAGCACGAGCAGGTCGATGCCGTTGCGCAACTGGCCGAACACGGGGCTGCGTTCGGCGATCTGCGGATAGCGGGCCGTGAACGCGGCCGCGAACCCCTCGGCCGTCGCGCCGGCCCTGCCACCACGATCGACGAGCCGGCCGTCGGGCCCGATGGCCAGATCCTCCGTCGAGAGCCGCACGCTCCGGCCGAGCAGTTCGCAGGCGCGGCGATCAGGTGCCACCCGCAGGCAGCGATCGTCGGGGCGAAACCACCAGCGTTGCAGCGTGTTCGGCGGCGCCGACTGCAGCCCGTCGAGGAAGCTCCGCAGCGGAACCGGTGGCGGCTCGAGGTCGATGGCGATGAGCTTCATGCGATAGTCGGCCTCCACGAGCACGCGGGCGAAGTGCGTGGCGGCGGACACGCCGAACACCCGGACGTCGGCGTCGCCGAGGGCCGCCGCGAGCCCGTCGTGGATCCGGGCGGCGACCGCGGGCCGCTCGTGGTCGGCCACGGCCTTCGGCACCGTGCGCTGGAACTGACGCAGACGTTCGAGCGCCGCCGGCGCCGGATCAATCGAGCAGCCGACCGACTGCGGGCCGCGGATGCCGGGCCAGAAGGCCCGCAGCGCCACGCACAGATCCTCGAGCAGGATCACCGGCTCTCCGCTTCGGATCGACACCGCCCGGCCGAGGCCGTCCTCACGCCAGCCGTCGGCCGGGCCCGCGATCACGATGTCGCCACGGTCCGGATACAGAAATGCGAACTGGAGCCGCGTCAGCCCGGCGAGGTGCCGCTCGACGGCATCGGGGCCGCCGCCGGCCGCCCCCCGGCGCCGCAGGGCGGCATCGAGCCCGACGAGCGAGATCTTGCGCAGCCGCGCGGGACGGATGACGTCGGCGGGGAGGGCCGCCCGGGCCGCCGCGGCCCGCTGCGCCGCCAGCCGCCCGCCCGGATCCTCGACCGCCCTGCGCGAGACCACGCCGTCGGCGTCGATCGCCACGCCGAACTCCGGCATCTGCAGCGTCGTGCCAACCTGGCCGCGGGCCACGGCGACGAGCAGCAGGACGAGGCAGGCGGCGCCGACGCGGACGCCTGCCGGCTTTTGCCGGACGCGCGACACCACGTGCCGGGCACCGAGAACGCGGTCCGATGCCTGTTCCGTCGGCCGCCCGTGTCCCATCGGCCGCCTCGATGTCAGTGCCGCCGCATCAGGCTGTCGAGCCTGTGGCCGGCGAGGGTCCATTCGCCCGTCTTCTGCTTGATGCGGCCCCCCGGACCCGGATCCGCGCCGTCCTCGGCGGGCAGGGGCTTCAGTTCCGCCGTCCAGCGGAACTCGGGCCGCGTGCCGGCCGCGCGGCCCCAGTCCTCGAGCAGCCGCTGGGGGGTCTTGGAATGGACCGGGATCACGCGGTCCCCCTTCTGGATCACCAGTTCGTGCACGCCTGTCCAGCCGAACCACGGGTAGCAGGCGGTGTGGGCCGGGATCCAGTGGCCCACGCCGGCCTCGTCCACGAGATGAAATTCCGCCCAGTTGTGGTTGGGCACCCAGACGAGCCGGGCCGGGATGCCCGCGCGGCGGCAGAGGGCCACGAACACCCCGGCCATTTCCTCGCAGTCCCCCACCCGGTCGTCGATCGCCTTGACCACGCTGGTGTAGGGGCCGATCCGCGGGCGGATGTTCTCCCGGACCCACGTCCAGCAGCGTCGGGCGAGATCCCAGGGGTGCTCGTCCGCCGGGCCGCGGACCGTGTCGAGGAGTTTGCGAACCTGGGACGACCCGGTCTCGATGCCCGGGCTGTCGAGCAGGTAACGGCTGCGAATGTCCCGGGCCGGCTTCGGCTGGATGCGCGGAAACCGGTCGCGGTCGTGGCCGAAATAGTGCTTGGCGACGGTGAGCTGATAGCGGGCGGTCGCCCGGAGAACTCCGCCGGCGCCGATGGCGGGGGCCGCCACCAGGAGTTGGGCCGCTCCCTCGCCCACCGGCTGGATGCGGGCCTCGCAGCCCTCCGTCTCGATCCTCACGTCGGTGACTTTCTGCTCCGGATGGGGCACCGGCACGGGCGTCACGGCCTGGATGTCGGTGGCGTTGCCGCGGCCGCGCATCTCGATCCCCACCGAGAGTTCGAACGGCCGCTCGTCGAAATAGCCGGCCGGTTCGCGGGGCGGCCTGGTTTCGATCCAGCGACCGTCACCCACGACCGGCGTCACGGCCCACGCCGGTGGCGGAGCGGAGACGAAGCCGGATCGATTCATCCCCAGGCGCGAGGCCATGATCGGCCCGGCGGCCGCGGCCAGGCCGGCCGCGAAAAACGTTCGTCTGCGCATCGGCATCACCGTGGTGTGGGGGGAAGCGGATGTTCGCGATGCCATCGTCGGCGTGGAGGTCGCGTGCAGCCGGACGACGTGAACCTGATCATACCAGCCCGGGCATCGGGCTGGGACTCCTTATCCGCCTGCGTGCGCCGTCAGCCGCGGGCGACGAGGTCGAGGAGCGTGTCGCGGACGTCGGTCATCGGCATTGACTCGCGCCGGGCGGCGGCGTCGGTGCAGAGAAACACCGGGCCATCGTCGGGCCGGTCGGGGAGCCGGCCGTGCGAGCCGCGCACGATCGAGACATCGGTGCCGATCACCTTCATCAGATAGCGGAAGCCGAGCAGCTTCTTCGCCAGCGTCGCCGCGATCCGCAGCCGCGGCAGGGCGAGGGTCGGATCGACGAACAGTTCGACCGGGTCGTAGCCCGGCTTGCGGTGGATGTCCACCGTGCGGGCGAAGTCGGGCATCCGCGCGTCGTCGAGCCAGTAGCAGTAGGTGAACCAGCGGTCGGGCGCGGCCACGGCGACGAGTTCGCCCGACCGTGGGTGGTCGAGGCCGTGCGCCGCCTGGGCCTCGCGGTCGAGCAGGACCTGTTCCGCGCCGATACGGGCCAGTCGCCGCGTGCCGCCTTCTGAAATGGCGGTTTCTGGCCGCCGACGTCTGGCCTGCCGATTGGTCCGCATGCCGGGCACTCAGGCCCATTCCGGGTATCTACAGAAGAGACGTTCCACCAGCGAGCAGAGCCGCCCGGAATGCGTGGCGTCACTCAAGCTTCTTTTCCGCCTCGGCCTTCTCGCGGGCCTTGCGCTCCGCGATCTCGGCATCCATTTTTTGGCGAAACGTGGCGCCGGACCACGAATCCCAACGAGCGATGTCTGCCTTCGCCGCTTCGTACGACTCGCCATGGTCTTCGAGCCATTTCACCAGTTCGTGGAACTTGGCCTTCTGTTCGGGGGTGTACTGGCCAAGGCGACGCTCCTGTTTGACGACGATATGAATGAGTCGCTGGACCTCGCTATCGCCATACGTCCGGAAGTTCGCCCCAGCCTCGAGCATCATCAGCGCGAGTTCATACTGCGCTCCCCAGGTCACCGCCTGCATCACGGGAGTCCCACCGTTTGAAAGCGCATTCATGTCGGCTCCCAAATCGATCAGCCGCTTGATTTTTTCGGCCTTGTTGGCAGCCGCGCCGGTGAGCACTGCGAAGAGCGGCGTCTCGCGAAAGCCCAGCGGTCCGGTGTGCCGAATGTGCGGGTCGCCACCATGATCGAACACCGCCTCAAAATACCCCGGGAACGAGGTGTCGCAGGCCATATGCGTGACGGAATCTCCGCGGGTGATTCGCTGGCGAGTGTTGAACTCGCCCTCGACCACCACGTTCGGATTCGCGCCGTGTTCGAGCAGCCACTTGAACCCCGGCAGATGGTTGTCCGGAAACGCCCACAACAGCGGCGTCATCTTGTCTTTACCCTGGGCGTTGACGTCGGCGCCCGCCTTGACCAACCGCTCCATTTCAACCAGATCATTGGCTTCAATCGCGCGGCACAGCGCGATCACCTGCGGGTCGGTGAAGTAGTCCTCGGCTTTCCATCCGCACCGTTGGTGAAAACTTCTGCCCGGGAGCTCATTGACCAAACCGCATCCGGCAACGCCACTCACGATGACGGCACCAAGGCTGACGGACTGAAGGAAGTGCATCGGTTCGCCCAAGCTTTGCTAGGAAAAGTACGCAACGTAGCCGAGAAGGTCGATCGTGATGCTGCCCAAACTATCTTCCGTGACAAGCAACCCGTAGAGAACTGATGGATTCAGATGCAGGTCGTACATGAAGGAGAGACTCAGGAGCGGGATAGGATCGGCCACGGTCAGGTTGAAGTCGTGCGGCCCGTCAAGTTCATGCCGGAGACCCACGGGAGCCATTGTGTCGTCCAATCGCCGAAACTGCGTCTGGAAGTACGTGAGGATGTCCCAATCCACGTAATAGGACTTGATCGTCCCCACCGCCCCGGTGAAGTTGACCAGCGACCCCGGATAGCGCTCTCGCTTGCCCCCAAGGCCGTCTGGCTCCAGCAGGGTTTCCTTGCGTAGCCAGGCGGCATTGAAGGTATCGGCACGGAATCCTCCCACCACGGCCGCCGCGGTCGCCAAGCCGCCACCGAGCGAATGACCGGTGACGATAAGATGGCCATCAGCTATGCCATCACTTTTCGACAAGCCGTCGCCGGTCTTCATGGCTGCCTCATATTGCGGGGGAGTGCCTCGCCCAAGTCCTTGATCAAAGTTGTTTTTCCAGTCGCCATCCGCGCCGAACAACAACCAGTCCAAGAACTGTCCGAAGGTGTCGTCCGTCCCTGCGAAAGCCAGCACGTATTGACGGTCGCCGGTGATGTAATCCTGGTAGACCATCGCTTTGAATCCGGCAATGCCGGAGCCCTCGCCGAGCAACAGATTGGCAGTATCCGGGACGCCGAGTCGTCGAAGGTCCAAGGGCGACTTCGGCTGCAGACTGAACTTCCGCAAGTCGGCGAACGAGTACACTCCCCGCGAGGCCAGGGCGTTCCGCACCTCCTGCCGTGTGTGCAGCGCGTAATAGAAGGAATCCTCGTTGGCGAC
>JBIKKQ010000060.1:0-17831 GCA_044360305.1 Pirellulales bacterium
CTTCCGTTCCGAACACCACCGCTTCTTCGGTACCCAACATCCTGTGGTTCTCCATGTCCTGTCCTCCTGGCCCTCTACTTTAATAGGGGAAGGGCAGGTGTCTCACCTATCATTGGCACAGAGGGGTGCTTCTTCCGTCGTCTCGTCGTCATCGAAAGTCTCCTTGCCCGTTGGGCAGTAGACCTTCATATCCGCTGGATCAGGTTTTCCAAGGCAGGCCACCGGATTATCCGCACGACCCGTTTCCAGAACTGCGATGTCGTGGCCGCATCGAAGTGGAACTGGAAGGAGTGGCCCGGCCATTCACGCAAGTATGGGTCACTCAATCCCAAATCAGAGATGTCGATATTCGTGCCGAAGAATCGAACGCTCTTGGTCCCGATCGGCTTGGCATTCGCCTTCGACATAAACGCCAAGACCTCGTAGGCGGCCGAGCTGGGTAGTTGCTGCGCCTCGAGGTTGCCTGCATGAGCGAGGGTCGGCAGGCTCGAGTGGCTTGGCAACGCCGGCGCGGATCATTCCCGCCAGTTATCGAGAAACACAGGCGGGATGTCTCGCGGATCCATTTGCTCACCAGCTTCCCGAGCTTTGCGGCGGGCGGCAAGAAACGCTTCGTTGAAGGCTTGTGAGCCGGCCTTCGTGGTTCGTAACGTGCGAGTTACGCGACGCAGCGAATTCCAGCCGACTAGATTCATCAAGCCTTTGTCGGTGACATTCGTGCGACCGAGGAGCAATTCTTCCAGCTTGAGGAAACGCGGTATCGCCGCCAGCGACTCGTCGGTGACTGGACAGTCGTTGAGGTTCAGTTGGTAGAGACTCGCCATGTCGGCCCGGTCTTTGAATCCTGTGCCCGTAACGCCTGTGCTGGTGAGATTCAGGTAGCGGAGGTTCTCCAGGCCCGCGAGCGCCGCGATGCCGGCGTC
This sequence comes from Pirellulales bacterium, assembly GCA_044360305.1. Taxonomy (GTDB): domain Bacteria; phylum Planctomycetota; class Planctomycetia; order Pirellulales; family UBA1268; genus QWPN01. Next base: position 924 of record JBIKKQ010000060.1, read on the forward strand.
GGTAACCTTGGCATTGTCGCTCAGATCCAAGTACTCGAGATTCCTCATGCCGGCCAGGGCTAAGACGTCATCGTCGGTGGCCTCAATGCCCCGCATGCGGAGCCACGTAACTCGCTCTAATTTGCTGATTCGGGCGACAGCCTCTCGCAAGTTGTCCATTTGTGGCACGAACAAACCCCGCACCGATTGGCATCGGGCCACAACGCCGAGCGAGTCCACAAACCCGCTCACGGCCTTTTCGTCAGGCATGAAGATGTACTCATCAGCCTTGACGCCGCCGACGCCCTGAGCCAGGGAGCCATGCCTGCGTAGGTCTTCAAGCGGCTCTGCCTGCTGAAACCCGACCGCGGCGGCAATCAGAATGCCCGCGCCGACAATCACCCAACGGCGTTTCATCTCACGGGTTCCTCGGCTTGCTCACGGTGTCCATTTGTGTTTCGTCCACGACCCGCTTCCAGAACTGCGCTGTCGTGGCTGCATCGAAGTGGAACTGGAAGGAGTGGCCCGGCCATTCAGCCAGGTAGGGGGTGCGGAGGCCCAGTTTGGAGATGTCGATATTCGTGCCGAAGTGATCGACTTCCTTCGTCCCGATCGGCTTGGCATTCGCCTTCGACATGAACGCCAAGACCTCGTAGGCGGCCGAGCCGGGCAACTGCCCGGGACCTGGGGCGACCAGTCCAGGAGTCAACTCGACCTCTCCATCGGTCACCGGAATCCCAGTGATGTCGTCGGCATAGCTGCGGATCAACTTCCCGCTGAAGTTGATGCGGTAGGCAAACCGACGGGCATCCGGCAACGAAATGCCGGGTGCAACATCGCGCCAGATGTTGCCAGCCAGCGGTTTTACGCGATTGTTGTCGACCCACGCGAATTCGCTGCTCGTGGCCCGATCCACCTCGTTGAACATATTGATCCACCTGCCGGCTGCCTGGTCCGTGCCTTGCATGTAGTAGCGACCTTGTTCGCCGTCCCATCCGGCAGGCCAGAACCGATAATAATCCAATCCCGCATCGTCCGTGGCATCGGTCGCATCATCCCCGTAGGCTCCTGCCGAGAGCGCGCCCTGCATCGCAACGTAGTTGCTCACCAGCGCCTGGCCATTGCCGGCCGCTGTCCACTGCCGCAGGGCCTCGGCGGCCACGACGTTGCCCATGCTGTGGGCCAGCAGATGGACGGCGCCCGTAGCCTTCTTGTCGGCCAGGAAGGTCATGAGCGATCGACCCGAGCGAAAAGCCTGATATTCGCTCGCATTATAGGTGAAGTTGAAGAACGCCAGGTCGCCTTGTAGTCTGCCCTCTTGATCCGCAAACGTCGGCCAGTCGAAGGCCGCGACGTTGCCGCGGAAGCCTTGCCAATACAGCCGCTTGAAAGCTGTCTCGGCAAAGGCCCTCTTCCAGTCAGTTGCGGGGCCGCGCGTCTGCGTGCCGTCGGTCATGTTCCAGCCATGGACGAGCACCACGGTTTCGGTACCCGACAGAAATGGTATGCCTCGAGTGTTCCCCGCAGACAACGCCTGCGCCGCACCGAAGTGCGGCAGCTCCTCCGTGCCCGGGACAAAGTGCGTGAAGCGGTCATCCCGGCCGCCGTTGCGGTACGGCACCTGCATGCGGGTGTAGAGGTCCTTGATCTCGCGCAGATCGAGGTCGAGGGTGTGCGTGCGGCTGGTCGTGCGGAGCTGCCCGCCGGTGCCGCCGGACTGCGGATAGGTGACCGTCACCGTGAAGTTGAGTGCGGCTTTTCCGCCTCTGCCAAAGGCCTCGAAGAGATAGCGGTACCGGTCGTCGGCATCCGATGGCACGAGGCTCCTGAGCACCGTCGGCATGCGTCCGATCTCGGGTTCGGCTGCCGTGTTTGTCGCGACTCCCTTGACAAGCGTTTCAGCGGCTGCAACGTCCCTCACGTACGCCAGCACGTCGGCCCGCGGACGGTTGTGAAACAGTCGGATGTTCGTGTCGGCAGCGCCGAGACTGAGGGTGTAGCGGTACGTCGGCCGAAGTCCTGCGGGCGGCGCGCCGCCATCAGGCGCAGGAATCATCAGCGCCAGGTTGTCGTCCGCCAGAAAGTGAAGCGACGCGAAGTCTTCCAGGTCGCGGTGCGTGGCGATCCGGTTGTCGGCCGAATCCTTCGTTCCGCCGGGTGCGTAGAGCGGGTTTTCCAGCTCGTACGGTGACCCTGGCAGGGGATCATCGACCGCTTCAGCGTCGCCATTCAACCAGAACGTCAACTGACGGTCGTGGCTATCGGCAAAGTCGATTGTGCCGTCTCTGTTTCCATCGACGCCAAGACCGACATCGACTACCGTGAATGTCACCGTGTCAGGAGGGGTAACCGGCGGTCTGGCGGGCCCGGGCTTGGGCAAGGTCCACAACTCTAATGTGCCCCACCCATAGCGGGTGGCCGTCAAGCCTTCGATCCAGAATTCGATCCGCTCGTTGTTGTCGCCCGGCCCAGGACGGACCGACTTGCTGGCGGGGATTTTCCACCAGCCGCCAGGCTCAGCCGCGACTTCGTCAAAACCGATCCAGCTCTCACGGGTCCACAAGGCAATCTTGGTAGCGTCAAACAGGAACTGAAAGTCGAACCCGTCTGCGAGCCCGGGCGTGAAGGAGGCTCGGCCCGGAGTGAACTGGCTCGCGAATTGAGGGTCGATGGCAGAACTATCCGAATAGTCCGGAGCGTAGCGGGTCAGTCCTGGCTCGGCATCTCGCTTGGCAGGGTCGGGGTGCGGCAGCAATCGAGAAAAGTCCGAGTTTCGCCAGACGATGGCCCCGGCACCCAGATCCTCGAGGTCGTCCGGCAGTTCGTCTACCGTAAGATCAGCCTTCGCCGCCGTGGCCCGGATCGTGTTGCTCGGTGGCGAGCCCGCGCTGCCGCTGCCCGTGCCGACGTCGAGCGTGAGCGTGAAGGCGATGTCGGCCATGCTGGCGCTTGCCGCGAAGGCCTCGATCCAGAAGGTCTGCGGCGGGCCGCCGACGATCGGAGTGGACAGCCGGCCTTGCTCGAGTACGACGGCACCGGATGGCGAGAAGACCTTTACCTTGTCTGCCGCGGCGTCATCGAAGGCCAGTGTCGCCTTCATCCCTCTCGGCACGTCCACCATCATCTTCTGACGTTCGCCCCCCACCGGCACGATCACGCCGGGCAGACTGGTACTCGCTTCGATGTCGTCCTCGTGGGACGAGCGGTCAAGGGCACCATTGTTATCGCTATCCACGTCGAGATCGACGGACGGCAGCGTCAGGTCGGCCCCGAAGACGACGTTGTTGGTTCCGAGGCCGTTGAGGGAGACTGTGACGCGGTCGCCGATCGTGCCGACGCCGGCCCGGCCCGGAAAGAATGTGCCGTAGACCGAGCCGTAGAGCTGCGGGATGGCTGTCATGTCGAGAAACATCTGGTAGCTCTTGGCCGCGGGCTGGGCGAAGGCGCGGAAGGCGAAGTCGTAGCTCGTGCCGCTGCCGACGCCGCCGGGAAGCTGGACGGTGGCGGCGGGGAGTTGGGGGGTGGCCGCTTCGCGCACGTTGATCGAGGACCCGCGCCAGGAGGCACTGCCCTCGAACTGGACCGTGAAATCACCCGGTTCGGCGTAGGTGCTGAAGCTCGTGCGGCCGTCGTTTTTGAGTGTGGTGGTGCGGCCGAGGCTGTCCTTTTCGAACGAGGCTGCCGTAAAGCTGTCGTTGTCGAGGTCAAAGCGGATCGTCGGCGAGAAGCCGGCGATGCTGGCGGCACTGTCCGTGGCCCGGATGCCGATGCCGAGGATCGTATTGCCCGCTTGAAACGCCCCGGCCGAGACCTGAATCTGTCTCCCTCCCGGGATCCACGCATCCCGCCCGGTCACGAAGTCGTCGGGCGCGGGAGCAACGGCTTTGACCGGGTTCCCGTCGATCGCATTGCCGGCGAAGGCGAACGCGACGGTGTAGACCTCGTAAGTGTCCCTGCTCGTCGCTCCACCGGAGCCGTAGAGACCGCCTTCATTCGAGAGCCCGCGATACGTCCAGCCGTTCCAGGAAAGGCCGCCGTCGATCACCATGCCGGCGAGCATGGCACGGGATTCGAACTGCTCGGCACCGATCGGCCGGCGGCGGTGGGTGCGGGTGGCGCGGCGCCGCGGCTGGGCCGGGCGGCCAACGAGCGCGGCGATAAGCGAACGGGAACGGCGGGACAGGGTGCGAAGCATTGGTGGCACCGAAGGCGGGAGGAAAACAGGCAGGCATCGGCGGGGCGGCGAGGATCGCCGCACGTTCACGATCAGCGCGTGACGTGGGGCGAGGGCCTCGACCGCGGGACGGTAACGTACCGGGGGGGGGGAGGCGTCAAGGGGCCGCCGATGAAATCTCGATGAGATTTCGGCGACGCTTCGTTCCCTGCGCCAGGCGGGAGCCCGGGACGTGACGATCGTCAACCGCACCGCCATCCGGGCCGTCGAACCCGCCGCCCGGCTCGGCGGTCGCCCCAGCGTCTGGCTGTACTCGGTGGACGACCTGGCCGCGGCATGCGCCGCCAATCGCCGCCGCCGGCAGCAGGAACTGCCGGCGCGGCTGCCCGTCCCCGGGCGTCGCATCCGCGTCGAGGCGCTGGTCGATCCCGCGTTCGATCTCCCTGTTGCCGTTGGCATCGCGGGAGACATTGATCACATCCACGGGATCGCAGTAAGCATCGATGATGCCTCCCGCGATCGCCGCCGCACTCCCGGTCACCGTCTGTGGCGGTGCCGAAAAGCGGGCGAAGTGCGGGGGGAGCACGTTCGTGCAAATTGGCTCCCGTCCCGGATTATCCGCCGTTCCTACCCACAGATTCCGCTGAAGACCCTTTAAATATCCGCCGCCGGGTCGGTGACCCAACGCTTACTTGGGCGCGGAAGTCGAACTTCCGGAGAGGTGGACCGCGCTGAGCGGAAGGCACACCCCATCGAGGCGGCCGTTGCGGGCGTTCCAGGTGGAGCGGATTTGGTCGAGTGAGAACTTGTCATCGGGCCGGCCGGCATGGCTGCAGAAATTGGCGTTCGTGACGACCGCGTCCGTGAGATCAACCCCCTGCACCTTACAGTCCAGGAAGTGGACGCCTGTCAGGTTCATTCGAGAGAAGTCTCGATCTCGAAGATCGATTGTCCGCAGGGTGACACCGATCAATTCCCCTCGCCGGAAGTTTGCAGTGGAGGCAAGTTGGTCCGCGGTGATTTGGCCCAGCTGCGCGCCCTCGATTTCCGCGCCGGAAAAGTCGGCACCATCAAGCTGGCAGCCCACGAAGCTCGCGTGCCGAAGGTTGGCTTTGACGAAGCTCCATCCACGTAAATCCATGTTTTCAAACCTCATGCCCGCGTACTGCACCGGAGGCGACTGGCGATCGGTCGGCTCACTCGGATACGAGAAGCCACGAGACTTGAAGATTTGGTCTTGCCGCACCTGACAACCCCGAAACCTCGTGCGCGCAAGATCGGTATCTGACAGATCCATCTTTGTAAGGTCTATGCCTACGAATGAAGTCTCCACGAGGTCGAACCCGGCCAAAGACAAGTCTTGCACGCCTGTCCAGCCGCGATTCTGACCGTCCCACTCGTCTTGCACTGAGGCTTCCAGCTTGCAGCCGCTCAAGTCGCGTCTTCGGTAGCTCTCGGTCGCCTTGATCTGGTCGGCTCTCAACGTGGCCTGGTCTACCAACAGTTGATTGATAAGAGCCCCCTCGAAATCAACGCCTTTGAGCTTCACGTCCACGAGCTCCCCACCGCGCAGGTCGGCGCCGCGAAAGGAAGTACGGTCGTTGAATACGGTCTGAATGAATCTCGCACGACGTAAATCGGCGCCATCGAACTTCGCGCCGCAGAGGTCCTGGAAGACGATCAATGACCCCGTTAGGTTGAGGCCTCGCGCGTCGGAGTTGGGCCCTGGAAAATATTCTGCGGGCGCGTTTGGACCCGGCTCATACCGCTCCGGTTCCAGATCAGCACGCGCCGCAGGCAGTGAGACCAAGCAACAAAACAACACCATTTGAACAGGGAAGCAACGGGCAGCCACCTCTGTTCCCATTTTTTGTGCTCCACACTTCATGCGAGCCTCACGTTCTTGAACTTCACGCCGCTATCCCAGTGGTTTTGAAAGACGATGTTTTGGTCGCCCACCGGCACTGCAGCGAGCATCTTGGTGCTGCCAGAGGTGCCCGTGCCGTTCACGACATTGGGATCACTGAAAACAACGTCATTATCGAGATTTACTTTAACGTCATAGCTGTCGTTGTCGATGTCGAAGCGGACCGTGGGCTTGAATCCGACGATGCTGCCGATACGCTCGACGCGGACGCCGATGCCGAGGATCGTGTTGCCGTCCTTGAACGCGCCCGCCGAGACTTCCAGCGGCCCAAAGGGCGTGGAGACGCTTCGGCCGCACTCGAACCCCGAGGGAGCCGGGGGCGACGGCCTGAACGGGGTTGCCCATGATCGTGTTGCTCGTGGCATCGAACGCGAACGTGGTCGTGTAGACCTCGTATAGGTGGCTGTCAGCCACACCACCGGAGCCGTAGATCTTGCCGGCGTTCGAGAGCCCGCGGCTCGTCCGCCGGTCCAGGAGAGCCCGCCGTCAATGGCCACCCCGGCGAGCATGGCGCGGGATTCGAGCTGCTCGGCGCCGATCGGCCGGCGGCTCAGGCTGCGGGCGGAGCGGCGGCACCCCGATGCAGCCGTGCGGCCAACGAGTGATGCAAGGAGCGAACGGGAACGGCGGGACAGGTTGCGAAGCATTTGTGCACCGAAGGCAGGAGGGAAACGGGGCAGAAATCGGCAAGGGTGGGGCGAGGATCGCCGCACGTGCACGATCAGATCGTGACGGGGGGCGCCCGGGACGTGACGGTCGTCAATCGCACCGCCACGCGGGCCGTCGAGCTCGCCGCCCGGCCGGGCGACTTCTCCGAACTGGCGGCGGAGCTCGCCGCGGCCGACGTGGTCGTGAGCACGACGGCCGCCACCGAGCCGGTGGTCACCGAGACGCTGTTCGCCGAGGTGGAGCGGCAGCGCGGCGGCCGGCCGCTCGTCGTCCTCGACCTCGCCGTGCCGCGGGATTTCGATCCGCGGATCGGCAGCCGGCCCGGCGTCTGGCTGTACTCGGTGGACGACCTGGCCACGGCCTGCGCCGCCAACCGGCGCCGCCGGCAGCGGGAGCTCCCGGCGGCGCTGACGATCGTCGAGGAGGAGACGCTGCGGTTCATGGGGGACCTGCACCACCGCTCGACGGCGCCGGTCATCGAGCAGCTGCGGGCGGGCTGGAACGAAACCGGCGAGGCGGAGCTCGACCGGCTGTTCCGCCGCCCGGCGGCCCCTGTATCACTTGCCAGCTGGCGGCAGGCAGTAGGCGAGGGCGAGGAGCGCGTAGCTCGTGACGAGCTTCGGGTTGTCCTCCATGAACCGCCGGTCCTCGTTGACCCACGAGCCGTCCGGCCGCTGCTTGCCGATCACGGCGTCGGCGAGTTCGCTGCGCCAGTCATGCGGCTTGCCGGCCTCGTCGGTGAACGTGTCCTCGCCGAGCACGGCCAGCGACTTGGCCGCCGTGTGGTAGTAGTAGAAAAGTCCCGACTGGCCGAGGCCGGGGTTCTCCTTGAAAGTGTAGTGCTTCCCCAGCCACTTGACCGCCGCCTTGACCCGCGGGTCGTCCTTCTTCAGGCCGGCGTAGATCATGCTCTTCAGGCCGGCGTAGGTCATCGAGCCGTAGCTGCGCAGCCCTCCCTCCGGCGTCTTGCCGGCCTGGCTCTCGCCGTCGGCGGCGGGCGTGTAATAGAAGCCGCCCTTCTGGTCATCGCCGGTCGCCTTGGCGGGGAACGGCTGGTCGTTGTCGGGGCCGACGAGGTTCTGCGTGCGCGAGACGAAGACCAGCGCCTTCTGGATCGCCGGATCGGTGTCGCTGGCGCCGACGCTCTTCAGGGCCTCGATCATGAACTGGGTGTTGGACAGGTCGGGACGCCCCTTTCGCCCGTAGCCGGCGCCGCCGAAGGCCGGGTCGGTCCGCCCCTTGCCCTCGCCGTCGTCCCACTGCAGTTCGCGGATGTAGCCCTGTGCGTCCTTGATCTCCTTGTCGAAGCGGCCGTCCTTGTTGCGGGCCGCGAGCACCAGCATCGACAGCGCGGTCTCGTAGTTGCTCACCGGCGACTCCTTGCCGTGGATCCCGCCGTCGGGCTGGCGGAAGGAGAGGATGAACTTGATTCCCTTCTCGATGGCGGCCTCGTCCTCGGGCCGGTCGGCCTTCGCCAGGGCGAGCACCGCCAGCGCCGTGATCGCCGGGCTCGGCTGGCCGAGGTCCGCGGCGAAACTGCCGTCGGCGGCCTGGGCCTGCTCGACGAGATACGTCGCCCCCTTGGCGATCGACGCCCGGATCGCGGTCGGATCGGCGGCGGCCGCCGGGGGCAGCGCGACGGGCAGCGCCAGGCAGGCGACGAGGAACGGCACGAGCGGACGGCACGGGCACAGGAGACGGTGCATGGGATGGCCTTTCGCGGGCTGGCGCGGGGAGAGACGGCGACGGTGCCGTCGCCCTCCCGCGACCCTGCAAGCGTAGCGGGCCGGCATGCCACGGGCCAACCGTCGCGACGGCGCCGGCGGGGGGAATTTTTCACCCGCGCAGAGGAACGATTCCCCGGCGGCCAGGCCGCGTTCGGCGGGCCCGGAACCGCCGGGCCGTCAGACCGGCGCCGCGGGCAGGGCCCGCGGGAACCGAGGCACGAGGCGCGGAGGCGGCTCGCGCCCCTCGTCGAGGGCCCACGCCTCGCGCTCCTCGTCGCTGGCGTAGTAAGTCAGCCAGGCCGACACGTCCCCGGCCGCAGTCGCGCTGCAGTCCCAGTGGAAGTAGTTGTCGGGCAGGTCCACGTGCTTGACCGTGGCCGGGAGGATGTCGCGGCGGATGAGCGTGTACAGTTCGCGGTCGGAGAGGTGGTCGGTGAAGTCGAGGACGATCCGCTTGGCATACAGCCGCTCGATCGTCTCCCAGAGCCGCTCGCGGAGCTGATCGTCGTCGAGCGTGCAGCCGGGCTGCAGGGCGAGCGCGGGCTCGAACCAGCGGGCGATCGGGGTCAGGGGGGCCAGTTCCCAGGCCAGCATCGACTCCAGGAACCGGTTTTCCGCGGCCGTGGGCAGACTGCGGAAGTCGATCTCCCAGATCGACTCGTCGAGGTACGGCTCGATGGCCGTCCGCAACTCGCCGTTGCGGATCAGGCAGTCCACTTCGTCGGGATCGGGGCTGTGAACGCTGCGCATCCGGGGCACGCTCTGGCGACTGGCGGCCCGTCCGCCGGCTCCACACCGACGGACGCCGGACCGCCGGCTTCCACGAGCGACGATACCAAGGCTGGACGGCGGTTCAACGGAATGGCGGCCTCCGCGAGCCGGTTTTTGCGCCCTCCCGCCCGTACGACCGCTACCATGCGACGACTCTCCGCGGTCCGCCACGACCGCCCGGCTTTCCACGGCCGCCGGAGCCGCCCGGTCAGCCGCAGTGCGGCTCGAGGGCCGTGATCTTGGCCACCCTCCGGGCATGCCGGCCGCCCTCGAAGGGCGTCGTCAGCCAGGTGCGGATGATCTTTTCCTGCACCTCGGGCCCGATCATCTCGGCCGACAGGCAGAGAACGTTGAGGTCGTTGTGCCGCCGGCTCATCTCGGCGGTCACCTCGTCGTGACAGGTCGCGGCGCGAACACCGGCGAGTTTGTTGGCGGCGATCGCCATGCCGACGCCGGTGCAGCAGATGAGGATGCCCCGATCGGCTGTGCCGCCGCTCACCCGGCCGGCCACGTCGGCGGCGATGTCGGGGTAGTCCACCGGTTCCTCCCCCTGCGAACCGCAGTCGATGACCTCGTTGCCCAGTCGCTCGAGAAGGCCGGCGAGCCGCTTCCGTGCCGACACTCCCCGATGGTCGCTGCCGATCGCAATCCGCATGAAATTCCGCCAGTCCTGCCGAGGTCACGAGGGCCGTTCCGGCCGGCCGGTCCTCACCGGCCGCCGCGACCGACTTCCAGTGTATCGAGTCTCGCGACCACGTGCCCGCGAATCTGCCGGGCGCAATTGAGGTACGTTTCCAGCGTCCCGCCGATCGGATCGAGGACGTCGCGCCGGTCGGGGTCGAGCACCGCCACCCGCCCCCCGGCCTCGGGAAAATGGGCCATCACCGCGGCCCGATGGGACGCCGTCATCGTCAGGATCACGTCGGCCTGGCGGACGAGCGACTCGGTCAGCGGCTGGCTCTCGTGACCCGACAGATCGACCCCCATCTGCGCCATCGCCTCCACAGCATGGTCGCTGGCATGGCCCCCGCCCCAGGCCGCCACCCCGGCGCTGGCCACCACGATGCCGTGCTGCCCGACCTCGTCGGGCCGGCAACCGAGCCGCTCGGCCGCGAGCGCGCGAAACAACGCCTCGGCCATCGGACTGCGGCAGGTGTTGCCGGTGCAGACGAACAGCACCATCAGGCTCGACAGCCGCCGGAGCGTCTCCTCCCCGACGACGCCCGGCCGGACGACGCGAAACGAGTCCCCCTCGATCTCGATGGTCGAGGCAGCCTGCGCGTAGCGGGCCGGGCCGTCGTCGATGACCATCGCCAGCCCGTCGCCCGCCCGGCCCAGCACATCGGCCGCCGTGACGGCGGGGGGTTCGTCGGGCCGGCCCGGCTCCGCCAGCACGGCAGGACCGGCCAGCATCCGCAGGCAGTCGGCGAGCATGGCGTGCCCAGGGATCCGCAGCCGCAGCCGGCCCGCGCTGACGATCGACCGGCGTGACTCCTCCGGCAACCGATGCACGAGGCTGTCCGGGTGGTCGTCGGGCACGATCATCGCCACCGGTCCCGGCCAGCAGCGGCGCGAAAGCCGCCGGGCGATCGGCGTCATCCGCGGCGCCCAGTCGAGGGCCTCGGCGGCGCTCCGCAGGACGAGCGTGAGCGGCGGCTCGCCGTCGCGTTCGGCTGCCGTCTCGCGCAGCCGGGCCGTGGCGGCGGCCTCGCGGGCGCTGGCGGCGACGACGTAATCGGTCTCCGTCGGAAACGCCACCAGCCGCCCCTCCGCCAGCGCCTGAACCGCCCGATGGACGACGTCGCGCGGGTCGTCGGTCCGGCGCAGGTCGATCACCAGGGGTGCCATGGGATGGGCCGGCGGGGTGCGGCCGGAACCGAGGGAATCACGGCCGAAAACGGGTGTTGAGAACCCGGGACAGCCCTGAAAAAGTACCGCCGTTCGCGGTGCCTGGTCAAGGATCGACGACTGGGCAAGATGTCGTCGCCGCTTTCGCCTCCCGCCGCGACCGCGATCGTGCCCGGACACTTTTCGGCTTGTGACAGCCCGGGACCTCCGCTATTTCTCCGCGGCTTTCGTGCCGCTCCCCCGCATGTCGGTCCTCCGCATGACCATCAGCCGCGCCCGCCGCCGCGTCCCCGTCGCGGCCCGGATCCTGTCCGCCGCCGGGCTCCTCGGCTGCCTGTCGGGAGGGGCGTTCGCGCAGCCGGCGACGCCGGCCGTCGTCTCGCCGCTGCCCCCGGTGACCGGCCCGACCGCCCCACTCGATCCGGCCGGCGCGGTGCCGCGACCCGCGGCGGCCAGGCCCGCGATGCCCGCCACCGATCCCGCCGACCGGATCGTCGAGGTGCGGATCGAGGGCAATCATGCCACCGAGACCGCCAAGCTGCCGCAACTCGTCACGCGGGCCGGCCAGATCTTCGACCCGCAGGCGATCGAGCAGGATGTCCGCACCCTGCACCGGAGCCGCAAGTTCGTCGACGTCAAGCCGAAGTACGTCCGCATCCGCGAGGGGACCGTCGTCATCTTCCAGGTGGTCGAGCGGCCGATGCTCCGCCACGTCAAGTACGTCGGCAACCAGCAGATCACGACCCGCGTGCTGCGCAAGAAGAGCGAGATCGACGTCGGCGACGCGATGGACCCGTACATCGTCGAGGAGGCCCGGCGCCGCATCGAGTCCCACTACCACGAGAAGGGCTACGACGCTGCCCGGGTGACGACGGTCGAGGGCCACAGGCCCGGCGACACCGGGGCCGTGTTCCTCATCGACGAGGGGCGCAACCGCAAGGTGGCCTGGACCGGCTTCGTCGGCAACACGATCGCCAGCGACGCCCGCCTGCTCACCCAGATCAAGTCGAAGCCGGGCATCCTCTGGATGATCGGCGGCGAGGTGGACGCCTCGGTCGTGGACACGGACGTCGACACGCTGACGGCCTATTACCGCAGCCTCGGCTTCTTCCAGGCCCGGGTGGGCCGCGAGATCGACATCGTCCACGAGGGCCGCAAGGACTGGGTGTATCTGACCTACGTCATCCACGAGGGCCCGCGGTACACCGTCCGCAACGTGTCGTTCATCGGCAACAGCAAGTTCAAGACCGAGTTCCTCGAGCGCGATCTGGAACTGCGCAGCGGCCAGCACTTCAACCAGGCGAAGATGGACGCCGACCTCAACAAGATCCGCGACGTCTACGGCGGCCGCGGATTCGTCTTCGCCGACATCAAGGCCGACCCCCGGTTCCTCGAACAGCCCGGCCAACTCGACCTCGTCTACAACGTCGAGGAGGGGCAGCGGTACCGCGTCGGCCAGATCAACGTCCGGATCCGCGGCGGCAGCACCGACCCGCACACCCGGCACAGCGTGGTCATGAACCGGCTCTCGCTCCGCCCCGGCGACATCCTCGACATCCGCAAGCTGCGCGAGGACGAGCGCCGGCTGAAGTCGAGCGGCCTGTTTCTCGCCGACGCGGCCAAGGGGGAGGCCCCGAAGATCGTGTTCTCGAAGCCGCAGGACGACGGCCGGCGGATGGCCCGCGATCCCGACCGCCCCCGGGGCTTCCGCGGCCAGAGCCCCGACGGCGAGGCGGACGCGGTGCTCGAGATCAGCGTCGAGGGGGACTGGCACGACGCGCCGGCACGCCCCGAGAGCGTCGCCACCCAGCCGGTGTGGCGCGGACAGAGCCCGGTGCCGCAGCCGCCCTACCAGCAGCCGCCGTTTCCGCAGCCCGTGTACCAGCCACAGGCGGTGTATCAGCCGGCACCCTCTCAGCAGCCGCCCTATCAACAGCCTGTGTACCAGCAGCCGGTCACGCAGCAGCCCTTCCAGCAGCCGATCTGGGGAGCCCAGCCCGTCCAGCCCGGCGGCACGCCGCTCCAGCTGCCGGCGCCGCCAGCGCCGGTCTACACCGTCCAGCAGCCGGTCGGCCCCGGGCTCCCCGGCCAGCCGGCGCCTCCGGTCGGCTTCGGTGGTCAGCCTCCGGTCCCGGTCCAGCCCGTCGCCCAGTTCGACCCCAATCAGCCCCCCGGATTCCAGCCCCCCGCGTTCCCCGACTTCGGCGGCAACCCGCTGCCGGTGGCGCCGGGCAACGACCCCTACGTGATCCTCGACGTCGATGCCACGGAGACGCAGACCGGACGGCTGATGATCGGTGCCGGCGTCAACTCCAACGCCGGCCTCGTCGGCAACATCGTCGTCGACGAGCAGAACTTCGACATCCTCCGCCTGCCGCGCAGCTGGGACGACGTCAAGAACGGCGTCGCTTTCCGCGGCGCCGGGCAGCGGTTCCGCCTCGAGGCCTCGCCGGGGACGCAGCTGCAGCGATACATGGCGACGTTCCAGGAACCGTACCTGTTCGACACCCGGATCGGCCTGTCGCTCTCCGCCTCCTACTACACCCGCGCCTTCTTCGACTGGGCCGAGTCACGGACCGGCGGCCGCGTCGGCCTCGGCTACCAGTTCGCCTTCGCCCCTGACCTGTCGGTCAACACCGCCTTCCGCGGCGAGAGCGTCGATGTCTTCAATCCGCGCGTCCCCGGCGTGCCGGAGATCCAGCGGATGCTCGGCACCAACTCGCTGTACGGTTTCAGCGCGGGCCTGATCCACGACACCCGCGACAGCCCGTTCATGCCCACGCAGGGGCATCTGGCGACGTTCGAGTTCGAGCAGGTGATCGGCACGTTCGTCTACCCTCGCGGGATCCTCGAGGGCCGGCAGTACTTCCTGCTCAACGAGCGGCCCGACGGCTCGGGCCGCCACGTGCTCTCCATCGGCTCGGTGCTCGGCATGTCGGGCCCCGACACGCCCGCCTACGACAACTTCTTCGCCGGCGGCTACAACACCCTGCGCGGCTTCACGTTCCGCGGGGCGAGCCCGCGGCAGGCGGGCTCCAACGGCCAGTTGGCCGTCGTCGGCGGCCCGTTCCAGTGGCTCAACACCGTCGAGTACATGTTCCCGATCACCGCCGACGACACGCTCCGCGGCGTGGTGTTCACCGACTTCGGCACCGTCGAACCGAACGTGGCCATCAACAACATGCGGGTCGCGCCGGGCGTCGGCATGCGGATCACGCTCCCGGCGATGGGCCCGGCCCCGATCGCCCTCGACTTCGCCTTCCCGGTGGTCTACGCCCCCTACGACAGCAAGCAGATCTTCAGCTTCTTCGTCGGCTTCGCCCGCTGACGCCGGCGGGGCCGCCCGGCGTCGGAAAACCCCCGGACCGACCGGGGAAAACCCGCGCAGCCTCGAAGCGGGGCGGGGGCTATGCTTGCGGCATGAGTGGCGACTGCACGAGCGACCGGAGCGCGGGGCGGGAGCGGATCGTGGTGGTCTGCAGTCGCTATCTCGGCGACACGCTGCTGGCCATCCCGTTCCTGCGAAACCTCCGCGCCGCCCACCCCGGGGCGGTGATCGAAGCCGTCGCGGAAGGCGCGGCGTTCCCCGCTCTGGCCAACTGCCCCTACCTCGACGCCGTGCTCCCCTGGCCGGCGACCGCCGCCGGCATCAGCCGCCGCGCGGCCTGGCTGCGGTCACGGGCCTACGCGCGGTGCTACCTGCTCAAGCGGTCGCTCTCCTCGGCCGTGATCGGCGCCCTCGCCGGCATTCCCCACCGGGTCGGCTTCGCGACGGAGTGCGGCGGCCCGCTGCTCACCACGTCGGTCGCCGCCCGGCCCGGCCGGCACCAGGCGGAGCGTTACCTCGACCTGCTCAGGGCCGAGGGGCACGCGATCGACGACGGCCACAACGAGAACTGGGTCGATCCGGCCAGCGACCGGGCCGTCGCCCCGCTCCTCGCCACGCTCCCCTCCGGCCGGCCGCGGGTGCTGCTCGCGGTCCGCGGCACCGACGAGGAACGCTTCTGGTCCGACGCCGGCTGGGCCCGGCTCGCGACCTGGCTGGTGGGCGAACGCGGTTGCGAGATCGTCCTCTGTGGTGCGCCGCACGACGCGCCGGCCCACGACGCCCTGCGGTCGGCCCTGCCGGCCGACGCCGCGGCGCACGTCCACGATTTCTCGCTCCAGGTCTCGCTCCGCGAGGCGGCCGCGGTGGCGGCCCGGATGGACTTGTGCGTCGGCATCGACACCGGGCTCGTGCATCTGGCGGCATCGTTCGGCGTGCCTGCGGTCGTGCTCGTCGGTCCGACCGACCCGAACCAGTGGGCGCCCTGGGGCACGCGGCACGAGGTGGTGCGCGGGAAGCGGATCCAGCGACCGATCATCGACCGGCTGCGGGCGTGGCGGCACGGAGTCCGCCCCGACACGCTGCGATGGCATCTGGGACGGGCATCGATGGCCGACATCCGGCTCGACGACGTGCTGCCGCGGGTCGCCACCCTGCTGCCCGCGGTCTGCGGAGCTCCCGGGGGACGCATCCGGACGCTCGATCTCCACAGCGGGAACTTCCGCTACGAACTGGCGACGACGCTGGTGGAGCACGCGCTGCCGACGCCGGCGGCCTCATGAAGCCGCCCGGGCGGCTGCCGTGCCGGCCACGAACCCGCTGGCCCAGGCCCACTGAAAATTGAAGCCGCCGATCCGGCCATCGACGTCGAGCACCTCGCCGGCGAAGTGCAGGCCGGGACAGATCCGACTCTCCATGGTGTCGAGCCGCACCTCGGCCAGTGGCACGCCGCCGGCCGTCGCCTCGGCGACGGCGTAGCCGCGGTCACCGCTGATCGGCAGGGGCGTGGCCACGACGAGCGCCGCCAGCCGCCGGCGGGCGTCGCGGGGCAGGTCGCCCGACGTGGCCGCGTCGGCCGCCGTGCACAACGACCGGGCCAGTCGGTCGGGGAGCCGCTCGCGGAGCACCGCCAGCGGGCCGCGGGACTGGCCCGCGATCAGCAGGGCGTCGGCGGCCTGCTCGTCGAGGCCGGGCAGCCAGTTGATGACGAGGCCGACGCCGGGATCGGCGTGCCGGGCGACGAGCCAGTGCCGGCTGATGTCGAGGACCGCCGGGCCCGACAGCCCGTGGTGCGTGCACAGCGTGCTGCCCCGGGCGGCGTGCAGCCGGCGGCCCGTCGGGCCGCGCAGCGTGACCTCGGTCTCGAGCGTCAGCCCGGAGAGCGCCGTGATCCAGTGGCCCGCCGGCAGGAGCAGGGGCACGAGGGCGGGCACGATCGGCGCGGTCAGCGAATGCCCGAGGCTCGCGGCCAGCGCCCAGCCGCCGCCGTCGGAGCCCGACTTCGGCAGCGACTTGCCGCCGGTCGCGAGGATCACCCGGTCGGCGCGGATCGGGCCCGCGTCGCTGGTGGCGACGAAGCCATCGGCCTCCCGAGCGACCGCCGTGATCCGGGCGGGATGGAGGATCTCGGTGCCGGCGGACCGGGCCTCGGCGACGAGCGCGTCGAGGACGGTGCGGGCCGAATCGGTCACCGGAAACAGTTTGCCGGTCTCCTCGCGCTTCAGCAGCACGCCGGCGGCGGCGAAGAACTCCACGGTCGCGTCCACGTCGAACCGGCGCAGCACCTTGCGGATCGCCGGGGGCGTGGACCCGGCGTAGTCCTCCGCGGCGACCCGCTCATGCGTGACGTTGCACCGTCCACCGCCGGCCACGAGGATCTTGGCGCCGAGCCGGCGGGCGCCGTCCACGGCGAGCAGGGAAACCTGCCGCCCCGTCTGCCGCAGCGTCCGCCCGGCCCAGATGGCGGCGAACAACCCCGCCGCGCCGG
>JBIKKQ010000005.1:0-55188 GCA_044360305.1 Pirellulales bacterium
GGTTCGCCCGGCGGGTAAGGGTGAAACGGTGAGGTAAGAGCTCACCAGCAGGCCGGGTGACCGGTCTGGCTCGGCAAACCCCATCGGGAGCAAGGCCAAGCAGGAAGAAGTTCGCTGCCGGTTCCACACGGGGCCGGCAGCGGCGCGAGGCGGCCCGTCTCGCCCCCGCTTCCGGGTCGGCTGCTCGAGGCTGCGGGCAACCGCGGCCCTAGAGAAATGGTCGCCCCCTCGCACCGCGAGGGACAGAACCCGGCTTACAGGCCCGCTCCGGTCCTCCCGCTTCACCGCCCCGGGCTCAGCGGGCCCGACGCGACCGGGCCGCCGGCTCGGCGACAGCGGACTCGTCCCCCATGCCCTGACGGTCCTTGGCGTCGAGGAGTTTCGTCAGTTTGGCGATGCACAGGGTGTTGATGCTCACCCGTTGTTCGTCCGCCTCGGCCTTGAGGGTCTCGTGAAGCGACCTCGGCATGCGGACCGTGACCACCCGCTGCGACTCCCGCTCGGCCGCCGGTTCCGCCGGCTGCCGCCGGAGGTCGTCGAGCAGTTCCCTGATCCGGGCGTACTCGGTCGAGCATTCGAACGCGGCGATCTCCCGGGGGGACTCGAACGTTCCCCGGACGAGGCCGTCGATCCCCAGCACCTCCCTGAAGAAGACCAGCCAATCCGGCTTCATGGCATGGAGCCGCTCGGCAACGCGGAGCACGTGCTGCCTGGCCGCCGTCGGCGACGGAAAACGTGGGGGGGGGGACAGGGTCGCCTTCGCCGGCATCGTGCACTCCTTCGCGGTGAGTCCTGGTGAACTGCGTTTCTGGGTCGGGGTTCTGAACTGCGGTTCGGCCCGTCCGCATTCCGGTCCGGGAGGGACACGGCCGCGGCCACGCAACCGGGAAAACTCTTGCAGGCGGTCAAGGGAAAGCCGTAAGTGCCTGAAAAACAAGGACTTACGACCCATCCAGACAACCCGCCTTGTTTCCGTGCAGGCGTGCCCGAAAGCGAGGCAGCCCCCTGCGTGCCTCGTTTTTGGGCAGGGGTCCGGTTTCGCATTTGCCAACTGTCCGGGTTGCGCAGGCCGGACTTTTCGGCCTACATACCCGCCGTCAGATGCCGGGCGACCGCGCCGGCGACGTCGGCGCAGGTGGCGGCTTCGAGTCCACGCCAGCCGGGAACGGCATTGACCTCCAGGACCAGCACCCGGCCATCGCGGGCCGGAAGGATGTCCACCCCGGCCACTTCGGCCGAAACGGCCGCAGCCGCGCGGAACGCCAGCCTTACCCAGTCTGCCGGAGGCGAGAACGGCTCCGGCCTGCCCCCGAGCGAGACGTTGGTCCGCCATTCGCCGGCGGGGGCGACTCGGCGCATGGCGAACCAGGCATCGCCGACCACGAGGATGCGAACGTCCCATCCTTCATGGGCGACGAACTCCTGGAGGTAGGCGACCGGTCCCCGGGCCGCGACCGCGGCCGCGACCTCCTCGGCCGTCGCGAGCAGTTGGAGGCCCCGGCCCCGCGAACCGAACAGCGGCTTGAGGACGCACCGTTCACCGAGCGCGGCGGCGGCCGCGACCGCCGCCGCGGTCCCCTGCACGACCCGCGTCTCGGGGACCGGCAGGCCCGCGGCGGCCAGCAGCGACAACGACAGATACTTGTCGATTGCCACCTCCAGGGCGCGGGGCATGTTGACGACCCGCGTGCCGCGGGCGGCGAGCCTGCCGAGCACGTCCATCCGGAGCACGATCTCCTCGAGCCGATCCGCGGGACCGCCCGCCCCCGGCATGCCGCGGACGGCGACGACGTCGCAGCCGGCGATCGCGGGGGGAGAAAACCCGTCGGCGCCGGCCGTGACGGCGGCCCCGATGGCGGCCCAAGGCACCACCGTCGGCTCGTGACCGGCGGCGGCCAGCGCGGCGGTCAGCCGCCCGACGTGCCACCCGGCGGGCTCACCCACCACGGCCACGCGCATCGGTCACACCCCCGCGGCGGCGCCGAACGACCGGGACACGATCTCCGGCTCGAGGCCGCCGAACCGCAGCCGGGTGCCGGTGTCGAGGTTCACCAACTCGACGAGGGCGGGCGCGAACAGGGCGGGATCGAGGGCATAGAAGTCGCCGCCGGCGGCGGCGAACAGCGAGGCGAATGGCTCGCCATGGGAGGCCGAGCCGCGGCTCACCATCCGCGGCCCGACCGCGCGGAGACTGGCGTCGTCGCCGGTCACCTCCAGCACCACGTGGCCTCCGTAGAGGATGGCGTCGTTCGTGCGCCCGATCGCCACGAGGTCGTCGGCGGGGGCCGGCACCGGCGGCAGCGGCGCCAGTCCGCTGCCGCGCCGGATGCGGCGCAGGTCGAACCGCAGGTCGTGAAGCTTGTGGAGCGCCGTCTCCAGCGAGCGGGCGGTCACCTGCAGCGTGCCCGCCGCGCTCGCCGTGCGGGCAACGAGCAGCAGGAGCCGTTCCGGCGGCACCCCCGCCGCGTCGGCCAGTTGCCGACAGACCTCGGCCGGTGGCAGCCGGTCGGTCTCCAAAAGCCCGACCACGGCCTCCGGCCGCTCGCGCAGGCCGATGTCGTCATACAGATCCTCCCTGCCGATGGCGGCCCGGATCGGACCGCTCGCCATGGCGAAGTAGCCGGGAGCCTTGACCCGCCAGCCCGCGTATTGGGCGGCGAGGCAGGCGGCCACCGGTTCGTCGCTGGCGACGGCCACGACGGGCCACGGGTTGGCGGGCCAGTCGTGAACGGGCGACGGAGCCGGCAGCAAATCGACGGTGGCGAGGCCGGCGAGCGCCGCCCGCGCCATCCCCAAGCCGGCCTCCACGCCGCCGGCCGCGGCGATGCCGCAGTCGAGCACGCGGGCGGCACCGATCTCGTGGACCGTGGCCCCGATCGACGCCGACCGGGCGATGAGCGTCTCCGCGATCTCGAGAGCGGCACGGTTGAGGTGCATCGGGGATTTCGCTGCGGCCTCGGTGGGCGATGGAACCGAGGTCATAATGACCGCCGACGTCCGGGCCGACAACGCGCCCCCGGCTTTTCCGCCGCGCCACCCTTCGAGCACGCCCCGATGCCCAGCCTGACCGTCGAGAACTACGTCAAGACCATCTATCAGATCGTGTCGGCGCAGGACGGCCGCCCGGCGAGCACCGGTCAGATCGCCACGGCACTCGGCGTGGCACCCGGCACGGTGACGAGCATGCTCAAGACGCTCGACGCGGCGCGGCTGGCGACGCATCGCCCCTACGAGGGCGTGGCCCTGACGCGGGCCGGCAGGGTGCTCGCGCTGCGGATGATCCGCCGGCACCGACTCATCGAACTGTTTCTCCTCCGGACGCTGGCCCTGACATGGGACGAGGTCCATGACGAGGCCGAGCATCTCGAGCACGCGGTGAGCGACCTGCTGATCGACCGCATCGACGCCTTCCTCGGCAGGCCAGAGGTCGATCCGCATGGCGACCCGATCCCGCGGGCCGACGCCCTCTCGCTGCCCGACGCCGACGACGCGGCCGCGCGGCCCCTGTCGGCCTGCGCCGCCGGCAGCGGATTCCGCCTCGCCCGGGTCCTCGACCAGTCGTCGGAGTTCCTCCGCTACCTGACCGAGTCCGGGCTCGGGCTCGGCACGGTCGGCGTCGTCGAGGCGAACCCCGCGGGCGCCGGCCTGATGCGGATTCGGCTCGGCGACCGGTCGCTGTCGCTGTCCCTCGACGCCGCCGGCCGGCTGCTCGTCGCCGACGCCTGATCCGGCCCGCGGTTGCGGAACCGCCGTCGATCCTCTTACCTTTCTGGGCATCGTCGGGGCAGCAACCGCGGAAGTTTCAGGAGAGCGAACGTCATGAACCATGCCAACACGATCCGCTGCAACGCCGCGTCCTGGCTCGCGGCATTCGTCCTGTCGCTCGCCGTGCTGCCGGTGCCGGCAGGCCACGCCCGGGCGGCAGATCCCGATCCCGCCGCGGCCCGCTTTCGCGGCACCGGCAAGGCCGACCCGATCCGGATCGCAAACATCAAGGCTGCCGCGGGTTCGTCCGGGCAGGCCGTTGTCTCGTTCGACCTGGCGTGGGACCATTCGTGGCGCGCGGCCTGGGACGTGCCCGAGCAGGCGCACGGCGGCAGGGGAACGCTCACGCTGGAGAGCTGGGATGCCGCATGGGTGTTCGCCAAATTCCGCAAGGCCGGCTCCACCCGATGGTCGCCCGCGACGCTCTCGGCGAAAGCGGCGGATCATCTGGCCCCGCCGGCGGTGACGCTGGATATCGGGCTGACGGATGACGGCACGAAAGCCGCCGGCGTGTTCGCCTTTCGCGCGGCGGCCGGCAGCGGCCCGAACGACTGGAAGGGCGTCGCCCTGCGATGGCTGAACGAGGCGGACGGGGTCTCCGATCCCGCGGCGGCGGAGGTCAAGGTCTTCGCCATCCAGATGGTCTACGTGCCCGAGTGCGCCTACTGGCTGGGCGATGGCTCGACCGCGTTGGTTGCCGCGCAGTTCTCCGCCGGCGACACCGCGGCGGCCATCCGCATCGAGAGCGAGGCCGCGATCACCCTCGGCGGCGAGAGCCCGCGGAACATCGGCAGCCGTGACGGCATCGGGGTGGAACTCCGGGCCGACGACTTCACGAGCGGGGTCGCGCGACCGCTGCCGGCCCGTTTCCCGAAGGGGTTCGCGGCGTTTTACTGCATGCGGCACGAGCTCACGGAAGGAGCGTACGTGGACTATCTCAACCACCTCCCGGCCGGCGACGAACTTCCTGAAAAATTCAGCCACAGTGGCCAGCCGGGCTGGCCGCTTCCATTCCAAACCAAAGACTTCCAGTAAAGCGGTATCCAGGTCGTGACGCCCGCGACACCGGAAACGCCCGCGGTGTACATGACGGCGACGCCGCACAGCCCGTGCCCGGGATTGGTGCGGTATGAACACACCCGCTACACCAACTGGGCCGGCCTGCGGCCGATGACGGAACTGGAGTACGAGAAGTCGGCCCGCGGGCCGCTCCGTCCGGTGGCGGACGAATTCGTCTGGGGCACGTCGGCGATCGCCGGCTCGAACGCGGGCAAGAAGCCCGCCGCCCGGCCCGACGGCTACGTGGTGACCGATGCCGGGAAGACCGACGAAAGCGTCTCGTGGCAGGGGGCGGACGGCCCCGATGCCTCGCGTGGCAACGCCGCCTGGAGTGGCGGGGTCCGCAGAGATGGCAAGGGAGTCGGTCTCGCCGACGCGTTGAAACCGGTCCCGAACCCGCGTGCCGGGGCCTTCGCCACGCCGGAAAGTGACCGGGTTGCAGCCGGCGCATCCTACTGGGGCATCATGGACCTGAGTGGCAACCTCGCCGAGCGCGTCGTGACGGTCGGCAACGTTGCCGGCCGGCGGTTCGCCGGCACGCACGGCGCCTGGCCCGACGCGATTTTCACGGTGGGCAAACGCGATGCGAGGTTTCCGGAGGACTGGGGCTGGGGATTCGGCACGCGCGGCGGTTCCCTGTCGAGCGAGGGGTCGAAGGACCTGCGGATCTCCGATCGCCAGAACATGAACAACACCTCGTATCATTTACCTTCCCGGAGCCGGACCGTGCAGGTCGGTGTCCGGGCCGTCCGCACCGCGCGGATCGTCCCCCACGCGTTGCAGCCCCAGGAGCGGGTCAGCGTGTTCGACGAAAAGGGGGCCGTGGTGGGGGGGCCACCGAGCGGCTGGGATAACCAGTGTGCCGTCGTGATCGAGAACGTCGAACTGAAACCGCGGGACGAAAAGACCGCGACGATCTCGTTCGACGTCTCCTGGAAGGACTCGTGGCGGAACGAGCACAATCACGACGCTGCCTGGGTGTTCTTCAAGGCGCGGACCGGCGAACCGGCGGCATGGCGGCACGTGAAACTCGTCGCCGACCGGGTCGTGAACCCGTCCGGATACGGCCAGAAGGAGGATGGCACGAAGGTGGACATCATCGTGCCGGAGGGCGCGGACGGCTTCACCGGTGCGTTCATCCGCCGTGCCGCCCCCGGCAAGGGACCGCTGACCGCCAACCGCGTCACCGTCGTCTGTGACGCCGCGAGCGTCCCCGGCCTGACGAGCGACGGCAAGGACGGCATCCGCGGGATGGGCATCCAGATGGTGTTCGTGTCCGAGGGGCCGTTCGTCCTCGGCAATAGCGGCGCCGAGGTGGGCAGTTTCCACCGGTACATCGATGGCACGGATACGAGCACGCCGTACCGCGTCACCGGCCCCGGCGCCATCCCCACGGGCAGGAAGCAGGGGCAACTGTGGGCGCGGAACCACGGCGGCCCCTTGGTCGATGGGGGGGAGATTCCGGCCACCTATCCCAACGGCCATGCGGCCTTCTACTGCATGAAGTTCCACATCAGTCCCGTCCAGTATGCCGATTTCCTGAATGCCCTCCCCCCGGAACAAGCCGGCGAGCGGTTTGGCGGGACCGTCTTCAACAAGGTGGTGTACTCGGGCAAGAACGGGCACGTCTCCAAGGATGACAAGGGGCGGTTCATCGGACGTCCGGGAAGAGAGCGTGCCGGGGCGGGATGCTTCAGCATCTCGTGGGCCGACGGAGCCACGTTCGCCGCGTGGGCCGGCCTGCGCCCGATGACCGAACTGGAGTTGGAGAAGGCCGTGCGCGGCCCGCGGGATCCGATCGCCGACGAGGTGGGGCCATCCTACTGGGGCCTCAGCGGGTTCGGCGTGAACGACTGGGATGCGTTCAAGGGGGAGCCGCAGAGCGAACGTCCCGTCTCGGCGACCGCGCCGGGGCTGCGTTTCAAGGGCAGCCACGGCCTCGGCACGACGTCCCTGCCGGCGGATTGGCCCCAGGCCGACGCCGTGGGCTCGGCGCTGCGGTGCTCGCACTACTCGTCCACCAATCTCGAACGGCTCCGCGGATTGGTGGAGCCACCGGGATTCTTCCAGCCCACATCTATCACCTTCGTGGAACTGCCCCGCACGCGGCTGTCCGATCGGCTCTTCGCCGGAGTCGCCGATCCCGAGCGGCTCTGGTCGCACAAGTGGCGCGGCGTGCGCACCGCACCCAAGGGCGTGGACCCCTGACGCTGGCGACGACGATGCGGGCCGCTTCGTGACGATCGGAATCCGGGGCTCGCGTCCGCCGACCCGATGCGGATCCGGCCCGCGGTTGCGCCGTCAGCGACTGCGTTCCCAAACGGCCGACTGGCCGAGGCACTCGTCCACGGCGACCCGCAGCAGGCGCGGTGCGGGGATGCCGGCCGTCGGAAAGGCCGCCAGCAGTTCGCCGCCGATCCAGCGGGCGATCCATTCGGCGGTCGTGTTGCGGACCGGCAGGATCGCGCACTCCTCGGCCGGAAACACCCAGCGCCGGTCGCGAAACCGGACCGTCGTCTCGTCCCGCCCCGTCGGCCCGGCCGCGGTCGTCACCTGCAGCAGCGGGTTGTCGGCCGGGAGCATCATCCGATGGTCGAGCCGGGTGACGATCCGCGTCACCAGGTCGCGGAGCGCGATGAAATCGACCACCATGCCATGGGCGTCGGGTTCGGCCTCGACGTCCACGCCCACGGTCCAGTTGTGGCCGTGGACCGCCTCGCAGAGGTCGTCGGTGAGCGTGATGAAATGCCCGGCGGCGAACACGTGGACCGCCTTGCGGAGCTGGACGCTGAAGCGCTCGGTCATGGTTCGTCGAGGAGGCGGTCGAGAAATCGGGACAGGCCGCAGCGGTCGCGCAGGACGGCATCGTCGAGAAGAATGTACAGCGCCGTCGCGATCAGGTCGGCAGTCGTGCCCGGATTGATCCCGGGGGGCATGCGGAGTGCGGCGTCGAAGGCCGCCGCAGCCGGCCGCCACGCCTCCGCCGACATCTGCATGATCGCGGCCGCCTGCCGGCAGACCTCGGCCGCCGCGGCCGGGCCGTGCCGCCGGGCGATCAGCGAGTCGGGCTGGCGGGCGAGCTGGGCGAGGTGCCCGCGGGCGATCGCATCCGCGAGTCCCGCGCCGGCGGCGAACTCTCGCTCCAGATCGGCGACCGGCCCGGCCAGAAGGCCGGCGTAGCCCCGCGACCAGAGCGCGGCGATCTGGTCGCGATCGGCGGCATGGGCCATGGCGGCCCGCAGGTCGGGCGGCGGCGGCCCGGCGAGATCGTCGCGGTCGCTCCGCCCCAGGCCTCCGGGCCGCGCGAGCCTGATCGCCTCCCAGACGTCGGCGGCGTCGGCCGGCGTCAGCGTGGCCCAGAGTGCGTCGAGGCCATCATTGGTCACGGCGTCGGCCCCGCTGCCCGCAGCCTGCGGCAGCGCGACCAGCGGGGCCAGCGCCAGCACGATCCCGAGGTTGGCGTTGGACCGCGTCACCGCGGCGGACGCGGCGACCGCCGCCCGCACCGTGGCGCCGAGCGGTGCGTCCGCGGCCCGGTCGAACACCGGGGCGATCGCCAACGCCGCGGCCACGAAATCCTCGTGGTCGAGATCGGCGAACGATCGTCCCGGATGCACGTTGCCCGCCTTCGGCACCGATGCCTCGAGGATGCAGGCGGCGGCCGCGCACCAGCCGCGGCCCCAGCGGGCGCAGCTCGCGGGAATCCGGGCCAACGCGGCACCGACGACGAGGGTCGTGTCATCCAGCGGGGAGTGCATGCGGGATCAAGAGCAGCGGGAAACCCAGTCGGCGGCCGGTGACCGGCCGGGCCTGCCCGGAGTGGGCCGGCCACCGCGTGTCGGGGACAGCCGCAGCGGTCTATACTTTACCCCGGACTCTAGCGTCACGATGGCTGAGGCGAGACGCCGATGAACCCCTCCGGGAGCGTCGGTTGCCTTCCCGGACGGTGCACGTTGAACACGCTCATGCAACGCATCCTTCCCGTGTGTCTCGTGCTGGCCGCGGTCGCGCTCACGGGCGCGGCTCCAGCCCCGCCGCGGCTCCTCGTCGTCGTCACGGGCGAGAGCAATTCCGGCGGGTACGCCCTCAACACCGAGGCGACGCCCGAGGAACTGGCGCCCCGACGGGCCGTCCGGATCCTCGACAACGCCACGCTCACGTTCGAGCCGCTCGACATAGGTACCAACAACCTGCTCGGTCACGACGGCCTCGACGCGGCCGCGACGCACGGCGTCGAACTCGAATTGGCCAAGCGGGCCGCGGACCTTCCGGAGGCCGATCTGCCCGTCCACCTCGTCAAGACCGGTCAGGGCGGCAGCAGGATTCGCCAGTGGGCTCCCGACGGAAAGTATTTTGGAATCCTGCGGACTCGGGTGGCGGCCGCGAAGAAACTGCTCGCGGACCGGCCGCTCCGTCCGGTCATCCTGTTCTCGCTCGGCATCAACGACGCGATCGCCGGGACGCCGGTCAACCAGTGGAAGCAGGACGTCAAGGACCACCTCGTCCGGCTGCGCGAGGAGATCGGCGGAGATCCGCCGATCGTCATGACCCGGTTCATGCCCCGCTACGAGCGGTACAACGTCGCCATCGCCGAAATCTGCTCCGAACTGCAGGGCGTGTACTCGGTCGAGACGCGTGATGCCCCGCTGCGCGACGAAAACCACTGGAACTACGCCGGGATGAGGCTCGTCGCCGGGCGGATGCTCGACGTGCTCGACCGACTCGGGCTCTTCCCCCCGCTCGCCGTCGAACCGCCGCGGCCGGCGGGCGAGGGCCAGCCGGTATCCTACACCCGCGACATCAAGGGCATCCTCTCCAACCGCTGCATCCGTTGCCACGGCCCCGATGCCGCCGATCGCCACGGCGGCGGTCCGGACGGGCTGCGGCTCGACACCTTCGCCGGCGCGACCACCGATCTCGACGGCCATGCTGCGATCGTGCCGGGAAAGCCGGATGCCAGTGCCATCATGGCCCGGATCACCTCGACCGATCCCGCCGTTGCCATGCCTCCGCCCGAAGCCGGCCCCCGGCTACCGCCGGAGCAGGTGGAACTTCTCCGCCGCTGGATCGCCGGCGGAGCGGCCTACGAGCCGCACTGGGCCTACCTGCCGCCGAAGCGACCCGCCGTGCCCGCGGTCAAGAACGCCGGCTGGCCGCGGAACGACATCGACCGCTTCATCCTCGCCCGTCTGGAGGCCGAGGGGCTGTCTCCGCAGCCAGAGGCCGACCGGCCAACGCTCGCCCGGCGGCTGGCGATCGACCTCACCGGCCTGCCGCCGACGCCGGAAACGGTCGATGCGTTCGTCGCCGACCGGTCGCCGGACGCCGTGGAGAAGTTCGCCGGCGCGCTGTTCGCCCACGACGGGTTCGGCGAGCACATGGCGCGGCAGTGGCTGGATCTGGCCCGCTACGCCGACAGCTGCGGCTACGCCGAGGACAATCCGCGGACGATCTGGGGATGGCGCGACTGGGTGATCCGGGCATACGACACCAACATGCCGTTCGACCAGTTCACGATCCGCCAGCTCGCCGGGGACCTGCTCCCAGGCGGCACGCTCGACGACAGGATCGCCACCGCCTTCCACCGCAACACGCCCACCAACGACGAAGGGGGAACGGACGACGAGGAGTTTCGCACCGTCGCCGTCATCGACCGGGTGAACACGACGCTGAGCGTCTGGATGGGGACGACGATGGCCTGTGCCCAGTGCCACGACCACAAATACGACCCGCTCTCGCAGAAGGAGTATTTCCAGGTCTACGCGATCCTCAACAACACCGCCGACAGCGACAAGAAGGGTGACCCGCCCCATGCGGTCCTGCCGGCGGAGCCGGAAGACACGCAGCGGGCGGCGTTCCAACGCGAGATCGCCGAGATCGAGACCGGCATCCCGCAGCTGAAACAGCCTCCGGCCAAGGGGCGGCCCGAGCCGCCGGAGTTCCAACCGGCGCGCCGGATCATCGACGACCTGCGCCGGAAACTCGCCGCCCTGCCGGCCCCGGTGACCGTGCCCGTGCTCGTCGAGCTTCCGGCCGGAAAACGCCGTGCCACGCGGATCCAGCTGCGGGGGAACTTTCGCAACCTCGGCGACGCCGTCGGGGAGGGACTGCCGACGGTCTTCAACCAGCCCCCGGCTGGTCCCGGCGAACGAATCGACCGGCTGGTCCTCGCGAAGTGGCTCGTCGACCCCCGCAACCCGCTCACGGCCCGCGTCGTCGTCAACCGTCTTTGGGAGCGAATCTTCGGCATCGGTCTCGTGTCCACGAGCGAGGAGTTCGGCAGCCAGGGTGAACTTCCCAGCCATCCGGAACTGCTCGACTGGCTGGCCACGGAACTGGTCGCGCGGGAGTGGGACACCAAAGCGATCCTCCGGCTGATCGTGACCAGCGCTGCCTATCGGCAGACGTCGAAGTGTCCGCCGGACGTCGTCGCCCGCGATCCAGAGAACCGCCTCGTCGCCTGTGGCCCGCGGGTCCGGCTCTCGGCGGAGGTGATCCGCGACCAGGCGCTGGCCGCCGCGGGCCTGCTGTCGCGGAAGAAGGGGGGCCCGAGCGTCCGACCGCCGCAGCCCGACTTCGGCCTCGGCGCCGCCTTCGGCGGCGCCATGGACTGGAAGACGAGCGAGGGGGAGGATCGCTACCGTCGCGCCATCTACACCTCCTGGCGCCGCAGCAATCCCTATCCTTCGATGGCCGTGTTCGACGCGCCGGCCCGGGACGTATGCACGATCCGCCGGCCGCGAACCAACACGCCGCTCCAGGCGCTCGTCACGCTCAACGATCCGGTCTACGTCGAGGCCGCGCAGGCCCTCGCCCGGCGGATGGTCCGCGAAGGAGGCGAGACGACCGCGGACCGGGTCGTCCGCGGTTTCCGCCTCGTGCTCGCCCGTCGCCCCGCGGCTGCCGAGATCGCTCGGCTCGTCCGGCTCCACGACGAGGCCGCGGCCGAGTTCGCGGCCGGCGGCGAGGCGGCCCGAAAGATGGCTAGCGACCCGCTCGGTCCGGTGCCGGCCGGCATGGACGTGACGGACCTGGCCGCGTGGACGGTGGTCGCCAACGTGATCCTGAACCTCGACGAAACCTTCATGTGCCCGTGAGGAACCCGATGGACCCGCTCCTCGAACACCGCCTGCTCGCCACCCGCCGGCACCTGCTCGGAGGCATGGCCGGCGGCATCGGTGCGATCGCGATGGGGCAACTTCTCGCGGCCGGCAGCGGCGTGCCGGCGGCTCCGGCCGACCCGCTCGCCGTCCGTAGGCCGCCGCTGCCCGCCAAGGCGAAGCGGATGATCGTCATCCACCTGACCGGGTCGCCCCCGCACCTCGACCTCTACGACCACAAGCCGGAGCTCGTGAAGCACGACGGCGAGGACTGCCCCGCCGAGACGATCGCGGGGAAGAAGTTCGCCTTTACGAGCGGGACGCCAAAGCTCCTCGGCACGCCGCGAAAATGGGTTCGCTGCGGCCAGAGCGGCATCGAGCTCTCCGACGCGATCCCGAACCTTCATCGGGTCGCCGACAAACTGTGCCTCGTCCGCAGCATGTTCACCGACCAGTTCAACCACGCCCCGGCCGAACTGATGGTCTACACCGGCTCGCCGCGCGGCGGCCGGCCGAGCCTCGGCAGCTGGGTCACCTACGGCCTCGGCACCGAGAATGCCGACCTGCCGGGGTTCGTCGTCCTCATATCCTCGGGCGTGCAGCCCAACGCCGGCACGGGCAGCTTCGGCTCCGGCTTCCTGCCCAGTGTCTACCAGGGGGTACAGTGCCGGTCGAAGGGCGATCCCGTGCTCTACGTGTCGAATCCACCCGGCATGGACAGGGCGATGCGCCGCCGAAGCCTCGACGCCCTCAAGGACCTCAACGACATCCAGGCCGCTGAACTCGGCAACCCGGAGACCGTGACCCGAATCGCGCAGTACGAACTCGCCTACCGGATGCAGACGAGCGTGCCGGCCGTGATGGACATCTCGAAGGAGCCGACCGAGGTTCTCGAGGCCTACGGTGCCAAGCCGGGCGTCGCCAGCCTCGCCAACAACTGCCTGCTCGCCCGCCGGCTCGTCGAGCAGGGGGTGCGGTTCGTGCACCTCTTCGACTGGGGCTGGGATTTTCACGGCACCAGTCCCGGCGAGGACATCCGCGACGGGCTGACGAAGAAGGGGGCCACCTTCGACAGGCCGGCGGCAGCGCTGATCGAGGATCTCGACCGGCGCGGCCTGCTCGCGGACACGCTCGTGCTCTGCACCGGGGAATTCGGCCGCACCCCCTTCCGCGAGGGCCGCACGTCGGGGGGCGCCGTCCTCGGCCGCGACCACTATCCCGACTGCTATTCGATCTGGATGGCGGGAGGCGGGGTGAAGGCCGGCCACGTGCACGGCGCCAGCGACGACCTCGGGTTCAACGTCGCCGCCGACAAGGTGCACATCCACGACCTGCAGGCCACGATCCTCCATCTCCTCGGCTTCGACCACACCCGGCTCACCCACCGCTTCCAGGGCCGCGACTTCCGCCTCACCGACGTCCACGGAGAAGTGGTGAAGGGCGTTCTCGCCTGACCCCGTTCGAGGCTCCGGCATGCACGCGATCATGTGCAGACATTCCCGTCGGACGGCGGCTCCGATCGGCATTCTTCTCAGCCTCTGCATCGGCCTCGCCGTGCCCGGCCCCGCCCCGCGTGCCGAGCCGCCCCAGCGGTTGTCCTACACCCGCGACGTCCGGCCGATCCTCGCGGCCCACTGCTTCAACTGCCACGGCCTCGACGCGGAGTCGCGGCAGGCCGACCTGCGGCTCGATCTGCGGGAGTCGGCGGTCGCTCCGCGTGACTCCCGCCCGGCGATCGTGCCCGGCAAGCCGGCTGCCGGCGGCGTGACGGCCCGGATCCGCGCGACCGACGAGACGCTCGTCATGCCGCCACCGGAGTTCAAGAAACCGCTCACGCCGGCGCAAGTGGCGACGCTCGAGCGCTGGATCGCCGAGGGGGCGACCTACGAACCGCACTGGGCCTTCACAGCGCCGGTCCGGCCGCCGGTGCCGACGGTATCCGGCGGAACGAGGAATCCCATCGACGCCTTCGTGCGGCAGCGGCTCTCCGGCTCCGGCCTCGTACCGGCGCCGGCCGCGAACCGCGAGACCTGGCTGCGGCGGGTGAGCCTCGACCTCACCGGCCTGCCGCCGACGCCGGCCGAACGCGGCGCGTTCCTCGCCGACCAGGCCGCCGATGCGTTCGAGAAGGTGGTCGATCGGCTGCTCGCGTCTTCCCGGCACGCGGAGCGGATGGCTCTGCTCTGGCTCGACGCCGCCCGTTACGCCGACACCAACGGCTACAACAACGACGAGGAACGCAGCCAGTGGCCGTGGCGGGACTGGGTGATCGACGCGTTCGCCCGCAATCTTTCCTACGACCGGTTCATCGTCGAGCAGCTTGCCGGCGACCTGCTGCCCGATGCAACGCAGGCCCAACGGATCGCGACCGGCTTTGGCCGCAATCATGTGCTCACGACGGAGGGGGGCATCATCGACGAGGAATACCGGATCGAGTACGTGGCCGACCGGATTCAGACCACAGCCAGCGCCTTTATGGCGGTCACGCTGCAGTGCGCCCGCTGCCACGACCACAAGTTCGACCCGATCTCACAGCGGGACTACTTCGGCCTGTTCGCCTTCTTCAACAGCCTCCCCGACAGGCCGGTGAACTACGGCGGCGCGGCGAGCATCCGCGTGGCCGAGCCGTTCATCGTGATCCGCACGGCGGCCGATCAGGCGGAGCATGACCGGCTCACTGGCCGCAACGCCGAACTCGAGCGGGCGGTACGCGAAGCGGCCGAACCGAAGAAGCCCGCAGCGGCAGAGGACGCTCCAGCGGCCGCGCCGCAAACCCCGTCCACGCCGGCGCCGGACGCCCTGCTCGCCGCGGTCAAGAACCAGCTGGCGGCGGTCGATGGCCGGGCGGCCCGGGTGATGGTCATGGCCGATCTGCCCGCCCCGCGGCCGACCCGCCTCCTCCATCGCGGGCAATACGACCAGCCCCGCGACACGATCGAGCCGGGCGTGCCGTCCGGCTTTCCGCCGCTGCCCGAGGGCGTGCCCCGCAACCGGCTCGCGCTGGCCCGCTGGCTCGTCGATCCGCGGCATCCGCTCACCGCCCGGGTCGCCGTCAATCGCTGGTGGGAGATGCTCTTCGGCCGCGGCCTCGTGGCGACGGTCGAGGATTTCGGCACTCAGGGCGAGCCGCCCAGCCATCCGGAACTCCTCGACTGGCTGGCCGTGGACTTCGTGGAGGGGGGCTGGGACGTGCGCCGCATCCTGCGCACGATCGTCCTCTCGGAGACCTATCGTCAGTCATCGGCCGTCCCGGCCGATGCGTTCGCACGCGACCCCGACAACCGGCTCCTCGCCCGCGGTCCGCGGTTCCGCCTGCCGGCCGAGATGATCCGCGACCAGGCACTGTTCGCCGCGGGCCTCCTCGTGGAGCAGGTCGGGGGGCCGAGCGTGAAGCCCTACCAGCCTGCCGGCCTGTGGGAGGAGGTGTCGGTCGAGCACAAGGCCCGCTATGTGCCAGACGCGGGCCCGGGTCTTCATCGCCGCAGCATGTACACGTTCTGGAAGCGGACCTGCCCGCCGCCAGGCATGACGCTGTTCGACGCCCCCGACCGGGAGGTCTGCTCGGTGCGCCGGCCACGCACGACGACGCCGCTGCAGTCGCTCGTGCTCATGAACGACCCCACCTACGTCGAGGCCGCCCGGTCGCTCGCCGCCGCCGCCATCGCGGCGGTGCCGGCCGATGCCGGGCAGGACGCACATGCGCGGGACGCGTCGATCCTGGCCGAGGGCTTTCGCCGGCTGCTCGGCCGCGAGCCCGCCGCCCGGGAACGGGACCTGCTGCTGGGACGGCTGGCCGATTTTCGGCAGCGCTTCGCGGCCGACCGTGGTGCGGCCGCACGGCTGCTCGACGTCGGCACGGTGCGGCCGCCTGCCGCGATCGCCCCCGACGAACTCGCCGCCTGGTCCACGATCATGAGCCTGCTGCTCTGCTTCGACGAAACTCTCACCAAGGGCTGACGCACCGAGGCTTCGATGGCACGACCTGCTCCAGCGACGACCGCCCGGCCCACGCTGCTCCACCGCCGCGGCTTCCTCGGTGCCGCGACCGGTGCGCTACCGCTGGCCGCCCTGTCATCGCTGCTCGCCCGTGATCTGCCGGGGGCCGTCCCGGCCCTGTCCGCGGTCCACGTGCCCGCGCGGGCGAAGCGGGTGATCTACCTGTTCCAGTCGGGCGGCCCCTCGCATATCGAGCTGCTCGACCCCAAGCCGGAACTCCAGTCCCGGCACGGCAGCGAACTGCCCGATTCGATCCGCATGGGGCAGCGGCTCACCGGGATGACCTCGGGGCAGGGGAAGTTTCCCGTCATCGCGTCCAAGTACGGCTTCCGGCCGTGCGGGCAGTCGGGCATTCCCGTCAGCGAGCTCCTGCCGCACACGGGCCGGGTGATCGACCGGCTGTGCGTCGTCCGCTCGATGCACACCGAGGCCATCAACCATGACCCGGCCATCACGCTCATCCAGACCGGCTCGCAGCAGCCGGGCCGGGCGTCGTTCGGTGCATGGCTCAGTTACGGGCTCGGCTCGGAGGCCGAAAATCTCCCCGCCTTCGTCGTCCTCATCTCTCAGGGCAGCGGCGCCGACTCAAACCAGGGGCTGCTCGAACGTCTTTGGGGGGCGGGCTTCCTGCCCACGAGCCACCAGGGGGTCAAGCTGCGGGCCGGCAGCGATCCGGTGCTGTACCTCGCCGATCCGCCGGGCGTGAATCGTGACCTGCGCCGCAGCATGCTCGATGGCCTCGCCGGACTCCACGCCCTGCAGGCCGACCGCAACGGCGATCCGGACATCGCCGCCCGCGTCGCCCAGTACGAAATGGCCTTCCAGATGCAGGCCTCGGTAC
This sequence comes from Pirellulales bacterium, assembly GCA_044360305.1. GTDB lineage: Bacteria > Planctomycetota > Planctomycetia > Pirellulales > UBA1268 > QWPN01. The sequence continues at coordinate 16,762 of JBIKKQ010000005.1, forward strand.
CCGAACTGGTCGATCTGTCGACCGAGTCGGCGGCCACCTTCGCAGCCTACGGCCCCGACAGTCGCAAGCCGGGCACCTTCGCGGCCAACTGCCTGCTGGCACGGCGGCTGGTGGAGCGCGGCGTAAGGTTCGTGCAGCTCTACCACCGTGGCTGGGACCAGCACGATCGCCTGATGAGCAACATTCCCAAGCAGTGCCGCGACGTCGATCAGCCCCAGGCGGCGCTGGTGGAGGATCTGGCCGCCCGCGGTCTGCTCGACGATACGCTGATCGTCTGGGGCGGGGAGTTCGGCCGCACCGTCTACGGGCAGGGAGGACTGCAGGCGGACTACGGCCGCGATCACCACGGTCGCTGCTTCTCCATCTGGCTGGCCGGGGGCGGCATCCGGCCCGGCATCGTGCATGGGGCGACCGACGAGTTCGGCTACAACATCATCGACAAGCCGATGCACGTCCACGACCTGAACGCGACCCTTCTCCACTGCCTCGGCATCGACCATGAGCGGCTCACGTATCGGTTCCAGGGGCGGGATTACCGGCTCACCGACGTCCACGGGAAGGTCGTCACCGAGATCCTCGCCTGACCCGTTTCCGGCGAAAACGTCGTCGACTCAATCCCGCTTCTCTCGCCGCCAAGACCTGCCATGTCTTCGTCTCATCGCATCCCCGTGATCACGGCCATCGCCAGCCTCATCGCCCTGACGGCGCTGTGCGGCCCGGTCCCGGGAGCCGCTCCTCCGCCGGATCAGCCGCTCGCGGCCCCGCCGCTGCCCGACGGGCGCGAGGCCGGCGAGCGGCAGATGAAGGCCTTTCGCGTTCCCGACGGCCTGGCCGTCGATCTGTTCGCCACCGAGCCGCTGCTGGCGAACCCGGTCGCCATCGCCGTGGACGAACGAAACCGGGTGTTCGTCGCCGAGGAGTATCGATTCAACGCCGGTGTCGCCGAAAACCGCACCCAGGGATTTCTCCTCGAGGACGACCTCCGAGTGACGACGCTCGAGGAGCGTCGCGCCATGTTCGAGAAGCACCTCGGCAGGTTTTCCGGCGGCTGGGAATGGTTCACGCGGTCCACCGATCAGCTGCGACGGGTCGAGGACCGGGACGGCGACGGCAGGGCCGACGACTCGACCGTCTTTGCCAGCGGCTTCAACAAGCCGCTCGACGGTCTCGCGGCGGGGGTGATCACCCGGGACGGCGATGTCTGGTTCACCTGCATCCCGACGCTCTGGCGGCTTCGTGACCGGGATGGCGACGGCGTCGCGGACGACCGCGAGCCGCTCCTCGAGGGCTTTGGCGTCAACGCGTCGTTCTTCGGCCACGACCTCCACGGCCTGACCTGGGGCCCCGACGGCAGGCTCTACTTCTCGATCGGGGATCGCGGCTTCGACGTCCGCACCCGCGAAGGCACGGTGGCCGCCACGCCCCGGCGCGGGGCCGTGTTTCGCTGTCTCCCCGACGGCCGCGAGTTCGAGGTTCTTCACGTCGGGCTGCGGAATCCGCAGGAGCTTGCCTTCGATGCGTACGGCAACCTGTTCGCTGCCGACAATAATTCCGACCACGGTGACCACTCGCGGCTGGTGTACGTCGTGGAAGGGGGTGACAGCGGCTGGGACATGGCCTATCAGACGATTCCCCCGCCCTACAAGGTCGGCCCCTGGATGGCGGAGCGGATGTTCCACGTGGACGCACCGGACGACGCCGGCGGCGACCGTCCGGCCTGGGTTCTGCCCCCGGTCGGGAAACTGGGGGCGGGGCCGAGCGGCTTCGCCTTCTATCCCGGCACGGGCCTTCCCGACCGCTATCGCGACCATTTCTTCCTCTGCAACTTCACGGGAAACGGTGGGGTCGAGTCATTCGCGGTCAAGCCCAAAGGAGCGGCGTTCGAGATCGTCGACGCACACGATTTCCTCAAGCCGCTCATGGCGACCGACGTCGAGTTCGCGTACGACGGCAGGATGATCGTCTCGGACTTCGTCGAGGCGAACCCGTGGGGCAGTCGCAGCCGCGGGGGGCGGCTGTATCGCGTCTTCGACCCCCGCTACGTCCGCTCCCCGGACGCGGCCATCGTCCGCGTGTTGTTCGCCGCCGGCTTCGCCCGGCGCGGCGACGCTGAGCTCGCCACGCTCCTCCACCATCCCGACATCCGGGTTCGGCAGCGGTCCCAGTTCGCACTCGCGGCCCGCGGCCTCCGCGCCCGCGAGCCCCTCCGGGGCGTCGTTGCAGACCGTGCCGACCTGTTCGCCAGGCTGCACGGCCTGTGGGGCCTCGGCCAGATCGCCCGCGAGCATCGGCAGGTCATCTCCGACATCGCCCCGCTCCTCGCCGACGAAGCGGCCGAGGTGCGCAGCCAGGCCGCGAAACTCCTCGGGGAGCTGCCGGCCGCCGACCACGGCGACGCGCTGGTAGCCCGGCTCGCCGACGCCGACCCGCGCGTGCGGATGCACGCGGCCCTGGCCCTCGGTCGACTTCGGCATCGGCCTGCCGTGCAGCCGCTGATCGAGCTGGCCCGGGCGAACGCCGACCAGGACCGCTACCTGCGGCACGCGGTCGTCGTCGCCCTGGCGGCGATCGACGATCGCGAGGCCGTGGCCGCCGCCGCGATCGACCGGGACGCTCCGGTTCGCCTCGCCGCGCTTCTCGTCATGCGCCGCTGGCGCGACCCGCGGATCGCCGGCTTCCTCGACGACACGGAGATTCGGCTCGTGACCGAGGCGGCGCGGGCGATCCATGACCTGCCGCTGCCGGGCGAGCCGGCGCTGAAGCTCGCCCGATCGGCCTCCCGGATCACGGTCGTGAAAGCTCCGCTTCCCGAGCCGCTCGAGCGGCGGATGATCGACGCCAATTTCCGGCTCGCTGGAAGGGACAACGTGGAGCTGCTCGCGCGGATCGCGGCCACCCCTGGGGTCTCGGGATTCGCGCAGCGAGAATCCCTGCTGGCTCTCGCGCTGATCACGAAGGCCGTCCCGCGGAATCGCGTCACCGGGGCGTGGGCACCGCATCAGCCGGCCGATCGGGCCATGGTTCGCGAGATCCTCGATCGGCATATCTCGGCGATACTCGTCGCCGCCCCGAACGAGATCGCCACCGACGTCGCCTCGCTGGTCGATGCTCTGGAGATCAAGACCGACGACGCCCTGTTCGTCTCCTGGGTTACGGACGCGGCGCGGTCGGCTTCCGTCCGGGCCGCGGCCCTCGCTTTGCTGGTGCGCCGAAAGCACGCCGACGGACCGGCTCTGGTCGATCGCTGTCTCGCCGACGGTGACGCCGAGCTCCGGGCCGCGGCCCGCGATCTCGTCTGCACCCTCGACCCGCCTCGGGCCGCGCAGCTTCTCGAGGAGGTGCTTGCCAGGGACGACGCGCCGCGGCTGGAGCGGCAGCGGGCGCTCGCCGCCGCCGCGACCCTCCGCACCCCCGTGGCCGGTGCGCTGGTGGACCGCTGGGCCGAACGGCTGGCGCGGGGCGAGGTGCCGGCTGACCTGCAACTCGACGTGATCGAGGCGGCACTGGCCCACAAGGGGCAGGCCGCGGTCGCGGCCGTCGAGCGGTTTCGAGCAGCCGCCCCCGCGGATGACGCGATCGCCCGCTTCCGTTTCGCGCTCGTGGGGGGGGATGCGGCTCGCGGCCGGGAAATCTTCGCCGGTCACGCGGTCGCGCAGTGCGTGCGCTGCCACAAGGTCCGTGGCGATGGAGGCAACGCCGGCCCGGAGCTGACGCAGGTTGCCGGCCGGCTGCGGCGTGAGCAGCTCCTCGAATCGCTCGTCACCCCCGACGCCGCGATCGCCCCCGGCTTCGGCAGCGTCTCGCTGTCCCTCGACGACGGCACGGTCGTGGCCGGTGTGATCGAGGCGGAGAACACGCGGCAGGTGGTGCTCGCCCTGCCCGATGGCTCGAAGCGGACAATTCTCCGGGAGCGGATCGAGGATCGCTCCCCCCCCCGGTCGCCGATGCCGGCGATGGACAAGTCGCTCTCACCGCGCGACTTGCGGGACGTGGTCGAATACCTGTCCACACTTCGCTGAGGCCGCGGTTTCGGAGCCGACCGCCGCTCCCCGGCGGAAACGCCGTCGGGGCTATTTCAGCGTGTCGAGGTAGGCGAGCAGCGACACGAACTGCTCGAAGGTCATCGTGTCCACCAGTCCCTGGGGCATCGGCGACACGTCGGTCTTGCTCCGTTGTTCGATCTGTTCCCTGCGGATCAACGTGGCGATCCCGGCCGTGTCACGGATCTCGATCTCGTCTCCTTCCTCGCGGCTCACGAAGCCCTGGTGCACCCTGCCGTCATCGGTCTGGAAGACCTGCGTCACGAAGCCCGGCAGAACCTTGGCGCTCGGCTTGATGATCGATTCCGCGAGTTCCGCCCGGCTGGAGCGGGTGGAGATGCCGAGCAGCGCGGGCCCCTTGGCCGCTTCGTAAGCCGACACCGAGTGGCAGGCGCTGCAACCGTGGCGGGTGAAAAGTTTCCTGCCAACCCCCGGATTCCCGTTGGCGCCGTCGAGTCTCTTGACCAGATCCTCGAAGCGGATCGCGGCGAGCCGCGGCGTGCTCGGATCGACGGGCAGCTCGCTATCGAGCTTGAGCCGTGCGGCGGCGAAGGCCGCCGCCTCGCGCACCTGTGGATCGGCGGCCGTGAGCCGGGACCGAATCTGCAACGCCTGTGATTCGATCCCCGCCCGCCCCATGCCGCGCAGCAGCGAGACCGTGAGAGCAGGGGTGTTCCAGGCCCGCTCAAGACCGCGAACGGCTGCCGTCCTGTCGGCAGGCTTTGCCTGCGCTTGGTCGCCGATCGAGGCCAACGCCGCGAGGGCGAACTCGCGTTCCCCGGCCTGCTCCGAACCGCTCCGGTTCACCAACTCGGAAGCCAGTCGCCACAGCCGCTGATCGCTGACGCATGAGCTCCATACCTGCGCCACTCCCGCGGGCGCATCGGCGGAGACGGCGGCGAAGCTGCGGCAGGCCGGCTCGAACATGCCTGGCTGATCGAACCGCCCCTGCAAGGCCCGCAGCGCGATTATCCTGGCGGCTTCGGTGACCGTCTCCCCCGTCGCCACGTCGGCGATCATTGCGGCTACGCCCGGGGAGAGGTGCTTGCCGCCGGGTGCGAGCAACGCCACGGCCGTGTCACGAAAATCACGATCATCTCGGGCCAGGGCGACGATCGACTGGTGCATGTTCGGCAGTTCGATCTTATGCCGCACCAGGGCCACGATCAGGGGCTTGGCGAGCGGCGGACCGGCGGCGGTGAATTCACGCTCCAGCAACCGGCCGATGCGTTCCGTCTCCTGCCAAGGGACCGGCCTGAAGTACGGCCCGGAGGTGTCGGGTCGGGTGCTCCAGAAGCCGTTGTCGTCGGGAGATTCCTCGGACCGCAGCCGGCAGAGCGTCCGCAGCACCAGCAGCCGTTCGGGATCGGCCCCGGCGGCTCTCGGCGTCCGCTCCAGCCAGGCCTCGATGCCGTCGATGACGGCCGGAAGATGCAGCCTCTGGAGGACGCGGGCGGCGCCGGTCCTGGCCTCCAGCGGACCGACGCCAACCGCCGCCAGACAGGCTTCGACGGCCTGCAGACGGACGAGGCTGTCGATGGCGACGTGCGCCACCAGCGGATCGCGGTCGTGCGTCAACGGCACCATCGCCTCCACGACCGCCGCCGGCAGGCCGGGACCGGGCGAGGCGAACCGACCGAGCCCGCGGACGGCCTGCAGACGGACCCGGGGATCTGGGTCGGCGAGCCCGCGGACGAACGGCTCGACGGGTGTGTCGGCGAGCTCCCCCTGCCTGTCGGCGAGAGCCCGCAGGGCGTACTCGCGCAGCGGTGGATCGGCGGCCAGGGCCACGATCGCTGGTTGGGCGGCGGCGCCACGCAGCTGCTTGTAGGTAAACAGGGCGGCGACCCGCGCCGACAGCGGCCCCTGCGACGCGGCCAACTGACGCAGCGGCTCTGCCGCATCCACGGCTTTCCGCCGCAGCAACTCTCTCTGGGCCGCGAGCCGGCAGGTATGGCTCGTCGCTCCGATCGCGGCAACCAGCTCCGCGATCGAAGACCGCGGCGAGGGTATCGCGCGGGCCGGCACGGGCGGATCGGCCGCCGGAGGCGCGAACCTCAGGATCCGGCCGACGTCGGGGCCGCCGTAGTTGAACCCGCCGTTCAACCAGCTGGAGATGAAGAGTACGCCGTGCGAATCGACGTCGAGGTCGATCGCACCGCCGGGAATCGAGAAGGCCGGCCTGGTTTCGGCGGTGAAGCTCGCGCCGCTGGCCGTGAGCGGATGCCGGGAGATGGTTCCGCAGCACGTGAACAGGGCCGGCGAGAGCCCGGCCGGCAGGGCCGGCTCCTCGACGAACAGGCTGCCGGTGGGGCCGCCGCCGCCGTCGTCGATCATCGGCTTCACGATCTCGTCGGAAAAATGGAGAAACAGCGACGGATACCCCATCTGCCCGCCGTGGGGCACGTGGCTCAGCCGCTTGTCCCAACCGCCGCCGTCGTTGGTGTTGTCGAGCGTGAACAGGTCGAGCCGGGGACTGACGGCGACGTCAAAGATGTTGCGCTGGCCGCGGGACACGATCTCCAGTTCGCTGCCGTCGGGGCGGACGCGGACGATCCCGCCCCCGCGGAGCCGGAGCGTCCGGCCGTCGCTGCCGCTGGCCTTGGCAAAACCGTAGTCGCCCACGGCGACGTAGATCCAGCCGTCGATGCCCCAGCGGATGGCGTTGGTGGTGTGGTCGGCGCCGCGAAAATCGAGCCCGAAGCCGAGATCGCGCACCAGCACCTTGGAGTCCTCGGCGACACCGTCTCCGTCATGATCGCGGTACACCGACAGGTGGGGAGGATGCATGACGAACAGATCGACCCCGCGTCCGTCCGGCCCCGGCACCGCCAGCAGACCGCGCGGGCTGTCCATCTTCGCGAAGTCGGTGAACTCGTCGGCCTTGCCGTCGCCGTCCGTGTCACGACAGCGGATGATCCGGCCCCGATCCGGTTTCCTGTCGAGCGAGGCATTGAGGTCGCTGCCGACGTAGACCGTTTCCCCCTGCGGAACGACGGCCAGGCAGGTCGGGTAGGAGACCTTGGGCGGTGCGGCGAACAGCGTCACCGTGAACCCCGGGGGCGCCGCGACGGCACCGCCGGCACCCTCCACCTTCACCGGCACCGGCATCAGCGGATCGGCGGCCGCGGGCGATTCCCCCCGGGCCTCCGCGGCCAACACCATGCCCAAGCCGGCCACCAGCCATGAACTCCGACGGCCCGTATTCATCGAGACTCCTTTGCGGTGGAACACATGCTGCGGGGATACGCGGACACCCGATCACTTCACCGGCGCGTCGTCCGCCTCCAGGTCACCGAGGGCGTACTGGATCCCGGCGAGGTTGTAGCGCACGATCGCCGGATTCCAGGTCACGTGTTCTTCGTGACCGAACGAGCAGTAGAAAAATCGCCCCTTGCCCCAGGGACGAATCCACGAAATGGCGTAGTCCTCGTCCGCGCGGACGAAGCCGGTCGGCTTGCCACCGGAGCGGTCGAGCGATTTTTGGACCTCGCGCTGCACTTCCGGAGAATTCGGATAATCGATGCTCAACAGCACCCGGAGCTTCTCCCGACTGTAGGGGGCCGTGAAGGCGTAGATCTCGTCGGTGAAAGGGAACGACTTACCGCCGAACGTGGCGGTCAGCGGGCTGCGTGGATCGTCGATCTTGACATGGATCCTGTGAAAGGGGTGCGTATTGAACATAGCACCGAGCATGTCCGTGCCCTCGCGCCAGTCCTGCCAGTTGTCGCCGGAGCCGTGATTGCCGGCGAAGCCCTTGCCACCGGCGACGAACTCGAGCAGCGCCGCCCGATGGGCCTCGGGGATCATCATCCGGCAGGTGTTGTTGAAGAACACCGCGTCGAACTCCTTCAGCCGTCCGGGCGTCAGATCGTCGTAACTCTGGCTGACCGTGGCCTGGAAGGCACCCGTCTTCTCGCCGAGCAGTTCCAGCATCCGGTTCCATGCCGGGATCGATCCGTGGACGAACCTGTCGGTCCTGCAGAACACCAGCAGCCTGCGTGGCTTGAGGGGTGGCGTCTGCGGCTTGTCGGGCAGGGCGGCGACGATCTTTTCGAGCGTCGCCTCGTTCACCGGCCCCCAGGGAATCTCGCCGTTGGGCAGCTTGGCCGGGATTTGCGCCCGGGCGACCATCAAGCCCGGGGAGGCGACGATCAGGGTGACCGCGGCGACGACGGACAGGCGACTCCGAGGGACGCGCATGGGAGGTTCCTTAGTGGACGTGGAGCGAGAATGGACTAACTGACAACCGAATCACCCCTATCATTATGCAGACCGCCTCACAACCTTCGGCCGGCGGCAGCACCCCCCTGCGTTGCCGGCCACGCCGCGGCCGCTGCTGCCGTGCCGCAGGGCCGCAGAGTACACTCGCCCCGACGGTGGTTCGGGCGCGAGGAGCAGCGTGGCGATGAGCGACGGTCAGGGCGGTGGAGTGCCGGGCGGCATGGGGCCGGAGTGCTTCCTCAACCGGGAGCTGAGCTGGCTGGAGTTCAACCTCCGTGTCCTCGAGGAGGCCGAGAACCCCGACAACCCGCTTCTCGAGCGGCTCAAGTTCCTCGCCATCTTCAGCTCCAACCTCGACGAGTTCTTCATGGTCCGGGTGTCGGGGCTGCGCGAGCAGGCGTTCGGCGAGAGCGCCCCGCAGGACTATTCCCCCGACGGCCTGTCGGCGCTGGAGCAGCTCAAGGCGATCGCCCGCCGGACCCAGGAGCTCGTGGCCCGGCAGTACCGCTGCCTGCGCGAGAGCCTCGCCCCGGCCCTCGAGGCGGAGGGGTTTCGGCTGCTGCGGTACGAGGCGCTCGACGCCGGGCAGCGGGAGCAGGTGGACCGGTTCTTCCGCGAGCGGGCGCTGCCGATCCTCACGCCGATGGCCGTCGATCCGGCCCATCCCTCGCCCCGGTACCACAACCGCGGCCTGTACCTCGGCGTGATGCTCGCCCGCTCCGAGGGGCTGGGGCCGAAGCGGATGTTCGCCGTCGTGCAGGTGCCGCAGGTGCTGCCGCGGATCGTGGCCGTCGGGGGCGGGGAGCCGGGCACCATGCCCTTCATGCTTCTCGAGGACCTCGTCTCGGCCCGGCTCCCCGAACTGTTCGGCGGCTTCGAGATCGAGTCCTGGACCGCCTTCCGCATCACCCGCGACAGCGACCTCGAGCTGCTGGAGCAGGAGTCGGACGACATGCTGCGGCTCATCGAGGACCGGCTCAAGGCCCGGCAGCGGGGCCAGGCGGTGCGGATCGAGATCGCCGCCAAGGCCGACGACGCGATCACGCGGATGATCATCGACGAGGAGGGGCTCCAGGGGGGCGACGACGGCCAGCCGGACCGCTACGGCGAGGTCTACCGGATCGACGGCCCGCTCGACCTGACGGCGATCTGGGAGCTCCACCGCCTCCCGGGCTACGAGCGGCTCCACGACAAGCCATTCGTGCCCCGGGTGCCCCGCGGCCTGGAGCGGCGCAGCCCCGACATCTTCTCCGCCATCGCCCAGCGGGACATCCTCCTCCACCATCCCTACGACTCCTTCGATCCGGTGGTGGAGTTCGTGACCAGCGCCGCCAACGACCCGCGGGTCCTGGCCATCAAGCAGACGCTGTACCGCACCAGCGGCGACTCGCCGATCTCGCGGGCCCTGATCGCGGCCGCTGAGGCGGGCAAGCACGTCACCGCCCTCGTCGAGCTCAAGGCCCGGTTCGACGAGGCCAACAACGTCAGCTGGGCCAGGCAGATGGAGCGGGCGGGCGTGCACGTGGTGTTCGGGTTCCTCGACCTCAAGACCCACTGCAAGGTGTCGCTCGTCGTCCGCCAGGAGGGGCAGGGACTGCGCCGCTACGTCCACCTCGGCACCGGCAACTACAACCCGACCACCGCCCTGATCTACACCGACCTCGGCCTGTTCACGGCGGACGAGGCGGTGGCCGAGGACGCCTCGGCGCTGTTCAACTTCCTCACCGGCTACTCGCAGGGGCACAGCTGGCGCCGGCTGATCGTCGCCCCCACCGACCTCCATCGGCGGACGCTGGAACTGATCGACGAGCAGGCCGCGCGGGCCCGCGCCGGGAAGCCGGCGCGGATCTTCGCCAAGCTCAACTCGCTCGTCGATCAGCGGGTCATCGAGGCCCTGTACCGGGCCAGCCAGGCGGGCGTGCCGATCGACATCATCGCCCGCGGCATCTGCTGCCTGCGGCCGGGCGTGCCGGGCCTGAGCGAGACGATCCGCGTGCGCAGCATCGTCGATCGGTTCCTCGAGCACAGCCGGGTCTACGTCTTCGGCCCCGACGACGACGCGCAGGTGTTTCTCTCCAGCGCCGACTGGATGCCGCGAAACTTTTTCCGGCGCGTGGAGGTCATGTTTCCGCTGCTCGACCCCGAACTGCGCGACCGGGTGCTGCGCGAGATCGTCCCGGTGTACCTGGCCGACAACACCCGGGCCCGGCGGCTCGACTCCAGCGGTGTGTTCGACATGCTCCGGCCCGGTCCGGGGGACCCGGCCCGCCGCTGTCAGTTGGAGTTTCTCGAGCAGCGATCGGCAGCGGCCGCGCCGGCCCCGGCCGAGCCAGGCCCGCCGGCCGGCTGACGCTTCCCGCACGTCTCCGTCGACGCGGGCCTTCCGTCGGAGAGGCTGCGGGTTTTTGGCAGGCCAGGCACCCTTGCCTTCGCCGCGGGCCGGCTGGTATCTCCCCTGCCATGCCCGCCATCGCGCCCCGCATCGCCTTGATTTTCGTCGCCTGGACCGCCATGGTCGGCGCCGCCCGCGCTGCGGAGGAGGGACCGCTGGCGCCGCTCGACATGACGAGCCCGCGGGCCACGCTGCAGGGTTTTCTGGCGACGGTCGATCGGATCGCCGGCAACTTCTCCCGCGTCAACCGGGAGCGGGCCGTCCGCGCGGAAAACGCCCGGCTCATCCGGCGCGGCCTCGCCTGCCTCGACCTGTCGGCCGTTCCTCCCGCGCTCCTCGGCTCGCAGGGCCGGGAGGCCGCCGTGCACCTCAAGGAGGTGCTCGACCGGATACCGCTGCCGGCCCCCGATGCGATCCCCGACGCGGCCCGGGTCAAGGCCGACGGCATCGACCGCTGGCGGCTGCCGGGAACGGAAATCGTGCTCGTGAAACTGCTCACCGGGCAGCGTGCCGGCGAGTTCGTGTTCTCCGCCGAAACGGTGGCCCGGGCCGAGGAGTTCTACGCCGCGGTCCGCCACCTGCCCTACCGCCCCGACGCCGGCAGCCCGGGGCTTCTCGATGCCTACGTCCAACTCGGCGGCTGGATGATTCCGGAGGGGGCGATCCGCGCGCTTCCCCCCTGGGCGCACAAGATGGTCGGCGGGGAGACGGTCTGGCAGTGGGCCGCGACGCTCGTCGTGGCCCTGGTGGCGGCGGCCGCCCTGCTGGCGGCCTGGCGGCTGCGGTCGGCCGCCCGGGACGACGCGGCGGGAACGTTCGAACGGCTGCTCCTGCCGGCGCTGCTCGTCGTCGTGAGCGCGACCATCGACTACCTGTGCAGCATGCAGATCCGGCTCACCGGCGAGACGATCGTCGCCGTCAAGGTCGTCACCCGGCTGCTGACGCTGGCCGGCGTCGTCTGCGGCGTCTTCGACGTCATGACGTGGGCCACGGAACGGCTCCTCGGCTGGCGCCGGATCGGCCACGACTCGATCGAGGGGCAGCTCGTGCGGCTCGCCAGCAGCGTGGGCCGGTTTCTGATCGTCGTCTGGATTCTGATCGCGGCTGCCGACTCCCTCGGCGTGCCGATCACGCCGCTGGTGGCCGGACTCGGCGCCGGGGGCCTGGCGATCGCGCTGGCCTCGCAGTACACGGTCGAGAACCTGATCGCGGGCCTGGTGATCTTCGCCGACAAGCCGGTGCGGATCGGTGACGAGTGCCAATACGGTTCGATCCGCGGCCGGGTCGAGCGGATCGGGCTCCGGTCCACGCGCATCCGCGGCACCGACCAGTCGCTGATCTCGATTCCCAACGCCGAGTTCGCCAAGAGCCAGCTCGTCAACTACTCCAGCCGGAGCCGCATTCCCCTGACCATCGCGCTCACGCTGCCGACGGCCCGGGGTCCGGCTGCCCTGCACCTCCAACTCGAGCGCCTGCGGGAAATCGTGGCCGCCCACCCCGAACTCGACCCAGCCGCCTCGACGGTGCGGCTCGGCGAACCGCTGGCCGACGGCGTCCGCGTGCAGATCGATGGCGTGTTCCTCGGCGGCCACGAGCCGACGGCGTTGGCGAGCCGCGAGGCGCTGCTGCTGCGGGCGCTGGAGGTGATCGCCGATGAGGCGGCGGAGGACGGCCGGCCGCCGCGACTCGCCGCTGCCTGAGGAAAATTCCGCCCGTCTCTTCCGGCCGCATTTTCCGGATAGAATTCGGGCCTCACCCCCGTGGCCCGGCGAATCCGGAATCGACGATGGCGGACGATCACTACCAGACGCTCGGCGTGCCGCGGACGGCTTCGGCGGAGGACATCCGCAAGGCCTACCGTGAACTCGCCCGCAAGTACCACCCCGACCTGCATCCCGACGACGAGGCAGCGAAGGAAAAATTCAAGCGGGTGCAATCGGCGTTCGACGTCCTCAACGATCCCGGCAAGCGGGAGATGTACGACCGCTACGGCAGCGCGTTCGAGGGCGTCGGCGCGGGGGGACAGGCCGGCGGCTGGGGAGGCGGACCGGTTCCCGGCGCGGGGGGCTTTCCGGGGGGCGGCGAGATCGACCTCGAAAGCCTGTTCGGCGGCGCCGGCGGATTCGAGGGACTGTTCGGGGGCGGCGGCGGCCGGACACGAACGGGCCGCGGTCGGCGCAAGCCGGCGCAGCAACCCGGCGCGGACGTCACCGCCCAGATCGAGGTTCCGTTCACGCTGGCGATCGCCGGGGGCAAGACCGATGTCCGGCTCGATCGCGACGGCAAACCGGAGACGATCAGCGTAACGATCCCGCAGGGGCTCCCGGACGGCGCGCGGATGCGGCTCCGCGGCCAGGGCCTGCCCGGCACCGGCGGCGGCCCGGCCGGCGACCTGCTGCTCGAGGTCCGCGTCGAGCAGCACCCGGTGTTTCGCCGCGACGGCGACACGCTGGAAATGACGCTGCCGGTCACGCTCGCCGAAGCCATCGAGGGGGCGAAGGTGGACGTGCCGACGCCATGGGGCACGATCGCGCTGCGGATTCCGCCGCGGACCTCGGGGGGCCGCCGGCTGCGGGCGGCCGGCATGGGCGTCCGCCATGCCAACGGCTCGCGCGGCGACCTGATCGCCGAGGTGCAGATCGTTCTCCCCGATGGGGCCGACGCAGCGGCCTTGGAGCGGCTGCTCGAGGCGGCGAAGGCCGTCGAGGCGTCCGGCGGCACACCGCCGCGGGCCGGACTGCGGTGGTGACGCCGGCGCGGGGGCTGCCGCGGGCGGCCCGGCTGACGCGGCCGGCCGATTTTGCCCGCGTCTACGCCGTGCGGCGCAGTGCCTCGTCCGGTCCGCTCGTGCTCTATGCAGCCCGCAACGGCCTCCCCGGCGCAGCGGTGCGCATGGGAATGTCGGTGTCGCGCCGGATCGGCAATGCCGTCGTCCGCAACCGCTGGAAGCGCCGGCTGCGCGAGGCCTATCGCGAGGTCCGCGAGTCGCTGCCGGCGGGCAACGACCTGATCGTCGTGGTCCGGTCGGGCGAGCCGCCCGCGGGCGCCGCCGGGAGCCGTCAGGTCGCCGACTGGATCGCGTCGCTCGCCGCGCGAATCGTGGCCCGGCCCGGGCACGATCGCACGGCGCCGGTCGCCGGCGGCCCGGAGCCGCCAAGGCGCCGGCGATGAACCGGGGCATCGCCATGCTGCGCCGGCTCGGCCGGGCCTGCGACCGGGGAGCCGCGGTGGTGCTGATCGGCGCCGTGGCCGTCTACAAGGTCTGCCTCAGCCCGCTGCTCGGCCGCCACTGCCGGTTCGAGCCGACGTGCAGTGTCTACTTCCGACAGGCGGTGGAAAAATATGGCGCCGTCCGCGGCAGCCTGCGCGGGCTGGCCCGGATCTGCCGCTGCCATCCCTGGCATCCCGGCGGCCACGACCCGCCCTGAGCGAGCGCCGTCACTCCGGCTTCGGCACGAGGTCGAGGAGGCGGCCCGGCGAGCCCATGACGTTGTAGCCGGCGTCCACGTGGAGGATCTCGCCGGTGATGCCCAGTGACTCACGGGACAGGAGCCAGGCGCCCGCCTTGCCGACCTCCTCGTGGGTCACGTTGCGGCCCAGCGGCGACATGTGCTGATAGAGGCCGAGCATCTCGTCCACCCCCGCACCGCGGCCGGCGAGCGTCCGCAGCGGACCGGCGCTGACCGCGTTGACGCGGATGCCGGCCGGTCCGAGGTCGTAGGCCATGTACTTCACGCAGGCGTCGAGCGTGGCCTTGCAGACACCCATGATGTTGTAGCCGGGCACGACCTTCTCGCCGCCGAAGTAGGTGAGCGTGAGGATCGACGCCTCCTTGGCGAGGATGTCGCGGGCCAGCCGGCCGACGGCGAGCAGGCTGTAGGCGCTCGTCTCCATCGCGACCCGAAAACCCTCGCGGCTGCAGTTGGTGGTCTCGCCCTTGAGGTCCTCGAGCGGGGCGTAGGCGATCGAGTGGACGAGAAAGTCGATCGTGCCGAACTCCTGCCGAGCCCGGTCGATGACGGCGGCGATCTGCTCGTCGCTGGAAACGTCCATCGGCACGAGGAACTTGGCGTTGGGCTCGGGATCGGTGAGCAGGGAGACGCGGCGCCGGTTCCGCTGACGGTCGTCGTCGGGCCGGTCGGGGAGGTGGGAGAAGCCGATCTGCCCCCCTGCGGCGAGGATTTCCTTGGCGATCGACCAGGCGATCGAATGATCGTTGGCGACGCCGAGCACGAGTCCCTTCATGCCGTCGAATCTGCCCATCTGCGAAATTCCTCCGTGAGCCTGCCGGGCCGCCGGGCGGCGGCGAGAGAGGGAATGTAGCCGCTGCGCCCGAATCCCTGCAACGCGGCGCGGCCGGCCGGGGCCCGGCCGTGGACCGGCGACCCTTGCCGCCGCGTGCGGGCAGCGGTAAAACACTGGCGTCCGGCCCCGTTAGCTCAATTGGTCAGAGCATCTGACTCTTAATCAGAGGGTTCTTGGTTCGAGTCCAAGACGGGGCATTTTCATTCTTTTCAAGCCGCAGTGGCGGCTTCCGCGTCGTCAACGCTTCCCGCCCGGCGGAGCGACCACCGGGCCAGCAGGTGGACGAGAAATCCCGTCGGCCCGGCCAGGAACGTGAGCAACAGGGCGGCGGTCCGCAGGCCCCAGGGAATCCCCAGCCGGACGCTGTCGCGGGCGATCCAGGCGCCGACGACCATGTCGAACACGAGGTAGTGCGTCCACGCCGCCGCGAACACCCAGTCGTCGCCGAACACCTTCCGCAAGCCGGCGAGGGTCATGACGTCCTCCGTCGGCCCGCCGTTCACGGCGAACTTCCAGGCGATCACGCCCACGTACGCCACCGCGAGCAGCCCGGGCACGACCACCGCGCACAGCAGGCCCGACACCGTTTTCCGGGCGGGAAACAGCAGGAGCGCGATCCAGGCCAGAAGGGCCAGCGTGTTCGTGACCTGAAAAAACCCGTTCGCTGTCATGTCCGCGATGCTCCGCACAGATCGACTCCGGACGCCAGCATGGCAGACACGACGACGAGGAGCAGGGACGCGAGAAAAATCCGCAGCACGCGCGACGCCATGACCGGCCTCCGGGGGACGACAAAACCCGCTCCAGCTACGGACTGATCATGCTTCGGGAGCCGGCCAACGCAACCGCCGCGGCATCGTTGACGCACGCCTGCCGGCACGGCCCGGTCAGGCGGCCGCCGGCGGCCGGCTCTCCACGGCGGGAACCGGCTTCCGGTAGATGGCCCAGCTCTTGTCCCGGCGCACCGGTTCGTACATCGACTCGATGAGCTTGATCGTCTCCGCCTGCGATCTCCAGTCGATGTCGTCCATAATCAGATACCCGCCGGCGGTGATCTTCGGCCCCCACTGTTCGATGTAGCGGCGACTGACCTCGGCGGAATGGTTGCCGTCCACATGGAGGATGCCGATCTGGCCGGCGGCGAACTCCCGGATCGCGGTCGTGTCCGGCGCGCGGTGGACACGGACGGTGTCCTGGACGCCGAACCGGCGGACGCCAATCAGGAACCGGTCGTAGACCCCCTCAATGTCGATCTGGCTCCACCAGTCGCGATTCTCGCCGTCGGGTTCCCCCTCGAGGGCCGCCTCCTTCGACCACGGATCGACGCCGTGCACCCGCCCGCCGTAGGTCCTGGCCGCGAGGGCCATGGGGATCAACGACCGGCCGCCGAACACGCCGATCTCGACGATGCACGCGGGCCGGGCCGCGAGGACGAGATCGGCGAGGGCCTGCGCCTTTTCCAGGCTGCACCAACCGTCGAGCGACTGCGTCGCCCGGATCGACTCGTGCAGCAGGTTCACGTCCGGCGGGCCGTGGTGCTCTGGCCGCGTCGGACCGCGGCTTCGCCTCGCCGTCGCCCCGACGGTCTGCCGGTAGAGGAACGAAAGAAACGACTTCCAGGGGTTGGATGACAGCGGCACGACGTCGTGCTCGACGCCCTGCCTCGCAACGCGGAGAACGCGGGACGGGTCAGGCGGGCATGGCATCGATCTTCATCCAGGGGTGGCACGTCGGGGATGAAACGGGAGACGACGGGCGGTCGATCCGGAACCACTTCCGCGCGGCCCCGCCCGGCCCCCCGGAGTGGGCAGGAACCGTAAAGGCCGCGGCACGGGCCGGTCAACGCCAAAACGGCACGCACATCCGCCGGCTGGCGACCGCTCCCCGCGCGTGCCGCGTTACATGACGGGACGCTACGGGGCCGGGTCACGGCCGACGCAGAACAGGTGCCGCTCGCCGCGAATGAAGAGGTCGGGGCCGGCCGGGGCCGGCGTGGCGTCCACGCCCTCACCCATGTCGTTTTCAGCCACCACCTTCAGGGTCGGCGCATCCGCGATGACGACGATCCGGCCGCTCCGGTCGGTCAGGTACACGTGCCCCCCCGCCGCCACCGGTGAGGCGTACGTCCGGCCGAGGCCGGGAATCCGCCGGGCCTCGTAGTGGGCCCGCCCCGAGTCGGCCGCGACGCAGGAGAGCAGGCCCGTCTTGTCCTTGAAGAAGTAGAGCCGGTCGCCCGAGAGCAGGGGCGAGGAGACATCCGGCGTGTCCCTGTCGAGCGTCCAGCGAACGTGCCGACCGCCGGCGAGGTCGCCGCGGCCGGCGAGGTCGAAGGCGCCCAAGAACGCGCCGCGGAACCCGCTGCCCACGTAGGCGATGCCGTCGGCCGCGACCGGCGTGGCACACGGCCGCTCCGTCTGCCCGGAACACCGCCACAGTTCCCGGCCGGTCTCCAGGTCATAGCCGCGGGCCGCCACCTGGCCGTTCATGATCACCTGCCGGACGCCGCCGGAGTCCGCGACGATGAGCGGCGTCGCCCAGCAGGTCTTTTCGGTTCGCGGCGTCTCCCACACCGTCCGCCCGGTGCGAACATCGAGCGCAGCCAGGAACGAAGGCCCTTCGTGATCCCAAGGCACGAGGATGAGGTCGCCCGCCGGCGTCGGCGAACTCCCCTCGCCGAACCCGTGCCGGGCCCGCATGTCGCCCAGGTCACGCTGCCAGACAAGGTCGCCGGCGCGCGTGAAGCAAAAAAGCCCACGCGAGCCGAAGTGGGCGTAGACGTGGGTGCCGTCGGTGCAGGGAGAGGCCGAGGCGTAGCCGTTGGTTTCGTGCGTCCCCTCGTGGGGTACCGCCTTGACGCACGACCGCGACCAGCGTTCCCCGCCCGTCGCCCGGTCGAGGCAGATGAGCCGGAAGTCGAGCTGGCCGGCCTGCCCCTCGACCGGCACGGCCGTCGTCACGAAGACGTCGCTGCCGGAGACGATCGGCGACGACGAGCCGCGACCGGGAATTTCCCGCTTCCAGCGGATCCCGCGGACGGCGTCGAACTCCGTGGGGGGACTGGCGTCGGGAGCGGCACCGGTGCCGAGCGGCCCGCGCCAGTGCCGCCAGTCGCCGGCCTGCGCAGAACCTGCCCCGACCAGGGGCGCGGCCATGATCAGCGTCACGGCGATTCGGCAGATGTCCATCTTTACAGCTTAGCGTGAGAACTGGTGCCGTCACCGACGTATCCACGTCATGGCACGCGCTGCCCGACGGCTGCGGACAGCCTGCGAAACTCGGGCACCGCGTCGTCGATGATCAGCGCATAGAGTTGGGCAAGTTCGGCGGGCAGATAGTCATGCACGACCCGGTTCCGCAGGTCCCGCAGCCCGATCCACCGTTCATGGCCGCTGATGAGACCGAGTTTTTCCATTCGGAGCAGGAGATCGCGGAACGTCTCGGACGGAGCCGCCTCCCGGACACGCTCCCATGTCCGAAAGAACTTGAGCGCCGACTCGAACCCCCGCAAGAACCGGTCGGAGAGCGCGTCGAACGGCTCTCGCTCCTTGGGCGTGTAGATCCGCCGCGGGTCGAAGGGCAGGTAGGAATCGGCCGATGCGAACAGGAGCGAGCAGGCGGCGGCGAGTTTTTCGGCCGACGCGACGAGAAGCGGTTCGGGGCTCATGCCACTCGCACCCGCCGAAGTTGTGACACGAATGCCTTCTGGGCCTCCGTCACCCGCGTCGGATCGATCACGCACACGTCGATCCGCTCCTCGCAGCGCGTGAAAAATCGGGTGCTGATCCGCCGAGCCGTTTCCAGGGACGGGGCCGCCGTCATCACCAGGACGTCGATGTCGCCGCCGCGGGCTGACGGATCGACCCGCGAGCCGAAGAGGTCGATCGCATCGGCCTCGATGCCCTCGAGGGCTGCGGCGAGGCCGAGCACCTCCAGATCGTCGAGCCGCACCTGGCCCGCGGCACGGAGCACTCGCAACCGATCCCCGAACCACATGGCGTCGAGTCGAGCCGATGGCGCCGGAGGAATCATGGTCGAATCACACCACTGTGACCGGGACGCTCCCCATTATGGCGGCCACGATCCTCAGGCAAAGTCGGGAACGGCTTTTCCGCGTTTCGTGAAGCTCCCCGACGGGGAGGCCAGACGAGCCGCGCCGCCGCCTGCGGCACGGGAAATGGCTCCCGCCGCCGCCGTTCGTCTCCGGTCGTCATCCTCGGGGCTCATGTATAGTCAAGGTTTCCGTCGCCACCCGATCGCTTCCCAGCCGCCCCGCCGATGCCCCGACCGCCATCGCCTTCGTGGCCCGCCGCCGCCCCACACTCCCGGGCCCTGGTCGTCAGCCTGGTGACGCTCGCGGCGATGCTCGTTGCCGTGCCGTTCATCGTTCGGGCGGCGCTGGCCGTGCTCGCGGTCGAGGCAACCACGCCGCTCGACTGGGTGCCGCCGACCTTCGGCCCGCGGCAGGACTACGCCGAATTCACCCGGCAGTTCGAGAGCGGCGACGTGGTCGTCGTGTCATGGCCCGGCTGCGGCCTCGGCCACCCGGCGCTGGAACGACTGCTGGCAGCGGCCACCGGACCGGACGCGCCGCGGGACGCCGCGGGGCAGCCGTGGTTCACGGGCGTCGCCAGCGGCGCGGTCGCCGTGGACAATCTCACCGCCCCCCCGCTGGCGCTCGACCGGGCGACGGCCGTGGAGCGGCTCCGGGGCATGCTCGTGGGCCCGGACGGCGACACCACCTGCGCCGTGATCGGCTTCACGCCCGCGGGCATCGCCGACCGGCGCCGGGCCGTGCCCTGGATCCGCGACACCCTCGCCGCCGCCGGCGTGGCGGCGGACGAGACGCGCATGGCGGGGCCGGTGATCGACACCGCGACCGTCGATGCCGCCAGCACCGACTCGATGCGCCAGTTCGGCCTGCCGGCCGCGGTCGTGATCCTCGCCCTCACCTGGTGGTCGCTCCGCTCGCTCCCATACGCCTGCCTGGTGTTCGCGGTGTCGCTGTGGTGCGTCGGCTTGTCGTTCCTCACCCTGCATGCCTGCGGCGACCGCATGAACCCCGTCCTGATCGTGATGCCGGCACTGGTGCTGGTGCTCGGCGTGTCGGGGGGCATCCACCTGATGAACTACCTCGTCG
This sequence comes from Pirellulales bacterium, assembly GCA_044360305.1. GTDB lineage: Bacteria > Planctomycetota > Planctomycetia > Pirellulales > UBA1268 > QWPN01. The sequence continues at coordinate 36,860 of JBIKKQ010000005.1, forward strand.
AGGCCCGCGCCGCGGGCGCGGCGCACGACATCGTGCCGCGGGCGCTGCGGCTCGGCTGGCTGCCCTGCGGCCTGTCGTCGGGAACCACCGCCATCGGCCTCGCCTCGCTGGTGGTCAGCGAACTGGAGCCGATCCGTGTCTTCGGCTTCCACGCGGCGCTCGGCGTGCTGGCCACGCTGGCCGCGATGTTCCTCGTCCTGCCCGGCATCTTCGCCCGCTGGCCGCCGGCCGCGGCCGGAGGGCCGGCCGTGCCGCGCTGGGCGCACGCGGTCGCCGAGACGGTCATCCGGCACCCGACGCCCGTAGTGCTGGCCTTCGGGGCATCGCTGGCGGTCGCCGCTTTCGGCCTGCCCCACGTGCGCACCTCCGTGCGGATCGACACGCTGTTCGCGCCGGAGAGCCGGGTGATCCGCGACTACGCCTGGATCGAACGGAGCATCGGGCCGCTCGTGCCGATCGAGGTGATGATCGGCTTCGCCCCCGGGCACGACGTCCGGCCGGCCGAACGGCTCGACCTCACGCGGGCCGTCGCCGGTCGGCTGGCCGGCCTGTCCGAGGTCTCGGCCGTCGTATCGCCGGCGACCTTCCTGCCGCCGGACGAGGCCGACCACGGCATTCGTTCGACGCTCCGCCGGGCGATCACGGCCCGCCGGCTGGCCCGCGATCTGGCCGCCGTGGACGACCTGAAGTACGTCCGCGTGCAGCCGGGCGGCGAGATCTGGCGGGTCACGGCCCGCGTGCCCGCGCTGCGTGACCTCGACTACGGCGAATTCCTCGGCCGCGTCCAGGCCGAGGTCGCCCCGCTCGTGGCCGCGGCCGGGGGGCAGCCCCGCGGCATCACCGCCACCTGCACCGGCGTGATGCCGCTCGTGCACGCCATCCAGAACACGCTCCTCCGCGACCTGTTCAGCAGTTTTCTTTCGGCCTGCCTGCTGATCACGGTGGTGATGATGGTGGTGGAGCGCGGCATCGCGGCCGGCCTGGTGGCGATGATCAGCAACGTGTTCCCGATGATCCTCCTCTTCGGCCTGCTCGGCTGGACCCGCCGACCGCTCGACATCGGCAGCGTGATGACCGCCTCGATCGCGCTCGGAATGGCGATCGACGGCACGCTCCATTTCCTGACCTTCTTCCGCCGGGCACGCGACGCCGGCAGCCCGGCCGCCGACGCGGTCCGCGCCGCGTTCACCCACTGCGCCGCCGCGATGGCCCAGAGCACGCTGGTCTGCGGCCTGGGGATCCTCGTCTTCGCGGCGAGCTCGTTCGCGCCGACGAGCCGCTTCGCTTGGATGCTGGCGCTGTTGCTCGCGGCGGCGCTGGCCGGCGACCTCGTGCTCCTGCCGGCGATGCTCGTCGGCCCGCTGGGCCGCTGCTTCAGGCCGCGCTGACCGTTCGATCGGCCCGTCAGCCGAGGCCCTGGCGGATCGCCCACACCGCCGCCTGGGTCCGGTCACCGAGGGCCGTCTTGCGGAGCAGGTTCTGCACGTGCTCCTTGACCGTCTCGACGCTGATGCCGAACGTGGCGGCGATCTCGCGGTTGGAGAGGCCCAAGGCCAGCGATCGCAACACCTGCGTCTCGCGCGGCGTCAGCGGAAACTCGGCCCCGGGCGGCAGGTCGCGGTCGGCCAGCGACGCCGACACCTTCTGCATCACGCCCCCGCGGACCGGCGGTGCGCCGCGGGCGGCCCCGACGACGGCGTCGATCAGCGCGGTGCGGCCGATCGACTTCGCCAGATAGTCGTGGGCGCCGGCGGAGGCGGCCCGGGCCACATAGGTGGGATTGTCGAATGCCGACAGCACGACCACGCGGCAGTCGGGGGCCGCGGACCGCAGCCGGCCGATCAGGTCGAGGCCGTCCTCGTCACCCAGCCGCACGTCGAGGAGCACGACGTCGGGCCGATGCCGGCGGGCGAGTTGCACCGCCTCCGCACCGGACGAGGCCGCCCCGACGACGTGAACCTCGGACCGCTCGAACATGCTGGCCAGCCCGAGACGAACCAGCTCCATGTCGTCGACGACGAGAACCTTGACCGACATCTGCATTCCTCCGGATGCCGGCGGGCTCCGACCGATTCCCCGCCCCCGCGGCCGGGGCAATCTATCATGCGGGGGAGGCCCCCACATGCTCCACTCGTCCTGCATGCGGGCCGGTCTCTGTTAGGCTGCGCAGCTCCGCCCGCGGTGAGCGGGCCGGTCAAACGGAATTGAAGTGGATGGTCGAACCGCTGCTGCTCTTCGAACGCTCGGGGGTGATCGCGCTGGCCAAGCCGCCGGGGTTGGCGACCCAGGCGCCTTCCGGCATCGACTCGGTCGAACGCTGGCTGCGCGGACGCCTGCCTCCCGGAGCCTACCTGGGCATCCCGCACCGACTCGACCGGGCCGTGTCGGGCGTGCTGTTGATGGCGGCCACGCCGCGGGCGGCCCGGCAACTCTCCCGGCAGTTCGAGCGCCGGACCGTCGCCAAGCACTACGTCGCCGTCGTCGAGTGCCGCGGGGCGCCGCCGGCCGCCGCGGGGACCGAGTGGTGCGACCGGATCGAGAAGGTGCCGGACGAGGCCCGGGCCCGCCTGGTCGCGGAGCCCGCGGCCGGCCGCGAGGCCCTGACGATCGCCCGGACGCTTGCCTTTGACAACGCGGCCGCCCCGCGCGCGGTCCTCGGGCTCGAGCCACGGACCGGGCGGATGCACCAACTCCGGCTCCAGGCTGCGGTCCGGGGGCTGCCGATCCTCGGTGACCGGCTCTACGACCCGCTGGCCGACACTGGCTGGTGCGGCGCGGCGATCGCGGCCGGCGGCGAGCCGCCGGTCGCCCTCCATGCCTGGCGAATCGGCTATCGGGATCCTGACAGCGGCGCCGAGGTGGTCGCCGAGGTTCCGCTCCCGGCCACGTGGCCGGCGGTCGCCCGGGACGCCGTCGCCTGAGCGGAGTGTCCACCCCGCCGCTCCAGGCCGCGATGGCCGCCGGGCAAACCGCCGCGAAAACGGCCGGAAAACGCATGCCGCAGCCCGTCTAGGCGCCCGCAAAGCCGGTTGGAGTTGCAGAGACCGGTGGCGAGACGTTGAAATTCCCCTGTGAATCGTCCTTCGGAGACCCGTGCATGACCCTCGACTCCCTGCTGCTGGCGGCGGCATTCCTGCTCTCGGGCATCGAGGCGGCCTACGTGCCGTCCGCTGACGGCGGCGGCGAATACCTCGTCCGCGTCGAACCGGACCTCGTCCGCAATGCCAGCCCGTACCAGTTCACCAGCGACGTGCCCGCCGACGCCCGCGATGTCAGGCGGGTGAAGATTATCGTGGCCGACAGCTGGCCGCCGCCAACGGACCGGCTCGTCCGCGAGGCGGCCACCCGGCCGCGGGAGCGGGTGCCCGTGCAACCGGCCGGGCTGACGACCATGGCCACCGTCGATGGCGGGACGAAGCCGGCCACGAAGCCGAGTGCGTTGCTGCCGTGGCTGCTGGCCAGCCTGATGGCGCTGTTTCTGTCGCTCGGCGCAAACGCCTATCTGGGCATGCTCCTCGGCAGCATGCGGCAGCGTTACCTGGACGGCATCCGTCAGGGCTTCGTGAAGGTATAGGCTGCCGCCGGCACCAGTGCGTCGCGGGGCCGCTGCGGCGCGTCCGAGAAGCGCCAGGTTCATGCCAGCGCGGCCATCGCCTCGATCCGCGCGAGCACCAAAGGCAGACGGTCCTGACTCTCGGCGTCTGGAAGAAGCTGGGCGGCAACAACGTCTGCCACATTTGGGCGGGCGAGAAGTTCTCCGAACTTCGCGGCGATCGCCGCCCGAAGATCCGCCGGTGCTTGGGCGACGTCGTCCACGATATCGGGGCGACCGTCAATGACGGCAATCACGTCTTCCAGGTCGTGGCTGGCAATGGGATTGCGGCGGCCGCTCGCAGACGTCTTCCCTCAACCCGAGACCCACCAGTTGCTCACGAAGCGTGTCGGAGTATTCGCCCAGATTCACGACGTCGATGACGACGTCCACGACCTTTGTGTGCCGTGATCCCTGAAAACCCGGCTCGGTGATGAACAGTTCGGTGACCGCGCCGCCGAGAAACACGAGCCTGTGCCGAAGCGGTGCGAGCCGATCCACGACGCGGAGAAGCATCGCGATATTGTCGGAGATGCTCTCACCCATGGATCAGCCTGGTGATATGGTCTGCGGCGAGATTTCTTTCCCGAGCCCGGCCGCCACGCAGGGCGTCGATGAGGCACAAGCACTGGTAGAGTTTGGGATCGACGCGGGATGCGGCCGGTGCCGATGGGTAGAGCGGTTGGAATGACTCCCCCCGCGCCGCCCCCTGGGCGTCGGGCCACACGGGGATCGGTTCTCGCCCGGAGTGGATGAGATTCGACAGCGGCGGCGCGGCGTAGGAAGTCGGCATGCCCCGTGCCTGGCGACCGCGAACGGCCGGAAAGGCATACCTGACGCCATGGACAACGAACTCGAGAATGGCGTGGTGGACGGGCTGCCGGTCGGCTCGCAGAAGCCCCGCGGCCTTTGCACGCTTCACTGCCGCATGGGCCTCCGACTTGCTCAGGTCCAGCGAGGCGGCCAGTCGGTCGTAGGTGAGCGGGCCGGTGAGGGCCAGTTTCAAGGCGACGACGAGGTCATGGGGTTTGAGTTGCATGCAATCAGCATACGTTCGCTGTTCGCGAATCGCGAACAGTCTTATTTTGCCAGCAAATAAAATAGGCTGGTCGCTCCTGTAGACTGTCGCATCTCGGTGCGGCTTTGGGCTGGCTATCAGTTGGTTTACAGCGTCCCGCCCGGACCCCAAAAAAACCTTTGCGCCCGTAGCTCAGCCGGATAGAGCATGGGATTTCTAATCCCAGGGTCGGTGGTTCGAGTCCACCCGGGCGTACTGATGCACCGGCGGGCAGGAGGCCCGCCTCCCGGCAGGCACCGGATGGTGCCCAAGCAAGGGGAGCCCGGAAGGCGAGGTCTTGCGGGAAACGGCCCGGTGGTTCGAGTCCACCCGGGCGTATTGATGCACCGGCGGGCAGGAGGCCCGCCTCCCGGCGGGCACCGGATGGTGCCCAAGCAAGGGGAGCCCGGAAGGCGAGGTCTTGCGGGAAACGGCCCGGTGGTTCGAGTCCACCCGGGCGTATTGATGCACCGGCGGGCAGGAGGCCTTGCGGGAAAAAGCCGTAGGCTGCCAGCCTGGCCGGAAAATCCCCCGGTCTACGGGCCCCACACCCTTACGATCCTGCTTGACGCCGGGACCGGCGAAGCCGAAACTTTAGGTGCAGTCGGGCGTCCGCCACGACCGATCCGTTCCAAGGGCGTCTTCCGGGTCAGCCACCCTGAAACGAGGTGCTGAGATGCGCTCCCGCGAATCCCGTTCTTCGCGTGGTTTTTCCCTCGTCGAAGTCCTGATCATCATCGCCGTGCTGGCCGTTCTGATGGCCATGCTGCTGCCGGCGATCCAGTCATTTCGTGCGTCTGCCCGACGCACGGACTGCGGCAACAACCTGAAGAATCTTGCCGCCGGGATTCAAGGCTTCCACTCCCAGAACGGACAACTTCCTCCGGCGTGGGGCGCGTATCCCGGGTATGCCACGATGTCGAACCTGTCCGGCAAAGCCATTGGGACCGCCGGAGGTGGGGCCTCCTCGTCCGCCATGTTCGGCAGTTGGATCGCCCACATTCTGCCGCACATCGACATGAACGCCGAGTACCTGCGGCTGCCCCGGGCGAAGGTCTGCCTCGGATACCGAAAGTGGGAGAACGTTCCCAATTCAGGCCAGGGCGCGGCATTTATTCCCTCCGACCAGGGCCACCAACTCACCCGCGACGACGGCGTGAATTTCAACATTCACGACTCCAATTGGTGGAACGCCAGTTTCCAGGGAAACACCGTCTCGACCGCCGGTCCGTCGTCACTGCCTGGGAACGGCACTTCGACCGACACGGCCGGCAACACGACCGCCGTCACGACGAACGGCGACGGCACCGTGGTGCGGACGTATACGACCGTGACATCCACTATCACGACTCCCATCTATCGATACGACACCGTGCCGGAGACGGTCTTCAGCATGAACGGTGCGACGTACACGATCTGGCGGACGACCCAGACGATCACCGGGAGCAACACCCGGGTCGTGCCCGGATCGACCAGCACGCAGGTGTTGGGCAATCGAAACTCCATAACGCCAGACAACGCCTCGTGGACCGGCCTCGTGGGCGACAGGGTCGGCGTCTACTTCAACCTGTCGGGATCGACCTCGTTCGGCAGGGGCTACCCGGCTGCCCAGGAGACGATTCGCGTCCCGATCACCGTCTGCAAGGGGGACAACAGCGTGATCGAATCGTCCCGCATGCTGCCCTGGCTGGCGGGCCGGGGCTGGTCGACGACCAACTACATGGTCAACCCGTTCGCGTTCAACTCGGTCGATCGTACGGAAGGTCTCGTCACTATCCGCAGCGGTGCGCCCACGGCCGACAGCCCCGCCGGTTGGGGACGGTACCGCGTCTGGGGCGAAGGGAAAAGATTGGACCAGATCAGCGATGGCCAGTCGTCCACGATCCTGCTGACCGAGGCAATGCGGTATTGCACCACGTTGGTGCAAATGACCGGTTCTGGCGCGGGCAGCGCCCCCACCTCCATCGACATCGCGAGGCTGGCCTTCTGGAGCAGCCCCAGGCTGGTGAACACCGTCGATATGTGGCTGCCCTCGACCTTCGACCCGTGGTCGTACACGCAACGATACGATCTGGCCATCCAGCCCCATACGCACGCGAGCGGCACCACCTACTCCTCGCGGAGAATGTCGATGCCAGTGCCGACCGAGGTGAGTTGGAAGCCGTGGACACACAACTTCGCCATCGAGTGGGAGGCCAATGGCTCGGTGGATGTCATGTACGCCAACACGTTCATGTTCCAGTCGCAGCCGAAGCCGGCGGAATGTTCCTCCATGCGGGCCCAGTCGAACCACGGCTCCGTGCTCATGGTCGCGATGTGCGACGGTTCGGTTCGGGCCATCAACGGCGACATTTCCCGCCGTGAGGTGACCGAGGCCGACATCGTCGGCAAGCAGGTCGCGGGAGCCCCCAACATGGGCAACCAGGGCGCTACCGACGGGACCTGGGACAGGCTGGTTCGCGACAACGACGGCGTGATGGTGTCCGGTTACTGATCCCCCGCTCGGCTACCCGCCCGCACGATCGCGACGTTGCAGGGCAAAACCCTCGATCGCCTCGTATTCGGGCAGGCCGAGCTTGTCGTAGATCCGGGCCATGCCCCGGGTGCAGTCCTCGGCCCGCTGCCAAAACTCCCGGGCGTCGGTCGGTCCGGGAAACAGCGACCGGTCCTTCTGGCTCTCGTGCTTGAAGATCGCCAGTCGCTTGCGTTCCACCTCGTCGGGCGACAGCGGCACCGCCATGTCGATCTCGTCCGGCTCCCAGTCCTGCCAGGCGCCGCGATACAGCCAGACCTCGCAGTGCTCCGCCCACGGCCGGTCGGCCCGGGACTCGACCGCCGCCTCGATCAGGCCGAAACAGACCCGATGCGTGCCATGGGGATCGGCCAGGTCGCCGGCGGCGTAGATCTGGTGCGGCCGGACACGATCGAGCAGCTCGCCCACGATCCGCGCGTCCTCCGGGCCGACCGGTCGTTTGCGGATCGTGCCGCTCTCGTAGAACGGCAGATCGAGGAAGTGGATCCGTTCCGGCACGACGCCCGAGTAGCGGGCCGCCGCCCGGGCTTCGGTCCGCCGAATCAGCCCCTTGACCGCCCGGACCTCGGCCGGATCACCGCCACCGCCCCCCTTGGAGCGGAGACTCGCCCGAATCCGCTCGACGATCGGGCCAGCCTCGGCGGCCATGCCGAACGACCGGCAGAACTCCGCCGCGAAGTCCACGTGCCGCTCGGCGGAGTCGTCCCACACCGCCACGCTGCCGCTCGTCTGGTAGGCGACGTGCACCTCGTGCCCCTGCTCGCAGAGTCGGACGAGCGTGCCCCCCATGCCGATCACATCGTCGTCGGGATGCGGGCTGAAGACGACGATCCGCTTGGGGAACTCGTCGGCTTGGGCCGGCGCCACGCCCGGCACCCGCCGCGGCCGGCCCGGCCGGCCGCCCGGCCAGCCGGTGATCGTGTCCTGCATCCCCCGGAAGACCTCGATGTTGATGTCGTAGGCCCGGCCCCGGGCCGAGAGCAGGTCCTGCAGGCCGTGCTCGTTGTAGTCCTCGTCCACCAGCTTGAGGATCGGCTTGCCGACCGTGACGGCCAGCCAGATGACGGCCCGCTTCGTCAGTGCCGCGGTCCACTCGAGCCCCATCGCCTCCAGCGGCCCCACGAGCCATGGCGACTCGAACCGCGACAGCCGCGACGCCGCCGCCCGGTCGAGCACGAACCGGGCATCGGGGTGCCGCTGCAGCATGCTCGCCGACACGAGGACGTCGGGCGGCTGCTCCACGGCCCGCCGGACCACCGGCGCCTTGTGCTCGCCGAAGGCGAGGAGCACGATCCGCCGAGCCTCGAGGATCGTGCCCACCCCCATCGTGATCGCCTGCCGCGGCACGTTGCGCTCGCCGGAAAAATCCCCCGCCGCGTCGGCCCGCGTGACCTGGTCGAGCGTGATCAGGCGGGTCCGGCTCTCGACCGGGCTGCCCGGCTCGTTGAAGCCGATGTGCCCGGTGCGGCCGATCCCCAGCAGCTGCAGGTCGATCCCGCCCGCCGCGCGGATCTGTTCCTCGTAGCGGGAGCAGGCGTCGAGCAGCCCCGCCCGCGATACCAGCCCGTCGGGAATGTGGATCGCACCCGGGTCGATGTCGATGTGGTCGAAGAGTTGCTCGCGCATGAAGCGGTGGTAGCTCTGCGGGGCGTCCGGGGCCAGCGGCCAGTATTCGTCGAGGTTGAACGTGACGACGTTGCGGAACGACAGCCCCTGCTCGCGATGCAGTCTCACGAGCTCGCGGTACACCCCTACCGGCGAGCTGCCCGTGGCCAGCCCGAGGACCGCGCGGCGGCCCGCGGCGGCCCGCGTGGAAACGAGGTCGGCGATTTCGCGGGCCACCGCCCGGCTCGCGTCGCCGGCCGCGTCGTAGACCGTCACGGGCACGCGTTCGACCGTGGCGACGGCGGGGAGCGGACCGCGATAGATCGGGCCGGCCGGGGCTTGGGTGCGGTTGTCTGAAACCATCGAGTGTTTGGGCCGCCGTGGGGGGATGAAAGGGGCCTGAGCCTGGCCACCGGCCACGTTGTCGGAAGCCCGCCAGAGCATACCCCGGCCTCCGTGACGCGGCCAAAACCCGCACGCCGCAACCGGTCGGGAACAGGGTCGGCCGCTCGCGAATCCGGCGGTCGGGTAGCATGAGGATTGGTGTCGGAACCGGCGGCGAAGACCGCGGTCGCTCCGGCCCCGGGGACCGAGGCCGACGAGACGTCATGGACATCACGATCGCGCGGGAGGAGCGGGGCGAGGAGGTCGTGCTCACGGTCGCCGGCCGGCTCGACGCCGACTCGGCCGCAGAACTGGGCCGCGCGGTCGAGGAGGAACTGCGCCGGGGCGCCCACGCGGTGGCCCTCGACTTCACCGCCATCTCCTTCCTCAGTTCGGCCGGGATCCGTGGCCTGTTCGAGAACCAACGGGCCGCCGCCCAGGCCGGTGGCAGTTGCCTGATCGTGCGGGCCAGCGACCCGGTGCGCAAGGTGCTCGACCTCACCCGGCTGACACCGATCCTGATGGCCCCCGCGCAGACCGGCGCCGGCTTCGGACGACCAGCCCCGGGCGGGCCGCAGGCCGCGCCGCGGCCGACGACCCTGCGACTGTCCGGCTTCGAACTCGTGGGGCTCGAACCGCCCTCCGGCGGACCGCTGCGTGGTGCGCTCGTCGGCGGTCTCCGCCCGGGGACGGAGCGACCGCCGGCGCCGAAGGCGGTGCGACGGTCGTTGCCAAGGCACGCCTGCGCGGTGGGGCTGGCAGCGCTCGGCGACACGGCGGCCACAGCCGACCGGGCCGGCGAGCTGCTCGCCGTCGGCGGCGCCGTCTTCCATCGGCCACCGCAGCCCTTCGCCACCGTGGATTACCTGGTCGGCAGCGGCGACCTCGTCGCCGACGCCGCGTTCGTTTCCGGGCTCGTCTGGCAGGGTGTGCCGGGAGGACGGACGGGGTTTGAAGCCCTCGACGGTGCGGCCATCGGGCTCGGCCCGCTGCTCGACGCGATCCTCGACCAGGCCGGCGCCGCCGTGGTCGGCGTCGTCATCGCCGCCGAGGTGCATGGCCTCGTCGCCGTGGAACTGATCCGGCCGCTGGCGGAGGCGACGGCGACCGATCACCCGTGGGCCGGAGATCGGGACGTCGCCGCCCGCTGGCTCTGCTTCTCGCGCGAACCGGTCCACGCCCGGCGCACCGCCCTCGTGGCCGGCGTCGCGACCCGCGGCATGCCCGCCGGACCGCTCGGCGACTTCGTCCGGCCGCTCGACGCCGCCAGCAATCTTCACGGCCATCTGCATGCCACGGTGTTTCCGCTCCATCCGCTGCGGCGCGGCCCTCTCGACTACGCCGCCACGATCGACACCCTGGCGGCGTCCGCACCGCTGGCCGTGATGCACCTCGTCGCCGATCCGCAGCCGATCCTCGGGAGTGGCGAGTCGGAGTTCGTGCGCGGCGGCTGCTGGTTCGCACCGCTCGCCGTTGACGCGCAGGAGGCCCGATGATCACGCTGCTCTCGACCTGGACGTTCGGCCTGGCGCTCGGCCTCGTGGCGCTCGGCGTATTCGTCAGCTACCGGCTGTTTTCCTTTCCGGACATCACCACCGACGGCTCGTTCACGCTCGGGGCGGTCGTCGCGGCGGTGCTGCTCACGGCCGGCGTCGATCCGGCCCTGGCCACGCTCGGGGCGCTGGCCGCGGGGGGCGTGGCCGGCGGCTGCACCGCCCTGCTCCACGCCTTCCTCGGCATCGAGCCGCTGCTCGCCGGCATCCTCATGACGACGACGCTCGCCAGCGTGAACCTTGTCGTGCTCGGCCGCAGCAACGTGCCGCTGTCCGGCGTGGTGACGCTCCTCGACCGGGCCGAAAGCCTGCTCGCCCCGCCGCTCGCGGCCTGCGGCTGCTCGGCGGAAGTGGCAGGCGAACTGGCCCGGATGCTGTTCGTGGCGGCGCTCGCGGGCGCGGCGATCGCCGCCCTGTGGACGTTCTTCCGCACCCGGCTGGGAACGGCGATGCGGGCCGGCGGCGACACGCCGACCATGGCCCGGGCGCTCGGCCGCGACACCGGCCTGCTCACCGTGGCCGGCCTGGCGGTGGCCAATTCGCTGACGGCCCTGGCCGGCGCCCTCGTCGCCCAGTACCAGGGGTTCACCGACGTGCAGATGGGGATCGGCATGGTGGTCTGGGGGATGGCGAGCGTGTTCCTCGGTGGCGCGCTCGTCGGCCAGGTGCGGCTCGGCGGCGCCCTGCTGGCCGCGGTGGCCGGCAGCGTCAGTTTCCGGCTGCTGGTGGCCACGGCGCTCCGCGCCGGCCTCCATCCCGACTGGCTCAAGGCGGCCACGGCGGCGGTCGTACTCGCGGCCCTCGTCGCCCCCCGGTTCCTCGTCCGCAGTCCGCGACAGGTGGCCCGATGACCGCGACGCCGAACCCACCCCGTCCCGCCGCGGCGGCTGCGGCGGACGACGCGCCGCTGCTCGAACTGCGGTCGGCCCGAGTCAGTTTCACCGCCCCCGGTGGACCGCTCGTCCACGCGGTGGACGGCATCTCGCTGGCGGTGCCGCGTGGCACGTTCGTCGTCGTCGTCGGCACGAACGGCTCGGGCAAGAGCACGCTGCTCGGCTCGATCGCCGGCACGGTTCGGCTCGACGGCGGCAGCATCCACCTCGCCGGGCACGACATCACGACCTGGCGGGAGCACCGCCGGGCGGCCCTCATCGGCCGCGTGTTCCAGGATCCGCGGGCCGGCACCGCTGGGAGCCTGACCGTGATCGAAAACCTGGCGGTGGCCGCCTGTCGCGGCCGGCCCGCCGGGCTGGGCTGGGCCACGAACCGCAGGCTGCGGGCCGAGGCCGCCGCCCGGCTGGCCGCCATCGTCCCCGGCCTGGAGAGCCGTCTCGATCAGCCGATCGGCTCGCTCTCGGGCGGCCAGCGGCAGATCGTCACGCTGTTGATGGCGACCTGGCACCGGCCCGAACTGCTGCTCCTCGACGAGCACACCGCCGCCCTCGATCCCGCCGCGGCCGACCGCGTGGTCCAGGCCACGGCCCGGCTCGTCCGCGAAGGCAATCTCACCGCGTTGATGGTGACCCACTCGCTCGCCCAGGCGGCCTCCCTCGGCGACCGGCTGCTGCTCGTGCACCGCGGCCGGCTGGCGATCGACGTCAGCGGGGCCGCCAAGCGCCGGCTCGGCGCCGACGACCTCGCCGACCGCTTCGACCGCCTGCGCCGTGCCGACCAGCTTGACGACGTCGCCGCTCGGACGCTCGCCGCCCGCTACGCCTGAGGGGAGCCCATCCCATGTCCGTATCGTTCCTTCGCCAGTGTCTCCCCACGCTCGCGCTCCTCGGCGGCGCCTCGGCGCTGCTCCTCGTCACCGACCGCGGCGCCGCGGCCCGGCGGCTGCCGGCCGTGGCGGTGCTCCAGCAGGTGAGCACGGCGGTGCTCGACGACGCGGTCCGCGGCATGATCGAGGGGCTCGCCGAACGCGGCTTCGTGGACGGCCGGACCGTGACGATCCGCCGGTTCAACGCCGAGGGGGACGCGGCCCAGGCCAACGCGATCGCGCGGGAGATCGTCAACGGGCCGTTCGACCTAACGCTCACGTCGAGCACGCCGTCGCTGCAGGCGGTGGCAACGGCGAACAGGCGCGGCCGGATCCGGCACGTCTTCGCGGCGGTCGCCGATCCCTGCTCGGCGGGGGTGGGGATCGACCGCGCCGACCCGCTCGTCCATCCCCCGCACCTCGTCGGCTACGGCAGCCTCGCCCCCGTGGACGCGACGTTCCGCATCCTCCAGCAGGTCAACCCGACGCTGCGCCGGGTGGGCGTGGCCCACAACCCTTCCGAGAGCAACTCGCGCCGGTTCATGGAGCTTGCCCGGGCGTCGTGCGCGGCCCGGCGGATCGAACTGCTCGAGGCCGCGGTGGAGAACTCCTCGGGGGTGATCGAGGCGGTGCAGGCGACGATCTCCCGCGGCGCCGAGGCGATCTTCGTGCCCGGCGACACCACCGTGTCCAGCGTCATCGACTCGCTGGTCGCGACCGCGGCCAAGGCCCGGATTCCGGTGTTCACGGTGGTGCCCGGCGCCCCTGATCGCGGCACGCTGTTCGACGTCGGCTTCGACTTCCGCGAGGTCGGCCTGCTGGCGGGGCGGACCGCCGGCGACATCCTCGCCGGCACCGACCCGGCGACGATCCCGGTCGGCGAGACCTCCCGTGAGATCCCCCCCCGACTCACCGTGAACCTCGCCGCACCGGGCTATGATCGGGCGGCGTGGACGTTTCCGGCCGACCTGCTCGACCAGGCCAAGGTCGTGATCGACGCCGCGGGCCGCCGGGACCGGCTGGAGGCGGTCCTCGAGGGGCCGTTCACGGAGGCCGCGCCGTAGGCCGCCCGCGCGCCGGCCGCCGGCTGGCGTTGAGCCCTTCCCGGTCCGTCGCTACGCTTCGCAGTCGTGGACGCGGGCCGGGGGAAAGAAAAAGGGCCCGGCCCGAAGGTCGCAACGCTCCCGCTCCCGCGCAGTGTCCGACGATGACCGCCCCGATCGCCTGCCTGCTCGCCATCTGCGCCGCGGGCTTCGGTCTGTACGTCACGGCCTGGCTGGTGACCGTCTGCTGGAGCCGCGCCGCGGCCCGGCGACCACCGGCCGCCGATCCCGCCGGGGTCACGATCCTCAAGCCGCTGTGCGGCGCCGACGAAGAACTCGAGGCCAACCTGCTCTCGTTCTTCCACGTCGCGCACGAGCCGGTGCAGCTCGTCTTCGGCGCGGCCGATCCCGACGACCCGGCCCTGACGCTGGTCCGGCGGCTCGCCCGGCAGCATCCCGACCGCGACGTGGCGATCGTGGCGGGGGTCGACAGCGACGCGGCCAGCCCGAAGGTCGGGCTCCTCGAGGCGCTCCTGCCGCACGCCCGGCACGACCTGATCCTGCTCTCCGACAGCAACGTCCGCATCCGCCCCGACGAGATCGGCCGGGTGCTCCCCTGCTTCGCCGACCCGCGGGTCGGCATGGCCTACCAGCCGGTGGTCGGCATCGGCGAGCGGACGCTGCCGGCCGCGATCGAGAACCTCCACTACACGGAGCTGGCCGGCCTGCTCTCGATCGGCGCGGCGCTGGTGGCCGGGCAGCATGCGGTCAACGCCAAGGGGCAGTGGGTTCGGCGCCGCGCCCTCGACGACATCGGCGGCTTCGCCGGCGTTCGCGACCATGGCGCCGACGACTTTGTCCTCTCCCGGCTCGTGGCCGGCGCCGGCTGGCGGCTGCGGCTGGCGCCGGTGCCGGTGCGGATCGTGCATCGCGACTGGTCGTGGCGCGGCCTCGTGCAGCGGCACCTGCGACATTCCGGCCTGCGCCGGCGGATCTGCCCGTGGGCCTACCCGCTGGAGCTGCTGCTCAATCCGCTCCCCTGGGCGTTCCTGCTCCTCGCCACCGACCATGCCCCGTGGGTGCTGCTGCTGGCGGCGACCAAGATCGGCCTCGAGATTTCGGCCGCCCGGCTGCTCCGCGGCGTGCCCCTCGCCCCGCGGCACGCCGCGGCGATTCCCCTCAAGGACGCCCTGTACTTTCTCGGCTGGTTCGCCTCGTTCGCCGTCCGCACGGTGACCTGGCGCGGCCGGACCTACGTGATCGGCACGGGGGGCCGGCTCGAGCCGGTCGAGCCGTTGCCCGAGACGACGCTCGCGGCCCGGACGGCGGCCTGATCCGCCGGCGGCTACAATCGCCGATCGGCGACGGGGCCGGTCCCATCCACTCTTCCCGCGGAGATCCCCATCGTGCGCAGGCTTCTTGTTTGGATCCTCGTCCTCTGGATCCTCGCGGCCGCCCTGCCGGCGGGCAGTCGCGCGGCCGAGCCGCCCCTGCGGGTCGGCATGGAGCTCTCCTATCCGCCGTTCGAGATGACGGACAAGCAGGGGCGGCCGACGGGCGTGAGCGTCCGGCTCGCCGAGGCGCTCGGGAAGCACCTCGGCCGCGAGGTCGTGATCGACAACATTCCCTTCGACGGCCTGATCCCCGCTTTGCGGACGGGCAAGATCGACTGCATCATCTCGTCGCTCACCGCCACGCCCGAGCGGGCGAAGACGATCGCCTTCTCGGAGCCGTACCTGAAGACGGGCCTGGCGCTCCTCGTGGCGACGAAGTCACCGGTCGCGACCGCGGCCGACCTCGACGCCCCCGGCCGGGTGATCGCCGTGAAGAAGGGGACGACCGGGCACCAGTACGCCGCCACCGCGATCAAGAAGGCCCGGCTGCTGGTGCTCGACCGTGAGTCGGCCGCGGCCCTCGAGGTCACCCAGGGCAAGGCCGACGCCTTCATCTACGATCCGCTTTCGATCTACCAGCATCACAAGCGCCATCCCGACGCGACGCGGGCCGTGCTGGCGCCATTCCGCGAGGAATCGTGGGCGGTCGGCCTGCGGCCCGGCGACGACGCCCTCCGGCACCGGGTGAACGAGTTCCTGGAGACGTTTCGCGCCGCCGGCGGCTTCGAGCGGCTCGGCGACGAGTTCCTCGCCGAAGAGAAGGCCTACTTCAAGGCCCGCGCGATCCCGTTCTTCTTCTGACGCGGCCCGCAGCCCGTCGGCGCCGGCGCACCCGCCAGGTGACCCCGCCGACCGCAACCGCGCCGATGCCCAGCAGGGCGACGGTCGGGGGCTCGGGGACCGCGTTGATCTCGCGCAGCTGCACGGTGAGCGTGCCCCCGCTCGCGTCCATGTTGATCGCCACGCTGGACGCGTATTGGTTGAACCGGTCGTCGTACGGATTGGAGTAGATGGCCCCCGTCGAAATGGTGCCGTTGAGGACGCTTTCGGAGTTTCGCCATATCCACTGGCCGAACGTATTGAAGCCGCTCGTTCCCGTGTTCAGGTAGGCGTTGGACTTAGCCGACCAGACGTTCTGGGAGGGGGCACCACCGAGGGGGCCCGAGTACGCCTCAAAGCCGGGTTGGGGCGTGCTCCCGCCGGCCAGCGGCACGGCTGGCAGGCTGACGGCGGTTTCATTTCCGAACGCTCCGACCATCAGCAGTTGCTGGAGATCTCCCAAAGCCCGCTGGACGATCTGCCCGTACACAGCGGAATCGCTGCTGCTGGATCCGGTGGCGATGGTCGGGCTTGGCCCCCCCTGATTTCCCGTGCCCCCATTGTTTCCACCACCCTGCCAGAAGTCGTTGGAGAAGGCCTGCCAGCCGGTCGTCCCGCTCGCGTCCCCACCGAGCGTCACGCTGGCATTATTGACGTTTCCATTGGCCAGATAGCCGTAGAAGCCCATGTTCGCGGAGCCGCTGAAGGCGTTCGAGATATTGATCGTGAGCGGAGTGGGGCCGGTGCCGTACCACTTCGTCGCTCCCCCGGAGGCTGTCGCGGCGATCGATCCGGTCAACGTGATGTCGTAACTCTCGTTGGCTGACGTGAATGTCGGCCGGAAAAACATGGCGACCTGCTCCGAGCCACTGGGGCCCGTGAAGCCCTGGGCCTGTTGCAGAGCCGCCGCGGCCGGATTCGCGCCTCCCGGTTGATTCGTCAGCAACGGGCTTTTCACCGCCTCGGAGCTTCCCGACAGCACGGTCGCGATATAGGCCGGGTACGCGGCGTAGAAGCTCGATCCCGGCGGGATCGTCGCCCCCTGCGGCACGCCGGCGATGTATGCGGGCGGAGGAGCCCCCGTGCCGAGCGAACCCGACGCGGTTGCGGCCGCAAACACCTGGGTCGGATTGATGCCCCCCAGGGCGGGAAGCATGTCGCTGGTGAAGGCCGTAAAGCCCACCGCTGCGGAGTGGGCCGAGCCCGAATACGACACCCTCAACGCCGCCCCGGCATTGTTGATGCTCGTCAGGTCGAGGTTGTTGAAACTGCTCCCGGTCACGAACGTCCATTCGACGTCCGTGTACCGGGCCTGCGTGACGCCGGTGGCGGGCGGGGTCGTGCCGCTGATCGAGTTCTTTCCATACTCGATGTACATGTTGTTTCCGTAGGTCGTGTAGATCTTCGTCCCGGTGCCCGAGTTCATCTGCGCGACGCTGAAGGCGGGACTCATGCCCGTCGAACCCGCCGGCGCATCGTTCACGTACCAAGAGCCGCCGCTCCACTGGGGCCCCGTGCCGGTGTGACTGGTTCCCACCCACTTGAGCGTCGTGCCCGTGTTGCCGATCACGGCGAAAAAGTTCGTCGATGAAACCGTCGGCGAGAGCACTCCGGAAAACTGCCCCGCATTCGACCACTGGAAGCTGACGTAGATGTTGGCGTCGGCCACGGTGCTGCCGCTGGACCAGACGCCGAAGTTCGAGCCCGACACCGTCGGGAACGTGCCCAGGTGCGTCGTGTCGAACACGAGCGTCAGGGGGTCGGACTGAGCCAGCGCCGGCGTCGCCACAGTGCCGACGACGAACGCGACCAGACCGCACACTGAAAGCCGACGGTAACGGGCAGGAAAGTGCCGGAGCATGGGATGCCATTTCTATGGGGTGGGCGTTGCCGGGAGGGATGCGGTGGGTGTCCCGCAGCCGCACGGTATAGTCTGTCCGATGGTGCTTTCGCAACCGCGTTTCGCGCGCCGTCGAAAGCCCTGTGTTCAACGCATTCCATGACGCGTGGTTCGCAGGCTGCTCCGTCGCCGTGTGAACTGTCCCCGCCTTGGGGGCGGTCGCGTTCGTGGCTGGTGTGACGCCGTATACGAGTTCGACGCCCTGGCTTCACTGGCGCGAGTAGCCCACGACGAACCAGGCTGGGCGATGCCGGACGTTGACACCGAGTCCGAATCGCTCGTGGCGCCGGGGCTGGTTCACCCTCTGTTGCCCGCTTCAGGTCGAGTGGCAAACGACGTCCCCCTGGGGACGCAGGGCGCGATTGGCGTTGTCTCGACGCACGATCTCGGGCCCCGGGCCCGCGGGCGGCACGACGATCGACACGCTCGTCCGCTGCGACCGTCTGCATCATGGTATCCTCCCGGCATGCCCCGCTGGCTCGCCACCTCGATCGTCCTCGCCGCGCTCGGCGCAGCCGTGGCCCTGGCGGCAGTGCGGGTCAACGTCGCCTGGAACTGGTCGGGCGTGTGGGAGTACCGGGAGAAACTCCTCCACGGCTGGCTGATGACGGTGGCCCTGAGCCTCGCCGCGCTCGTCGTCAGCACGCTCGTCGGCGGCCTCGCCGCCGCGCTGCTGCGGTCCGGACGGCC